>NZ_JBICSQ010000008.1:0-209925 GCF_043197175.1 Amycolatopsis sp. NPDC049252
CTCCTGAATATCCCCCCGGCGTGACCGGCGGCACCCCGAAACGCCGTGAAGGCCACCTTGAGGGACTCAGAGTCCCTCGAGGTGGCCTTCACGGACGACGAGCGTCAGCGAGGCTGGCCCGGCTGCTGCGGGTACTGCTGCTGGGCGTACGGCTGCTGCTGGGGCGCCTGACCCGGGTACTGCTGCTGCGGCTGGCCCGGGTAGCCCTGCGGGGCGCCCGGCGCCGGCGGCTGCTGCGCGAACTGCTGCTGCGGCTGCGGCGTGGCCTTCGACCGGCCGAGCACCAGCGCGCCGATGATCAGCGCGACGCCGACCAGGCCCAGCACGATCCCGAACGTCGGCTGCATGTCGTCGGCCCACGAGAGCAGCCGGAACTCCATGTCGAACTGCTCGAGGACGAAGGTGCCGAAGCCGAGGACGGCGAACAGGATGCCGATCCGCATCATGATGGAAGACATGGAAAACCCCCAACGGGCAAGGAAAAACGGGAGCAGGCCGCCCCGACGGCCCGCAATGGGACTCGAACGATAATGGCCGGTCCGAGCCCTGTCCCCGGATTTCCCGATTTGTTATCTCACGTCCGCTGGAGCGAGTCCGGGCCCAGGTCGGCGAGGGTGCGGTGGCCGGAAAGTCCCATCGTCAGGTCGAAGTCGGCCAGCAAGCTCCGCAGCACGTGCCGCACGCCGTCCTCGCCCGCGTGCGCCAGCCCGTAGACCCACGGGCGGCCCAGCAGCACCGCGCGGGCGCCCAGCGCGAGCGCCTTGAGCACGTCGGCGCCGGTGCGGACGCCCGAGTCGAACAGCACCTCCAGCCGGTCGCCGACCGCCGCGACGATGCCCGGCAACGCCTCCAGCGCGCCGATCGCGCCGTCGACCTGGCGGCCGCCGTGGTTGGACACGACGATGCCGTCCATCCCAGCCTCGGCCGCGCGGCGCGCGTCGCCGACGTGCTGGATGCCCTTGAGCACGATCGGGCCGTCCCAGTGCTCACGCAGGAACGGCAGCTGGTCCCAGGTCCGGTCGGAGCCGGTGATCAGGCCGATCCAGCGCAGGATCGCGGCAGGCGGGTCCTCCTCCGGCGTCTTCTCCAGCAGGCCGCGGAACACCGGGTCGGTGAACCCGACGGCCAGCCCCTCACCCTTGAGGAACGGCAGGTACGCCTGGTCCAGATCGGACGGTCGCCAGGCCAGCGTCCACGTGTCGAGGGTGACGACCAGCGCGGTGTAGCCGGAGGCCTTCGCCCGGGCCAGCAGGCTCGCGCAGACGTCCGGGTCGCCGGGCCAGTACAGCTGGAACCAGCGCGGGCCGTCGCCGTTGGCTTCGGCGACGTCCTCGATGCCGGTGGACGACGCCGTGGACAGGATGAACGGCAGGCCGACCGAGGCGGCGGCGCGGGCGGTGGCGGACTCCGCGTCCGGGTGCACGATCGACTGGACGCCGACCGGGGCGACGGCCACCGGCGCGGGCAGCCGCGTGCCGAGCACCGTGGTCGAGAGGTCGCGGTCGGTGGCACCGGTCAGCATCCGCGGCACGACGCGCCAGCGGTCGAACGCCTCGCGGTTGGCCAGGGCGGTCGCGCCGGAGCCGGCCGCGCCCGCGACGTAGGAGAACGGGCCGGGCGCCATGACCTCGCGGGCCGACGCTTCGAGCTTCGTCGCGTCGGTCGAGCACGGCGGCAGCTGACCACCGAGTCCCTGCAGGTAGAGCTCGTTCTGGTAGCTGCCGAAGCGTTCGGTCACGTCTGCCTCCTCGCGTTCGAAGGCGCACTGTACTCGCCGGTACGGCTCAGCCCGGGAGACGCCGCATCGGCTGCATCGGCGGTCCGCCGGGCGGCGCGAACGCCGGCCCGTGGTCGGTGAACCCGAGGCGCCGGTAGAGCCGCGCGCTCTCCGGTGAGCTGGCTTCGAGGTAGGTCCACGCGCCTTCGGCGTCGTAGCGGTCGAGGCCGTGCCGGAGCAGCCGCGCGCCGAGGCCTTCCCGCTGCCGGCCGGGCAGGACTCCGATGAACTGCGCGTGCCAGTGCGGTTCGCGCGGCTCGCGGGCGGCCATCAGGCCGAGCAGGGCGCCCAGCCGGTGCAGCTCGTCGTCGTCGAGCCCCGGGATCAGGAAGTCGCCGTCGGTGTCACCCCCGGCGGGGGTCCAGATCACCGCGGCCGCGTGGTCGGTGGTCACGTCGACGTTCCCGGTCGCGATGCCGAGCTCGGCGAGCGCGCGGAAGAACGCCGGGTGGGCGCGGGTGCGGCGGCGGTCGTCGCCCGGGAAGATCCAGCGGCTCATCGGGTCGTCCTGGAACGCCGCGACGAGAACGCCGACGACGGTGTCCACATCGGACGGTCCCGCGGACCGGACGTCGCTCATCGGCTCACCGGCTCCTCGGCTTCACGGACCGGCCCGCCGATCCCGGCGTAGACGTCCGGGCGCCGGGTGCGCAGGGACTCGGCCCGCAGGAAGCCGGCCAGCCCGGCCAGCACCAGCAGCCCCGGCAGGCCCCAGCGCAGCAGCGGGTTCGCGCCCTCCGGGCCGAGCAGGACGTCGAAGTGGGCGACGACGAGCACCAGGATCACGCTCAGGGCCAGCGCGGCCAGCAGCGGCGCGAACCGGCTCCGCCAAGGCGTCTCCGCACCCGGGTGCCGCCGGAAGAAGCCGACCACGGACAGCGATACCGCGATCATGATGATCGTGACGCCGGTCGACGCGGTGACGCCGGTCCAGGTGAACAGATCCGTGAACGGGTCGCGGCCGGCCAGCGCGAACGCCGCGACGACGACGAACGCGATCGTGGTTTGGACCAGGGAACCGCCGATCGGCGCGCCGGTGCGCTTGCTCGTGCGGCTGAACCCGACGGGCAGCAGCCCTTCCCGGCCGAGCGCGAAGAAGTAGCGGGACACCGCGTTGTGGAAACTCAGCATCGCGGCGCACTGGCTGGTCAGGAACAACACGTAGGCCACGTGGGAAAACACCGGACCGAGGTGTTCCCCGGCCAGGCCGAACAACAGTCCCGGCCCTTCGGCGGCGGCCCGTTCGACGATGTGACCGGGCCCCGTCGCGACCGCCATCCCCAGTGCGGAAACGACGAACAGCACCGCGGTCAGGCCGATCGCGATGTACGTCGCGCGGCCGACCGTCCGGCTCGGGTCGCGGCATTCCTCACCGTAGGTCGCGGCGCCTTCGAAACCGAGGAAAACCGCGATGGAAAACGCGAAGACGGCGCCGACACCGCCGGTGAACAGGCTCGACGGTGAAAGCGGGGTCAGCGAAACGTGCCCGCCCGCCGGGTGCGCGAACAGCCCGGCGTCCGCCACCACCAGCACGGCGACTTCCAGCGCCAGCGCGACACCGAGCACCTTCGCGTCGAGGTCGATGCGCAGCACCCCGGCCGCGCCGGCGGCCAGCACCGTGAGCAGCGCGATCAGCCACCACGGCACGGTCACGCCGAACAGCGCGGCGAGCCACGTCGAAACGGAAAGGCCGAAGATGCCGTAGATCCCGAGCTGGATCGAGCTGTAGGCGACCACCGTGACGTACGCGACCCCGGTGCCCGCCGATTTCCCGATCCCGTGCGCGACGTACGGGTAGAACGCGCCGGCGTTCGTGATGTAGCGGCTCATCGCGGCGTAACCGGCGGCGAACAACGCGAGCACCGGAGCCAGCACCACGAACGAAAGTGGCACGCCGATACTGCCTGTCACAGCGTAAGTCGCCGAAACCCCGCCGGCGACCGCGTACAGCGGACCGGCCGCCGCGACGATGAAGAACACGATCTGGGCGGCACCGAGCCGCCGGGTGCCGAGGCCGCGCCGTTCCGGCGTGTGCGTGCGCATGAACCTTTCCCCGCATCGAAAACCGCTGGCCGCCGGGCGTTCCCCAGTTCCCCCGCGCCGTGGTGATCTTGGCGGCGGTCCACAGCGTAGGGGCAGCGGACCCAACGGCGGTACGGCCGATCGGGGTAAAACACCGATGGCGCCGAAAACCGCACCGGAGCGTACCGCTATCTTCGGCATCCTTCCCGTCGACAGCCCAGGGGGCCCATTTCCGTCATGCGCCGGCTCACCTTGGTCGATTCGTTCTTCTTCCTCGGGCACGACGAGTTCACCGGGCGCGCGGTGCTCGGCCGGACGTCACTCGGCATCGGGCTGGCCGGCGCGGTGTTGTGCGACCTGCTGTTCACCGACCGGATCACCGTCGAAGACCGCAGGGTCCGCCCGATCACCCGGCGGCTGCCGGGAATTCCGACCATGGACCGGATCTTTTCCGAAATCCTTTCCGAAACGGCCGCCCACGGCGTGCGCGACTGGATCGACCACCTGCGCGCGACACTGCCGTCGATCACCGCCGACAACCTGATCTCGCTCGGGCTCGTGCGCCGGGCACCCGATCGGGTGCTGTTGCGCCGCACGCACCGCTACCCGCCCGCGGACCTGCTCGTCTCGACGGCCGCGCGGAGCAAGGCCCGCTCGGCGGTCTTCGGCGTCGACCGGCCCGACCCGCATTCGGCGTGCCTGGCGCTGCTCGCGTGGACCGCGGGGGTCTCCGACCTGTGCGAACCGGAACTCGGCCGGGCGCAGGTGCGGGCGTGGATGGCCGACACGCACGAGGCGCTCCCGCGCCGCATCGCCGACGTGATCACCGGGGTGGAGGCGGTCGCGGCGGCCGTCGTCTACACCGGCGACCGCAAGTGACTGCCGAGTAACCTGAGCGCGTCCCGCCGTCGACGTCCTCTGGAGGAGACATGCGCGCGCACGACGTGGTCCTGTTCGGCGCCACCGGCTTCACCGGCGGCCTGACCGCCGAGTACCTGGCCCGGCACGCGCCCGCGGACCTGCGCTGGGCGCTGGCCGGGCGCAACCGCGGCAAGCTCGAGGCCGTGCGGGCGAAGCTCGCGGAGATCGACGACCGGTTCGCCGCGCTCGACCTGCTCGTCGCGGACTCCGGCGACCCGGCGTCGCTGCGCGCGGTCGCCGAGGCTGCGAAGGTGGTGATCACGACGGTCGGGCCTTACCTGGACCGCGGTGAGCCGCTGGTGGCGGCGTGCGCCGAGGCGGGCACCGACTACGTCGACCTGACCGGCGAGCCCGAGTTCGTCGACCTGATGTACCTCAGGCACGACCGGCGTGCCCGCGAGACCGGCGCGCGGCTGGTGCACTCGTGCGGGTTCGACTCGATCCCGCACGACCTCGGCGCGTGGTTCACCGTGCGGCAGCTGCCCGAAGGCGTGCCGCTGCGGGTCGACGGTTACGTCCGGGCGAGCGGAATGCCCTCGGGCGGCACGTTCCTCAGCGCGCTGACCGTCATGGGACGGCTGCCGGCCGGGGCCCGCGCCGCTCGCGAGCGCGCCGCCGCCGAGCCACGTCCGGCGGGCCGGTTCTCCCGCGCCCCGCTCGGCCGCCCGCACCGGCTGGCCGGCCCGGGCTGGTGGGCGGTGCCGCTGCCGACGATCGACCCCGAGGTCGTCCGGCGGTCGGCGACGGCGCTCGAGCGCTACGGCCCGGACTTCACCTACCGGCACTTCGCCGCGGTCAAGCACCTGCCGGTGCTGGCGGGCGGCGCGGTCGGCGTCGGGGCGCTGTTCGCGGCGGCGCAGGTCCCGCCGGCCCGGCGAGCGCTTTCCCGGCTGCTGGCGCCCGGCAACGGGCCGAGCCCGCAGCGCCGGGCCCGGTCGTGGTTCTCGGTGCGGTTCGTCGGCGAGGGCGGCGGCAAGCGCGTGGTGACCGAGGTGTCCGGCGGTGACCCCGGTTACGACGAGACGGCGAAGATGCTCGCGGAGTCGGCGTTGTGCCTGGCGACCGACGACCTCCCGGAGACGGCGGGCCAGGTGACCACCGCGGCCGCGATGGGTGACGCCCTGCTCGACCGGCTCGGCAAGGCGGGGATCCGCTTCGAGACGCTCTGACCGTCCTCAGTGGACTGCCGGGGCGGGCAGCCCACCGAGGACCGGGTCAGCCCACCAGCAGGTGGACCAGGTGGCCGACGCCGTGGATCGCGAAGTAGGCGATGTCGGCGGCCGCGTAGACGATGTCCGAGATACCCATGGTGAATCCTTTCGCCAGTGTGCTCAACGGAGAGTTACTGCGCGGTAACACCTTGAGCATTAGGCCGAATGGCCCAGCAAGCCAGGTTTGCCGATCGTTTTGCCCCGCGCGGGGGATGAATGAGACAAATCACCTCGCGCCGGGAATGAACTGGGTCACACGAGGGGTGCAGCCGGCCGCGATCCGTGCCGTGGCGCGGTTTCGTGGTCACCGGACGGCTTGGATCTCGTAGTCCGTTTCGTCGAACGAACCCACCTGCGTCCGCAGCCGGGCGGTCGAGAACGGCCAGCTGAAACTGTTGCGGCCGTTCACGTCCGTGTAGTAGCTCGAACAGCCGCCGGACTGGTAGACGGTGCCCGGCAGCGCCGCCTGGACCTCGGCGTTGAACGCTTCCTGTGCCTCCGGCCGCACCGAGACGGCGGCCCAGTCCGAACGCAGTGTGCGCGTCACCGCGGCCACCGTGTGCCGCAGCTGGGCTTCCAGGATCATGAACGCCGACGTGTGCCCGGTGCCGAGGCTCGGGCCGAGCAGCAGGTACAGGTTGGGGAACCCGGCGACCGTCGTGCCGCGGAACGCCTGCGGGCTGCCCTTCCAGTGGTCGTCGAGGCTGCGGCCGTCGCCGTCGAACACGCGGGCCGACACCGGCATGTCGAGGATGTGGAAACCGGTGCCGAAGATGATCGTGTCGACCTCGGCGGCCGAGCCGTCCGCACCCAGCACCCGGTTGCCGTCCACCGAAGACACCGCTGTCGCGTGGACGTCCACTGTGGACCGTGTCAGCGCGCGGTAGTACGTGTTCGACATCAGCAGGCGCTTGCAGCCGAGCGTGTAGTCCGGCGTGAGTTTCCGGCGCAGCACCGGATCGCGCACGGTCAGCCGCAAGTGTAAAAGGCCGAGCCTCTGGACCTGCCGCAGCAGCCACGGGTGCCGGAAGCCGAGCCCGAGCGTCTCCATGGCGCCGTACTCCAAGCTGCGCAAAGCCCGTTGCAGCGCCGGGAACCGCCGCAACAGGAACCGTTCGACGCCCGGGACGTGGTGGTCCGGCTTCGGCAGCACCCACTGCGCCGTGCGCTGGAACAGGTGCAGCCGCTCGACCCGGGGAACGATCTCCGGGACGAACTGCACCGCCGACGCGCCGGTGCCGATCACCGCGACCCGTCTGCCCGCGAGGTCGTGGTCGTGGTTCCAGCGGGCGGAGTGGAAGACCTCGCCGGGGAACGTGTCGAGGCCGGGCAGGTCCGGGATCAGCGGCTCGTGCCACGGGCCGGTGCCCGCGACCAGAATCCTTGCCGTGTAAGGCCCCCGGGACGTCTCCAGCTCCCACCGCGCCTCCAGCGCGTTCCACTGCGCACGCGTCACCTCGACGCCGAAGTGGATGCGCTCGGTGATCCCGAACCGCGAGGCCGTGTCACGCAGGTAGGCCCGGATCTCCGCCTGCCCGGCGAAGGCGCGCGTCCACTCCGGATTGGGGGCGAACGAGTACGAGTAGAGCGCGGACGGCACGTCGCAGGCGCAGCCGGGATAGGTGTTGTCGCGCCAGGTCCCGCCGAGCGTGTCGGCCTTCTCCAGCACGGCGAGGTCGTCGACGCCGGCCTGGCCGAGCCGGACGGCGGCCCCCAGCCCCGACGCCCCGGCGCCGACGACGAGGACCGCGAAGTCGCGTTGATGCATTTTCGGAGACTAGCAGTATCTCGATACTGCCGGTACCCCGATTCCGGACCCGGCTAGAGTGAACGCATGGCCCGACTCACCCGCGCGGAAAGCCAGGCGCGCACCCGCGAGCAGCTCATCGAGACCGCCAAGCAGCTCTTCCTGCGTGACGGCTACTCGGTGACGTCGCTCGAGAAGGTCGCCGACGAGGCCGGGTACTCGAAGGGCGCGGTCTACTCGAACTTCCGCAACAAGGACGAGCTCTGCCTGGCGGTGCTCGACCGGATCCACGACGAGCAGGTCGCGGCGGTCGCCGAGGCCCTGGTCGGCGCGGACGGGATGGAAGGGCTGCTGGCGGCGTTCCAGTCCTGGGCCGAGCGCAGCATCGGCGACGAGGCGTGGACGGCCCTGGAGGTCGAGTTCGCCACCAACGCCCGGCGCAACCCGCACGTCCGCGCCGAGCTGGCCGCGCGGGACAAGACCATCCGCGACACCATCGCGGGCCTGCTCTCGGGATACGCCGAGCGCTTCGGGATCACGCTCCCGATGTCGGCCGACGACGCCGCGACGGCGTTGCTCAGCCTGGGCATCGGCCTGGGCGTCCAGCGCGCGATCGACCCGACGATCCCGGTGAACGTGCTGCCGGACGTCATCCGCATCTTCGCCGGCGCCCGCTGACCACGTCGAAATCGTCTACTTCGGCTCGCCTTTTTTCCCTATTTGCCAACAAAGTCGTCCCCCCTTGTGGCGGTGCTGACCCTTCGCTACCGTGGCGCTACGCCGCAGCACCACCAGCAACCCGTTTCCGGCAGCCGAAGGGCCACCGAATTCCGGGTGCTGTCCGCCATGCCCACAGCGTCATTGCACAACGGCCGTGCTCCCCCACGGCACGTTCCGCGGAAAGGGTTTTCTCCCATGAGCAAGAAGTTGCGGCCGGTCCTGATCGGCGCGCTCGGCGCGGCCTCCGTCGCCGCCCTCGTGATCACCACGCCCGCGCTCTCCTCGGCCGCCCCCGCGCCACTGGCCGCGCAAAGCGCCTCCGTCAAAGCCACCGGCGACCTTTCCGTGGCGGCGAAGAAGGAGATCGCGATGAAGCTGGTCTCCAGCGCGGAAAACTCCTCCCTGGACTGGAAAGCGCAGTACAAGTACATCGAGGACATCGGCGACGGCCGCGGGTACACCGCCGGCATCATCGGTTTCTGTTCCGGCACCGGGGACATGCTCGAGCTGGTCGAGGCCTACACGAACGCCGTGCCGGACAACCCCCTCGCGAAGTACCTGCCCGCACTGCGGAAGGTGAACGGCACCGACTCGCACAGCGGGCTCGGCTCGGCGTTCGAAAGCGCCTGGAAGCAGGCCGCGGCCACCACGGCGTTCCAGACCGCGCAGAACAACGAGCGCGACCGCGTGTACTTCAACCCGGCGGTGAGCCAGGGCAAGACGGACGGCCTCAGCAACCTCGGCCAGTTCGCCTACTACGACGCCATCGTCATGCACGGCCCCGGCGACAGCTCCGACAGCTTCGGCGGCATCCGCAAGGCCGCGATGAAGAAGGCGAAGACGCCGGCGCAGGGCGGCGACGAAGCGACGTACCTCAAGGCGTTCTTCGCCGCCCGCAAGGTCATCATGAAGCAGGAGGAGGCGCACGCCGACACCTCCCGCGTCGACACCGAGCAGCTGGTGTTCCTCAACGCGGGAAACTTCGACCTGCACACCCCGCTGAAGTGGAAGGTGTACGGCGACTCGTACACCATCAACTGACGACAGTGCGCCGCCGGCGTGGCGCCGCTAAGGTCTCGAGCCATGGGCAGGAGACTCCTCGGCGCCACGCTGGCCGCAGCCGCGTTGCTGGCCACCGCCGCGAGCCCCGCCGGAGCCGTCCCGCCGTCCTTCCGCGGGAAGGCCGGCCAGGTCGTCACCGTCGTCGCGGACTCGGCGAGCGCGACCACCGCCGTGCTGACGGCGTGGCAGCGCACCGGCAACGGCTGGACCAGGGCGTACGGCCCGGTCAGCGCGTTCGTCGGGAAGGACGGGATCGGCTGGGCCGGCGAATCGACGTCGCACACCCCGGCCGGCGTCTGGACGCTGACCGAGGCCTTCGGGATCAAGCCGTCCAACGGGACCCGGCTGCCGTACCGGCAGGTCACCACCTCGGACTGGTGGGTGTCCGACGTGAAGTCCCCGTACTACAACAAGCACTTCTCCTGCGCTCCCGGCACCTGCCTGTTCAACGAAGCCGCCGGTGAGGACCTCGGCAAGGCGGGCCCGGTCTACGGCCACGCCGTCGTGCTCGACTACAACCGTTCGCCCGTCGTGCCGGGCGCCGGATCGGCGTTCTTCCTGCACGTGAGCAACGGGAAGCCGACCGCGGGCTGCGTCGCGATCCCGGGCGCGGACCTGGACGCGGTGATGCGCTGGCTCGACCCGGCGCGGCACCCGGTCGTCGACATCTCGGTCAGCGGCTGAGCAGCTCGTCCGCGGTGCGGGTGTTGATGATCCGCTCGGGCCCGATCCCGGCCTTGATCGCCCGCTCGCAGCCGTAACCCTGCCAGTCGAGCTGGCCGGGCGCGTGCGCGTCGCTGTCGATCGCGAACTCGCAGCCGAGTTCCGCGGCCAGGCGCAGCAGCTTCATCGGCGGGTCGAGACGTTCGGGCCGCGAGTTGATCTCGACCGCGACGCCGTTCTCGCGGCAAGCGGTGAACACCGCCTTGGCGTCGAACTCCGACTCGGGACGGCCGCGGCCGGTGACCAGCCGGCCGGTGCAGTGCCCCAGCACCCGGACGTGCGGGTTCCGCACCGCGGCGAGCATCCGCCGGGTCATGTCCTTGGCCGGCATCCGCAGCTTCGAGTGCACGCTCGCGACGACGAAGTCGAGCTGCGCGAGCAACTCCTCTTCCTGGTCGAGCGCGCCGTCGTCGAGGATGTCGACCTCGATGCCGTGCAGCAGCCGGAACGGCGCCATCAGCTCGTTGGCCTTGGCGACGATCTGCATCTGCGTCCGCAGCCGGTCGGGCGACAGCCCGTTCGCGACGGTCAGCCGCGGCGAGTGGTCGGTCAGCACCATCCAGTCGTGCCCGAGCTCACGGCCCGCGACGGCCATCTCCCCGATCGAGCTGCCGCCGTCCGACCAGTCGGAATGGGTGTGGCAGTCGCCCTTCAGCGCGGACCGCAGCGGTTCGCCGTCCGGCAGCTTCGCTTCGACGATCTTCTCGCGGTACGCCGGATCCCGGCCGGCCAGCGCGTCTTCGATGACGCCGGCGGTGGCCTTCCCGATCCCGGGCAACGACGTGAGCGTGCCGTTCTCGGCCATCGACGCCAGCCTGCCGGCATCGGTCTTGTCGACGGTCGCGGCGGCGTTGCGGAACGCGCGCACCCGGTAGCTCGGCTCCCCCGCGCGTTCCAGCTGGAACGCGATCTCCCGCAAGGCCCATGCCGGATCCATGGGACCTTCCTACCCCCTCGGGGGCAGTTCGTGCAGCTCGACGTCCGTCAGCGCACCTTCCGAGATCCGCGCCGTCTGGTAGGTGCAGAACGGCTGACGGCGGCGGTCGGTGGGCGAACCCGGGTTGAGCAGGCGCAGGCCGGCCGGGGTGGTCGTGTCCCACGGGATGTGGCTGTGGCCGAACACGAGCACGTCGGTGTCCGGGAACCGCGCGTCACACCGCTGCTCGCGGCCCTGCTTCGCGCCCGTCTCGTGGATGACGGCCAGGCGGACGCCGTCGAGGTCCGCCCGGGCGATCTCCGGCAGCCTCTCGCGGAGTGCCGGGCCGTCGTTGTTGCCGTAGACGCCGATGAGCCGCTTGCTGCGCGCCTCCAGCTCGTCGAGCAGGGTGACGTCCACCCAGTCACCCGCGTGCACGACGACGTCCGCGGCCTCGACCGCCCGCCAGACCGGCTCGGGCAGCACGCGGGCGCGGCCGGGGAGGTGGGTGTCGGAGACGATCAGGAGCTTCACTCGATGGCCTTCAGCACGCGTTCCAGGAAGCCGCCGATGTGGTCGCGCAGCAGCGTGGCCGCGCCGTCGGCGTCGCCCTTCTTGGCCGCCGCGAGCACGGCCTTGTGCTCGGCCCACTCCTTCTTCCAGCTGGGGTTGGCCTCCCAGCCGACGACGGTGATCAGCGCCGCGCGGTCCTTGAGGTCGTCCAGGATGGAGACCATCAGCGGGTTGCCGCAGCCGCGGTAGAGCGCGCGGTGGAACCGGCGGTTGAGCAGGCTGAGCGCGACCTGGTCCTTGTCCGCGATCGCCGCCGACGCCTCCTTCAGCGCGTCCGCGGCGTCTTCCAGCAGGTCCGCGTCGCGCCGCTCGACGGTGCGCCGGACGGCTTCGGGCTCGAGCACCGTCCGCACGTCGTAGACGGACCGGGCCAGGTCGGCGTCGACCACGCAGACCGACGCGCCCTTGTACGGGCTGAACGTCACCAAGCCGGAGTTGGAGAGCACCTTGAGCGCCTCGCGCACCGGCGTCTTCGACACGCCCAGCCGCGCGGCCAGCTCGGCTTCGACCAGGGGCTGGCCGGGAAGCAGCTCGCGGGTGAGGATGCCGCGGCGGATCTCTTCCAGGACCACTTCGGTCCGGGATGCGGGCAGGCTGAACGTCCCGGTCATGGTGCGCTCCCTCGGTCGTGTCGGAGCTCATTCAACCAGCCCCTCAGGATCATATATCAGATGCCATACTGGGTGACATGAAGCGACCCGAGGAGCTCCGCAGCCACCGGTGGTACGGCGGCGACGACCTGCGCGACTTCAGCCACCGCGCCCGCAGCCGCCAGCTGGGCTACAACCCGGAAGAGCACCTCGGCAAGCCGGTGATCGGCATCCTCAACACGTGGTCGGACATCAACCCGTGCCACATGCACCTGCGGGAACGCGCCGAGCAGGTCAAGCGCGGGGTGTGGCAGGCGGGCGGCTTCCCGCTGGAGTTCCCGGTGGCGACGCTCTCGGAGACCTACCAGAAGCCGACGCCGATGCTCTACCGCAACCTGCTCGCCATGGAGACCGAGGAGATCCTGCGGTCCTACCCGATCGACGGCGCGGTGCTGATGGGCGGCTGCGACAAGACCACGCCGGCGCTGCTGATGGGCGCGGCCAGCGCGCGGCTGCCCGCCGTCTTCGTGCCGGCCGGGCCGATGCTGCGCGGGCACTGGCGCAATGAGGTGCTGGGCAGCGGCACCGACATGTGGAAGTACTGGGACGAGAAGCGCGCGGGCCGGATCGGCGACGCCGAACTGTCCGAACTGGAGCGCGGGCTGGCCCGGTCGCCCGGCCACTGCATGACGATGGGCACGGCGTCGACCATGACGTCGGCCGCGGAGGTACTGGGCGTGACGCTGCCGGGCGCGGCGTCGATCCCGGCCGTCGACTCGGCCCACCACCGGATGGCCGCGGCGAGCGGCGCGCGGATCGTCGGCATGGTCTGGGAGGACCTGACCATCACGCAGGTGCTGGACAAGCGCGCGTACGCGGACGCCATCACGACCGTGCTCGCCCTCGGCGGCTCGACCAACGCCGTGATCCACCTGATCGCGATGGCCGGACGCAGCGGGATTCCGGTTTCGCTGGCCGATTTCGACGCGATCGCGCGGAACGTGCCGGTGCTGGCCAACATCCGTCCCGGCGGTGACTGGCTGATGGAGGACTTCTACTACGCGGGCGGCCTGCCGGGGCTGCTGTCGCGGCTGACCGACCTGCTGCACCTCGACCGGCCGACGGTCACCGGCCGGACCCTCGGCGACAACCTCGCGTCGGCGTCGGTGCACGACGACGACGTCATCCGGCCGCGCGACAACCCGGTCGCCGCCGAGGGCGGGGTCGCGGTGCTGCACGGCAACCTGGCGCCGTCGGGCGCGGTGATCAAGCACATCGCCGCCGAGCCGGACCTGCTGACCCACACCGGCCCGGCCGTGGTCTTCGAGAACTACCGCGACCTGAAGAAACGGATCGACAACCCGGCCATCACCGCGGATTCGGTGCTGGTGCTGCGCGGCTCCGGCCCGCTCGGCGGCCCGGGCATGCCGGAGTACGGGATGCTGCCGATCCCCGCGCACCTGCTGGCGGCCGGGGTCCGCGACATGGTCCGGATCTCCGACGCCCGGATGAGCGGCACGAGCTACGGGGCGTGCGTGCTGCACGTGGCGCCGGAGTCCCACGTGGGCGGCCCGCTGGCGCTGGTCCGTGACGGCGACCTGATCACGCTGGACGTCCCCGGCCGCAGGCTGGTGCTGGAGGTGTCCGATGAGGAGCTGGCCCGTCGTCGTGCTTCGTGGACGCCTCCCGCGCCGCCGTTCGAGCGGGGTTACGGGGCGCTCTACGCCGAGCACATCACCCAGGCCGACGAGGGTTGCGACTTCGACTTCCTGGCCAGGGCGGGCCACAACCCGGAGCCCGACGCGCGCTGAGCGTCCGGTTCATCCCCCGTTAGGGCGAGTCGTACGGCTTGTCCGGGTGCCACGTACGCTGGCCCCGTCACCGGCGCGATCGGGCGCCGCGTTGAAGGGGTGGAGAGTTGCCGTACGAACCGCGCTGGCCCGAGTCACACGGTGAGCAGACGGACGTCCTGCCGGTCGTCCGCCCCGACGCCGAACCCGAAACCCCGGTCAAGCCACCGAACCGGAAAAGCCTGCGCACGGCCGGCTGGATCGCCGGTGGCGTCTTCGGGCTGCTGGTCGTGGTCTACGGCGTCGACCTGCTGGCCAGCCAGGGCAGCGTCCCGCGCGGGGTGACCGTCGCGGGGGTCGACGTCGGCGGCATGGACCGCGCCGCCGCCGAGCAGGAGCTGCGCGGGCAGATCGAGCCGCGGCTCACCCGTCCGCTGGCCGTGACGGCCGGCGACGTCGGAGGCACGCTGTCCCCCACCCTCGCCGGGCTGACCCTCGACTGGACGCAGACGCTGGACCAGGCCGGCGAGCAGCCGCTGAACCCGTTCACGCGCCTCTCCTCCCTCTTCTCCAGCCGCG
This sequence comes from Amycolatopsis sp. NPDC049252, assembly GCF_043197175.1. Lineage (NCBI taxonomy): Bacteria > Bacillati > Actinomycetota > Actinomycetes > Pseudonocardiales > Pseudonocardiaceae > Amycolatopsis > Amycolatopsis sp. NPDC049252. The sequence continues at coordinate 14,632 of NZ_JBICSQ010000008.1, forward strand.
AGGTCGGTGTCGTCAGCCAAGCCGACGACGCCAAGCTCGCCGCCGCGCTCGACCGCCTCCGCGGCCAGGTCGACCGCGAGGCCGCCGAAGGCACCGTGAAGTTCGAGGGCACGAACCCGGTCGCCGTCGCGCCGAAGCCCGGGCAGAAGCTCGACGTCGAGGCCGCGAAGGCCGCCGTCGTCGAGAAGTGGGCTCGCGGTGAGACCCTCGCCCTGCCGGTGACGAGCACGCCGGTCCGCACCACCCCGGAAGGCGTCCAGGCCGCGCTAGAGCAGTTCGCGAAGCCCGCCGTCTCGGGCCCGCTGGTCGTCAAGGGCGACGGCAAGAACGCCACCGTCAAGCCGGACGTGATCGCCGCGGCGCTGAGCTTCGAACCCGCCGAGGGCGGCGGGCTGACCCCGAAGATCGACAACGCCAAGATCGCCGACGCCGCCAAGCCGCAGCTGAAGTCCACCGAGAAGGAGGGCAAGGAGGCGACCATCGTCTTCGAAGGCGGCAAGCCCACCGTGGACCCGTCGACCGACGGCCGGACCATCGACTGGGACCCGAGCCTCAAGCCGCTGCCCGACGTCCTGAAGAAGACCGACGGCCGCGAGGTCGCCGCGATCTACCAGGACAGCCCGGCGAAGGTGACGACCGACCAGGCGAACCAGCTGGGCGTCAAGGAAGTCGTCGGCGAGTTCACCACCGGCGGCTTCGCGGCCGACTCCGGCACGAACATCCGCGTGGTCGCGCAGAAGGTGAACGGCGCCATCGTCAAACCGGGGGAAACCTTCAGCCTCAACGGGTTCACCGGCCCGCGCGGCAAGCCGCAGGGCTACGTCGAGGCGGGCGTGATCGAGAACGGCGCCCCGGCGCGCGAGGTCGGCGGCGGCATCTCGCAGTTCGCGACGACGCTGTACAACGCGTCGTACTTCGCGGGCATGAAGGACGCGGGGCACAAGGAGCACAGCTACTACATCAGCCGCTACCCCGCCGCGCGCGAGGCGACGGTGTTCCAGAACCCCAACGGTGCCAGCGTCATCGACATCAAGTTCACCAACGACTCGCCGACCGGCATCGCGATCCAGACGATCTGGACGCCGTCGTCCCTCACCGTGAAACTGTGGGGCACCAAGCGCTACACCGTCGAGTCGATCCCGGGCACCCGGGTCAACCCGAGCGACCCGCCGACCAAGCCGGGGCCGGCCGAGAACTGCCACGCCTCCACCGGCGCGCCCGGCTTCACCACCACCGACACCCGTGTGCTCAAGGACGTCTCCTCCGGCCGTGAGATCAGCCGCTCGACCCGGACCGTCCGCTACAACCCGCAACCGAAAATCACCTGCGGCCCCTCCTAACGGCCGTTCACCGGCTGCTTCCACGCCGGTACGCTGAGTGCTTCCGCGAGTCACCGGGGGCGCGATGACGGCACGTGCGGCAGGGTTCCGGGACGTTCTCGCGGTGTCGGAGTTCCGGGCGCTGTTCGGCGCCCAGCTGGTCTCCGTCACCGGTGACCAGCTCGCGCGCGTCGCGCTGTCGATCCTGGTGTACGACCGCACGAACTCGCCCGGCTGGGCCGCGCTGACCTACGCGCTGACGTTCCTGCCCGACCTCGTCGGCGGACCGCTGCTGTCCGGCCTCGCCGACCGCTACCCGCCGCGGCGGGTGATGGTCGTGGCCGACGTCGTGCGCGCCGTCGCGGTGACGGCGATGGCGCTGCCCGGGCTGCCGTTGCCCGCGGTGGCCGCGCTGCTCGTCGGCGTCCAGCTGTTCAACCCGGTGTGGAACTCCGCACGGGCCGCGCTGATGCCGCAGGTGCTGCCGGACGAGACGTTCGTGCCGGGGATGGGCCTGCTGATGATCCTGGTGCAGGCCGGGCAGGTCGCCGGGTTCGCGCTCGGCGGGCTGCTCGTCGCCTGGCTCGGCACCGCCGGCGCCCTGCTGGTGGACGCGGCCAGCTTCGCGGTGTCGGCGCTGCTGCTGGCCGCGGGTGTGCGGGCGCGGCCGCCGCGGGCCGAACCCGGCGTCCGCTGGTGGCGCCACGTCCGCGCGGGCTGGACGGTGGTCGTCGGCGACCGCCGCCGGCTCGCCCTGGTGGCGCTGGGGTGCGTGTCCGGGATCTACATCGCGGGCGAGGCGATCGCGGCGCCGTACGCGGCCGAGCTCGGCGGCGGCGCGGTGGCGGTCGGGCTGCTGCTCGGGGCGTACGCGCTGGGCAACGTCGTGGGCATGGCCGCGCTGTCGCGCATCCCGCCCGAGCGGCGCGGCAGGCTGCTCGGGCCGCTCGCGGTGCTGGCGTGCGCGGCCCTGCTGGGCTGCGCGCTGCGGCCGGACCTCGGGGCGACGCTCGCGCTGCTCACCCTGTCCGGGATCGCGGCCTCCTACAACCTCATCGCCAACACGACGTTCGTCCAGCTGACCCCGGAAGCCCAGCGCGCGCAGGCGTTCGGCTTCGCGCTGACGGCGTTGCGGGTCTCACAGGGGCTGGGCGTGGTGCTCGCCGGGCTCGCGGCCGAGCGGGTGGCCCCGCACGGCGTGGTGGCCGCGGCGGGTGCGGTGGGCGTGCTCGCGGCGTTCGGCGCGGCCCGGCTCTGGCACCGGGCGCAGCCGGCCGCCGAGCCGTCCTGAGCGAGCCGGGTGCGCCGGTCCCACAATGCCGTGTCGGCCGTTCCCCGGCGACCGGTCCCTCCTCGGGTCCCGGTCACCGGGGTGCCGGTTCTCAGAAGCGCGTCCAGTCGGTGGGGCGCTGACCGGTGCGGGTCGTCCAGTCCGTCGGGCACTCGGGCAGTGGTGCGACGCCGGCGCCGGCCTCGGTGCCGGCCCAGTCGGTCGGCAGCTGGTGCGCGGTCCAGTCGGTCGGCAGTTCGCGCGCGGTCCAGTCGGTCGGGATCTGCCGCGCGGTCCAGTCGGTCGGGATGGACCGGGTCCAGTCCGTCGGCAGCTGACGCGTCCAGTCGGTGGGCCGCTGCGCGCGACGGCGGGACGGGACGATGTTGGCGTTGGGCAGGAAGTGCGACATGATTTCTCCTTATGGTGTGCGATGTGGGGCGATCTTGCACGGTGCGTAACCGGACGGTAGCCCGACCAGCCTAGTGACACACCGCGTTCATTCGATTACAGTGACGATTCCGCGAACAGTTCCGTCCTGGAAAGAGGGGCGTTCCGTGGGATTCTCCGGGTCCCAAGGGTGTAAGCCCAGCTCAGAACGTCCACGATCGGGTATCCGTGCGTGGGCCATGTGGAAGCTGCCCACTCCGGTGTTCGGTTATGTCCTCGTGGTCGACGTACTGGCTCTGGTCGCCGTGGCCGCGACCGCCGGGCTCGTGCCGATCACGAGCCAGTCGACGCTGTGGTGCGGCCTGATCCTCGCCGGCGAGATCGTGCATCTCGAAGCGGCACAACGCATCGAGCGCATCCGCGAGCTCGCCGCGGACGGCCGGCCGCACATGCACCTGCAGTCGATCTGGATCTTCGCCGGGCTGCTCCTGCTGCCGCCGCCCCTGGCCACCTTGGTGATCGTGGTCAGCTACGCCCACTCGTGGTTCCGCGTCTACAAACGACGGGGCGTGGTTCACCGGAAAGTGTTCTCCGGGGCGACCGTGATCCTGGCCTGCACCGCGGCGGGCGGCGTGCTGACCGCCGGCACCGGCGGGCACGTGGCGCCGTACGTACCTTACCTCGACGGGTTCGGCGGGATGACCGCGCTGCTGGCGTCCGGGATCGTCTACTTCGGACTCAACTACGTGCTGGTGATCCTCGCGATCGTGCTGAGCAACCCGGGAAAGCCGCCGCGGCAGGCGTTCGGCAACCCGTCCGACGTGCTGATCGTGCTCGCCGCGGTCGGCGTCGGCTGCGGCATCGCGCTGGTCATGACGGTCCGGCCGTGGCTGCTCCCGGTCCTCATGGTGACGCCGGTGGCCCTGCACATCGGGCTGCTGCTGCCGCAGTTCCAGGCCGCCGCGCGCACCGATTCGAAGACCTCGCTGCTGGCGCCCGAGTTCTGGGTGCAGCTGGCCCGCGCCGAGCTGGCCCGCGCGGCCGAGCTGTCGTCGACCGCGGGTGTGCTGATGATCGACATCGATCACTTCAAGACCATCGACGACAGCAACGGCCACCTGGCCGGTGACGAGGTGCTGCGCGCGATCGCGGCGGTCGTCCAGGGTTCGGTGCGTGGCGGCGACTACGTCGGCCGCTTCGGCGGTGACGAGTTCGTGGTCCTGCTCCCCGGCGCGACGAGCGCGGAGATCGTGGCCATCGCCGACCGCATCCGCGCCGCGATCGCCGGCATCGAGGTGCCGGTCCCGGTGGTCCGCCCGGGCAAACCCGAGGTGATCACCGGCCTGACGGCGTCGATCGGCGCGGCGGTGTACCCGGAAACGGCCAAGGAGTACACGATCCTGCTGCAGGCGGCCGACGACGCGGTGTTCGCGGCGAAGGAAGCGGGCCGCGACCGGGTCGTCCTGGCCGGCAGCCACACCGAGCTGATCCGCCCCGAAATCCCCGACGTGCTCTGAGCACGGCCCGGATGCGGCCGGCCGCGCGCCGAGGCCGAAAGGCTGCGCACGAAAGGAAAGCTCGTCTCGGCGGTCCGGCGGAGCGGCGCGCTTTCCGGCGCCTTCGCGTTCACGCTGAAGCGCTGAGCCCGCCTCGGGCGTCCGGCTCGGGAGCGGCATCAAGGGCGTCGAGCACCGCCTCGCCGTTCGCCCGCGCCCACTCGGTCAGCGTGTGGATCGGCTCGATCAGCGTCGCCCCGAGCGGGGTGAGCTCGTACTCGACCCGGGGCGGCACCTCGGCGTAGGCGTGGCGGCGGACGAGCCCGTGCGCCTCGAGCCGGCGCAGTGTCTGGGTGAGCATCTTGCGGGAGACGCCGCCGATCAGCCCGGCCAGGTCGCCGTGGCGCACCGGGCCCTCGCTGAGGCCGTAGAGCACGACCGCCGTCCACTTGTCGGCGAGCAGCTCGATCGCCAGGCGTGCCGGGCAGTCGGCGAGAAAGGGGCCGCCGGCACCGAATCCGCTCATGGCACCAAAGGTACCCGCGGGTTCCTGTCGGGTGCCTAGCGTGTGTGGCATGCGCATCATCACCCAGCACACGCTCGGCGGTCCCGAGGTGCTCACCATCGAGGACGCGCCGGAGCCCCGGCCCCGGCCGACCGAAGTACTCGTCCGCGTCGAGGCGATCGGGCTGAACCCGCTGGAAGCGCGCTTGCGTGACGGCGAGTTCCCGCTGCTCGGCCCGCCGCCGTTCGTCCTCGGCTGGGACATCAGCGGTGTGGTCGAGCAGGCGCAGACGTGGCGGTTCCGGCCCGGCGACGAGGTGTTCGGCATGCCGCTGTTCCCGCGGGCGGCCGGCGCGTACGCCGAGTTCGTCGCGGCGCCGGCGCTGCACCTGGTGCGCAAGCCGGCGTCGCTTTCGCACGTCGAGGCGGCGGCCCTGCCGGTCGTCGGGTTGACGGCGTGGCAGGGCCTCGTCGACCTCGGCGGCGTGACCGAGGGCCGCCGCGTCCTGGTCCACGGCGGCGGTGGCGGGGTCGGCCACGTCGCCATCCAGCTCGCGAAGGCGCTCGGCGCGCACGTGATCACGACCGCGAGCGGGAGCAAACGGGAGTTCGTGGCGGGGCTCGGCGCCGACGAGGTGATCGACTACACGAAGGCCGACTTCGCCGAGGTGGTCCGCGACGTCGACGTCGTGCTCGACACGCTCGGCGGTGACGCCGCCGAGCGGTCGCTCGGGGTGCTCCGCCCCGGCGGTCACCTGGTGACGGCGGTCGCCGAGGAGGATTCGGCGCTCATCGCCAAGTACGAGGCGGCCGGCCTGCGCTTCAGCGGCATCGCCGTCGAGCCGGATCCCGTTGCCCTGCGGGGTCTCGTGGACCTCGTCGACCAGGGCAAGCTGCGGGTCCACGTGCAGGAGACGTTCCCGTTCGACCGCGTCGCCGACGCGCACCGGCGGCTCGAGGGCGGGCACCTCCAGGGCAAGGTGGTCCTCACCGTCTGATCCCGGCAGGGCCGCGAGGCCCCGGCGGGACGGCCGCTACGGCAGCGTGGCCAGGGCCTCCTCGAGGGCGGCATCGGACAGCTCGTTGTCGACCATGTCGCCCGCGAGGTAGGCGCCGTAGGCCGGCAGGTCCAGGTGGGCGTGGCCGCACAGTGCCGTGAGGATCACCTTCTCCTCGCCGGTTTCCTTGCACCGCAACGCTTCCTGGATGCACGCGGCGAGCGCGTGCGTCGGCTCCGGGGCCGGGATGATGCCCTCGGAACGGGCGAACCGCACACCAGCGGCGAAGCACTCCTGCTGCCCGATGGCGATCGCCTCGATCAGGCCGAGCTCGTAGATGTGCGAGATCAGCGGCGACATCCCGTGGTAGCGCAGGCCACCCGCGTGGATCGGGTCGGGGATGAAGTCGTGGCCGAGCGTGTGCATCTTGAGCAGCGGGGTGAGCCCGGCGGTGTCGCCGAAGTCGTAGGCGTACTTCCCGCGCGTCAGCGACGGGCACGCGGCCGGCTCGACCGCGCGGATCACCGGGTCCATCCGGCCGGCCAGCTTCTCCCGCAGGAACGGGAAGGCCAGCCCGCCGAAGTTGGAGCCACCGCCGGTGCACCCGACGAGGAGGTCCGGGGTGTCGCCGGCCTGCTCGAACTGGCGCAGGGCCTCCTCGCCGATGATCGTCTGGTGCAGCAGCACGTGGTTGAGGACGCTGCCCAGCGCGTACCGCGTATCGGGGTCCTGCGCCGCCTGCTCGACCGCCTCGCTGATGGCGATGCCGAGGCTGCCGGTCGAGTCGGGGTGCTCGGCGAGGATGGCCTTGCCGGACTCCGTCAGCTCCGACGGGCTGGGGTGCACCGTCGCGCCGAACGTCTCCATCATCAGCTTGCGGTAGGGCTTCTGGTCGTAGGAGGCGCGGACCTGCCAGACCTCGCACTCGAGGCCGTACTGCGCGCAGGCGAAGGCGAGCGCGCTGCCCCACTGGCCGGCGCCGGTCTCGGTGGTGAGCCGGGTGACGCCCTCCTGCGCGTTGTAGTACGCCTGCGGCACCGCGGTGTTCGGCTTGTGGGAGCCGACCGGGCTGACACCTTCGTACTTGTAGTAGATCCGCGCCGGCGTCCCGAGCGCCTTCTCGAGCCGGCGCGCGCGGTAGAGCGGAGACGGCCGCCAGAGCCGGTAGACCTCCCGCACCTCCTCCGGGATGTCGACATAGCGCTCTGTCGTCACTTCCTGCTCGATGAGCGCCTGCGGGAACAGCGGAGCCAGATCGGCCGGCCCGACCGGCTCACGGGTGCCGGGATGCAGCGGCGGAGGCGGCGGCTCGGGCAGATCGGGGATGACGTTGTACCACTGGGTCGGGAGATCGGCTTCGTCCAGGATGTACTTGGTGCGTTCGGCCATCACGCCTCCTTGGGTCGGCGATGAATCAACTTAGGACGGGTTCCGCACGGAAGCCAGTCGTGGTCCGGTGGGGTTGCCCCTGCTACGGCAGTGGCGCGGGCGCGGGTGTGGCTGCCGTGGCCAGGACGCGTCGCAGTCCGTCGAAGGTGGCCAGGACCCGTTGTGCCTCGGCTTGCATCGACTGCATCGCGAGGTCGTCGCCGGCGTCGAGGGTGAGGGCCCCCTGCCACAGCGCTCGTTCGGCCGGCCGCCACGCCGGTTTGCCGGTGACCTCGACGTCCACGAATCCGGCGCGCGGCAGCTGCCCGAGCAGATCCAGCTGCCGCAAGAGCGGCGACAGCCGCTCGTCGCCGGCGTCCAAGGCCTCCCAGCAGGTGATGACCAAGCGCCCGCCGGGAAGGAGACCGCGTCGACCGACGCCGTGGCCAGACCCGTTCCGGTCAGTTCACCCACCTGGAAATCGGCTCGATCCGCCAACCCCCAGCGTCTGTGCCCGGTGCCGAGCCTGCTCGGTCGCGACCGCCGAAAAGTCCACCCCGGTCACGCGGCAGCCGCTGCGCCGCGCGATTTCCAGCCCGTACCCTCCCCGGCCGCCCGCCAGATCCAGCAGGACCTGCCCAGCACGCAGGTCAAGCGCCGCCACGACCTCGTCGAGCCCGGCTCCGCTCAGCAGGCTGGTGGACTGCAGGTCCGGCGGAAGGCCGAGCACGCGCCGCACCAGCTCGTCGGCCACCGGCGACTCCGTCCGATCCGCGTACCAGCGGTCGAACTCCGCAGCGCTTCTCGTCACCCTCCGACCGTCTCACACCGGCGAGCGCGTAGCCGAAAGGCGCTGAACGACTTCGCTCAGAAGAGGGTCGCGGGCTCGACCGGTTCCGGTTCCGGCAAGGCGTCCAGATCGGGCACCAGCGCTCGCACGTCGTCGTGGAAGCGGCGGGCGAGCGCCGGCGCGTCGTTGTTGTCGGGGGTGTGCAGGAACACCGTCGGCGACCGGCCCTCGCGCAGCCAGCCGGCGACCACCGCGGCCCACGGCCGCCAGCCTTCGACCGTCTCCTCGACCGAGTCCCGGCCCAGGTAACGGACGACCGGCCGGTCGGTCAGCGCGCGCGTCCGCCGCGGCAGCCGTGGTTTCCTGGCCCAGGCGTCCTGCTCGGCCTCGCTGGTGGGCGGGCGCCGGAAGAAGACCGTGGTGTCGAACGGCACCCACTCGGCGTCCGCGACGGCGAGCGTCCCTTCCAGCAGGGACGTCGATCCGGCGTCGGTGAAGAAGTCCGGGTGGCGTACCTCCACGGCGCGCCGGAGGCCGGCCGGGAGCCGGCGCAGGAAGCGGCCGAGGTCGTCGACGTCCGGCGGGCCGAACGAGCCGGGCAGCTGGGTCCACAGGACCGCCCGTTCGCCGAGGGGTTCGATGGCGTCCAGGAACGCCCGCATCTCGGCTTCGACCCCGGCGAACCGGCGCTCGTGCGTGACGACCTTGGGCACCTTGACCACGAACCGGAAGCCGGGATCGGTCTGCTGCGCCCAGCTCACGACGGTGTCGCGGGCGGGAGTCGCGTAGAAGGTCGTGTTGCCCTCGACCGCGTTGCACCAGCCGGCGTAGGCCCGCAGGCGCTCCTTGGCCGGCAGGGACTGCGGCAGGAACCGCCCGGGCCACGCCTTGTGCGTCCACATCGCGCAGCCGACATGTAGCCGTGCCACTCCGTCAGCTCCCCTCGATCGTCGGTGAAACTACTACCCCGGGCCGCGGACGAGCCCGGTGTGGCTTTGGTTCGCCGCCCGCTTGACCGTCCTGATCACCGGCGCCGTCTCGATGTGCGTGATGGCGGGCAGCTTGGCCACCCGCGTGGTCAGGTACCGGTACAGCTCCTGCTGGTCCGCGCACACCACGCTCGCGTACAGGTTCGTCGGCCCGGTCGTGGCGGCGGCGAACGCGATCTCCGGGTGCCCGGCCAGCGCGGTACCGGCCTCCTCCAGGTACGCGGGGGCGACCGAAAGCCACAGCAGCGTCCGGGTGCCGACGCCGAACAGGCTTCCGTCGACGTCGATGTCCAGGTACAGCACCCCGCGTTCGCGCAGCTCGGTCATCCGGCGCCGGACCGTCGTCGGCGACCAGCCGGTCAGCGCGGCCAGCCGCTCGAGCTCGGTCCGGCCGTCGGTGGCCAGCGCGGCCAGGAGCCTGCGGTCCCCGTCGTCGAGCCGCACCGGTCCCGGCCGGTGCGGCACCGGGAGCGGGCGCAGCCGCTCGATCGCCTGCTCGTCCAGCGAGCCGAGCTTGGCGACCAGGTTGTCCGGGCCGCCGTAGAACGCGTGCAGCACGGAGTGCGCGGTGACGCCCTCCACGCGTGGGGTGCGGGGAAGCTTGGCCAGCAGCAGCGCTTCGCTGTCGGCCACGCTCTCGGTGCGGACCGTGCAGGTGATCTCGGTGCCGCCGGAGCTGATGCTCACCCAGGACGTGTCGGGACGCCGGGCCAGCGCCTCGGCGACCGGGACCGACGCGGCGGGCGCGCACCGCACCCGCAGGAACCACAGCACCACCCCCAGCGCCGTCGGGTCGACCCCGCCGAGCACCCGCACCGCCCCGGCCGCCCGCAACCGGGCGTACCGGCGGGCGATGGTGCGATCCGACACGCCGAGAACGTCGGCGATCGTGCTGAACGGGGCCCGGCCGTTGATCTGCAGGGCGTGCACGAGCCGACGATCCAGCTCGTCGTAGTCGGATTCCACTACGCAAAGCGTAATCGGCGTCGGATACCGACGCAATCAAGCCGGTTTCTGGCTCCTCCGCGTCGGCCGGCGGAGCGTCGCTCTCGTCATGATCGGCACAACCAGGGGAGAATCCATGGACACCGAGGTGCTCGTCGCCGGCGCCGGCCCGACCGGCCTGACGCTGGCCAACGAACTGCGCGTGGCGGGGGTGCCGGCCGTGGTCGTCGACAAGCTGCCGCGGCGCAGCACGCTGTCGAAGGCGGGCGGCGTGCAATCCCGCACCCAGGAGGCCTTCGACCAGCGCGGCCTGCTGGAACCGTTGCTGGCCACCGGAAACCACCCGGCCGGCATCGCCCACTTCGCCGGGATCACGCTCCCGCTCACCCGCGGCCGGCACCGCCATCCGTGGCGGTCCATCCCGCAGGTGGTGATCGAAGGCTTTCTCGAAGAACACCTTGCCGCACACGGCATCCACGTGCGACGCGACCACGAGCTGACCGGCCTCACCCAGGACGAGGACGGCGTCACCGCGACGTTCGCCGGCGGCGGTGTCATCCGCTCCCGGTATCTCGTCGCCGCCGACGGCGGCCACAGCACGGTGCGGTCGCTGCTGGACGCCGAGTTCCCCGGCCGGCCGGGGACGGTGACCGTGGTCGCCGCCGACGTCCGGCTGAGCGGCGACGTCCAGGCGATGACGCACGCCCGGGGCGACGACGGGCACTGGGCGGCGGTGTTCCCGCTCGGCACCGACCCGCAGGGCAGGCCGCTGCGCCGGCTCTCGATGGGCGGTCCGGGCCGGTCGCTGCCCCGGGACGTCCCGGTCACGGAGGACGAGATCCGCGACGGGCTGCGCGCCGCCTTCGGCTCTCGCGTGGAACTGCTCGAACTGCGCTACGCCCGCCGCATCACCAACGCCGCCCGGCAAGCCGCGCAGTACCGGCACGGGCGCGTGTTCCTGGCCGGCGACGCCGCCCACGTGCACCTCCCGATCGGCGCGCAGGGCATGAACACCGGGATCCAGGACGCGCTCAACCTCGGGTGGAAACTCGGCGCCGCGGTGCACGGCTGGGCGCCGGAGCACCTGCTCGGCACCTACCACGCCGAACGCCACCCGGTCGCGGCCGCCGTGCTGCGCAACGTCCAGGCGCAGAGCCTCCTGATGGACCAGGAGGGCACCCGCGACCCGGACCTGCTGGCCACCAAGGACCTGTTCGCGGCCCTGACGCAACTGAGGGACGTGCAGTACCACCTCGACGACACGCTGTCCGGGATGGGCATCCGCTACCCGATGCCGGGCGACGACCGGCCGCGCGTCGGCCTTCCCGCGCCGGACCTGGACCTCGGCCCGGTCCGGTCGCACGAACTGCTGCGTTCCGGGCGCGGCCTCCTGATCGACCCGGACGACCGGTTCGCCAAGGTCGCCGCCCTCTGGCCGGACCGGGTCGACCGCGTGGGCCGGCACACCGCGGCCGAGCCGATGCTCATCCGCCCGGACGGTTACGTCTGCTGGGCCGGCGACCCGGACGACCTCGAACCGGCACTCGGTCACTGGTTCGGCGAGCCGCGCTGATCTCGGCGCGCGCTCGACCGGTCACGAGCCGATTCTGTGAGACACCTTGACTCATAGCGCACCGGCCGGGCATCATCAAGTTATGAGACAATCTGTTTCACAGATGCAGGTGGCGGTCCTCGGGGCCACGGGCGCCACCGGCCGTCACGTGGTGTCCACGGCGCTTCAGCGCGGGCACCACGTGGTCGCGCTGACCCGCCGGGCCGGAACGTTCGCGCCGAAGGCCGGTCTAGACGAAGTGACCTGGCCCGAGGTCACGGACGTCTCGGCCCTCACGCGCGCCCTGCCGGGCACGGACGTGGTGATCAGCGCGCTGGGCGGAGCGGACAAGGGGCCGACGACGGTCTGCACCGAGGGCATCCGCTCCGCGGTCACGGCGATGAAGGCGACGGGAGTGGCCCGCTTGGTCGCCGTCAGCGCGCACGGCGTGCTGGAGACCCACGACAGGTCGCTGTACTCCTTGGCCGTGTGGGCGAACGTGGCCGAGCGGATGCACGACAAGGAAACGATGGAGCAGCTCATCACCGCCTCCGGTCTGCAGTGGACGATCGCGCGGCCGCCGAAGCTGTCGGACCGCCGGCGGATCGGGAAGTACCGGGCCGGCACCGACCTGCCGATCCGGATGTGGAGCTCGGTCGGGCGCGCCGATCTCGCCGCGTTCCTGGTCGGCGAGGCCGAAACCCCGCAGTACACCCACGCCTGCCCGCGGGTGGTCCGATGAACGACCTGACGAAGAAGGTCGCCGTCGTCACCGGTGCGACCGGCGGCATGGGCCGGATCATCGCCGCCGACCTCGTCCGCGCCGGGGCGCACGTGGTCACCGTCGCCCGCGACCCGGCCCGTGCGGACGCCCTGCGCGCCCTGATCGGCGCATCGGCAGCGAACCGGCTCGACGTCATCCCCGGAGACCTGTCCCGGCGCGCGGACGTCGTGACCGCGGCGAAGACCATTTCGGACCGTTACGACCGGATCCACGTCCTCGTCAACAACGCCGGCGCGCACTACTCCGAGCACCGTCTGTCGGCCGACGGCGTCGAGATGCACATCGCCCTCGACTACCTCGCCGCCTACGGCTTCACCACCCTGCTGGACGAGCCGCTGCGACGCGGCCGGGCCCGCGTGGTGAACGTCGCCAGCGACACCCTCAACGACACCCGCCGGATCAAGCTCGCCGGCCGGCCCCGACCGGCGACCCTCGACCTGGCCGGCGTCGACGACCTCGCGCAACTCAATCCCGTCACCGGTTTCGCGCCGTTCGAGGCCTACGCGCGCGCCAAGCTCATGACCGTCACCGCCGGCTACGCCCTCGCCCGCAGCCTCGCCGCCGACGGAGTGACCGTCAACGCCCTGCACCCGGGGATCGTCGCCACCGACATCATCGACGACCTCGTGCCCCCGCTGCTCCGCCCGATGCGCGGACTGATCCGCCGGAGCATGCTCACCCCGGCCGAAGGCGCGAAAAGCGCGACACGCATCGCGACCGACCCGGCCCTGGCCGGTGTCACCGGCCGCTACTTCCGCCGTGACACGGAATCAAGCACCCCGCCGGTGTCCCACGACCCCACCACGCAGCGGCGGCTCCTCGCGCTGAGCGAGGCCCACTTCACCGCCTGATGGCGGAGCAAAGCCGGTCCCAGTTCCCCGAGGCGATCTTCAGCTGATCCACGTCACTTGTCTTTGCCTGGGCCAGAAAAGCGCGCGCCCCGCCCTCCGGTGGGGTGACGAAGGGGTAGTCCGTCGAGAAGAGGATGCGGTCGACGCCGACCACCTCGATCGCCCACCGCAGGTAGCGCCGGCTGAGGATGCCGCTGGGCGCCAGGTAGATGTTCGTGCGGAAGTAGTCGGAGACCGGTCGCTGCAGGCCGACGACGCCGTTCAGGGAATCGATGCGGTCCAGGTAGAACAGGACCATCTCACCCCAGTGACCGGCGATCACCTGCAGGTCGGGGAAGCGGTCGAACACGCCGCTCAGGATGAGGCGGAGGAGCTGGACGCCGCTGTCGTAGTGCCAGCCGATGCCGTGCGTGGCCAGCGCGGCGTCGGCACGGGTGCCGTATCCGCTGTAGTAGGCGCGGCGCACCGCCGGGGGCGGGGACTGCGGGTGCAGGTGCAGCGGCGCCCTGAGCGCGGCCGCCGCCTCGTAGATCGGCCAGAACGCCTGTTCGTCCATGGTGTGGTCCCTGGTGCGCCCGAAGACCATCGCGCCGTGGAGACCCAGCTCGGTCACCGCGCGTGCCAGCTCGGCGGCGGCCGCGTCGGGACGCGGGGTGGCCAGGGTCGCCAGGCCCTGGAAGCTGCCGGGACGGGCGCGGGTCACCTCGGCGAGCAGGTCGTTGGTGGCGGTCTGCAGCGCGACGGCGTCGGCCGGGGCCAGGTTCTGGACGCCCGGGGTGCTCAACGACAGCACCTGGACGTCGAGTCCCGCCTTCTCCATCTCGGCGAGCCGCTCGTCGCCGAAATCGGCCAGCCGGCGGGCGGAATCCCCTTGCGTGGACGGCGTCAGCGCCAGATCCTGCCACTCCGGGTCCAGCGCCCGCCAAGCCTCGACGACGTCGCGGGTCACGAAATGCTCTTCCAGGCCGATGACCTTCACGAGTTCTCCTTCACGTGTCGAGGAATTCGGGGGCGAACAGCTCTTCGCAGGTCATGCGCCGGGCCGACAAGCCCTGTTCGAAGTGGTACCTGAGGAAGGTGTCGAGCGTCGTGCGGTTCGCCGCGAGGCCGTAGGGCCACCAGTCGTCCGGGAACAACTCGGTGTTGCGCTCGAACAGCGCGTTCGCCCACGGGAGCATGGTGCGGACCTGGTAGACCCTGCGGCCGGCGCGATACCGTTCCAGGCCCGCGTTCTTGGCGGCGAGGTATCCGTTGTAGACGGTCCGCGCGAGGCCGGGGCGTTGCGCGACCGCCGACCGGGCGAGCACGACCGTGTGCATGATCGGGAAGATTCCGGTGCGGCGGAAGTAGTCCCGTTCCACGGCCTCGTGCTCGGGGAACAGCCGGGCGACGGCGGGCGATCCGTCCAGCACGCACCGCGGAGCGTTGGACGAGATGAGCGCGTCGATCTCGCCCGCCTCGAGCATCGCGCCGAGGGAGCGTCCGGGAGGCACTTCCTCCACGTGGACGCCCGCGGGGCGGACCTGGGGCACGAAGTCGAACGGCGGCATCGGGCGGTCCAGGCCGCCGATCACCCAGCGGCACTGGTCCGGGGTGACGCCGTAGTCGTCGGACAGGATGCCCTTGATCCAGATTCCCGAGTCCTGGCCGTACATCCCGAACTCCCCCACGGTCTTGCCGGCGAGGTCCTGCGGCCGGGAGATCCCGCTCGACGTGGTGACGAAGACGCAGGAGTGCCGGAACACACGGGCGGGAAACGCCGGTATCGCGACGAACGGCGCTTCACCGGCCTCGAGCGACCGGAGGTACACGGTCAGGCCGAGCTCCGCCGCGTCGAACTCCCGGCCGCGGACCATCCGGCGGAAGATGTCGGACGCGATGTCGGCGGTGGCGATCGTCGCCGGGGTTCCGTCGAAGGTGACGCTGCCGTCGAAAAGGGCCTGTGTGGTGTCGTACAGCATGGTGCCCACGCGCACGTTCATCGGCCGACCCCGGGGACGAAGATGTCCTCGGACGTGAGCAGCCGCCGCGACAGGCCCTGCTCGTGGTGGTACCGCAGGAAGGTGTCGACGGCCTTGCGGTTGGCGTCGAGGCCGTAGGGCCACCAGTCCTCGCCCAGCAGCGCGCGGTTCTCCGCGAACAGCTCGCTGAACCAGGGCGTGATCACGGCCATGTGCTGTTTCGCGGCGTTGGCCCGGTAGTGCTCCTGCACGATTTCCTTGGCCTGGCCGAACGCCCGGTAGACCGACTCGGCCAGGCCGGGCACTTCGGCCAGTTCCCGGCGGATCGCGACGACGTGCATCATCGGGAAGATGCCGGTGCGGCGGTAGTAATCCCGTTCCACCGTTTCGTAGTCGGTGAACAGCCGGCGGATCTTCTTCGTCGAGCCGTCGAGAACGCTCTGCGGGACGTCGACCGACAGCAGGGCGTCGATCTCTCCCGCTTCGAGCAGGGCGGCCAGCGTCTGGTCGTCGCCGGCGTGGCGGACGTGGACGCCGTCCGGGACCGGCTGCGGGATCCAGCCGAACGACGGGATGGGGTGGTCGGTGCCGCCGATCACCCAGTCGATCTGCTCGGGTTTCACGCCGTATTCGTCGGCCAGGACGCCCTTCACCCAGACACCCGGGTCGGAGCCGTACAGCGCGAACTCGCCGACGATCTTGCCCGCGAGGTCCTCCGGCCGCTCGATCCCGCTGTCGGCGTTCACGAACAGCGACGAGTGCCGGAAGTTGCGGTTCGGGAAGATCGGCAGGGCCAGGAAGGGCGACTCGGCCAGGTCGAACGAGCGCAGGAAGTAGGTCAGCCCGTACTCGGCGATGTCCAGCTCACCTTGGGCCATGCGCTGGAAGACGTCGGAGATCAGCGGTGACGTCTCCAGGGTGGCGTCGATCTTGACCCGCCCGTCGAACAGCGGCTCGGTGTGCTCGTACCGGTAGACGCCCAGCTTGGGCTTCCGGTCGGTCATGGCGGTCCTCCTCCGTCTCGCGGGGCCGTTTCCGTGAACGAACTTTCATTTTGAGGATGCCCCGGGACCCCTGCTATCGTCAAGGCGAATGACCGTTCACGGAAGCAGGTGACCCGTGCCCCGCATCACCGCCGAACGCCGGGCGGCGAACCGGTCGCAGATCGTGGCCGCGGCCCGTCGCTGCTTCTCGCGTGACGGCTTCCACCAGACGTCCATGCCCGACATCGCCGCCGAAGCGGGCGTGTCGGTCGGCGCCCCCTACCGCTACTTCGCCAGCAAGGAAGCGATCATCCTCGAGATCGCCGGCGACGCCTTCCGGGTGATGTTCGATCCCGTCGAGCACTTCGTCGACGCGGCCGGCGACGTGACGGTCGCCGACCTGGTCGCGGCGGCGATCGAGCCGGTGAGCGGTGACGTCGCCGTCGACGCGGCGGGCCACGCCGTCCCGGTCGACGAGCTCCTGCGCTGCGCCGTCCAGGCGTGGGGCGAACTGCTACGGCACGAAGGGCTGCGACAGCACGCCGAAGCGGGCTTCGAGCACGTGCGCGGGCGCATCGCGGACGCGCTGCGAAACGGCCGGCGGGCGGGCAGCGTGCCGGCCGACCTGGATCCCGACCGCGGCGCGCGGATCGTGATGGCCCTGCTGCACGGTTTTGTCCTGCAGTACACGGCTTTCGGGCTGGACGACACCGCCGGCTTCACCCGCGACGTCCGCATTGCGCTCGGCGACGCGGGCCTTCTCCGCAAGCAGCGCTGAGGGTTTCAGTCCTGCAGGTTCTCCGCGGTGAACGAGCGGCGCCCGGTCAGCTGGGCGAGGTGCGCTTCCAGCGTCTCCAGCTGCGCCGGCCCGATCCGGGCCGCCCAGCGGCTGCGCACGTCGTCGAACAGGGCGCCGCCGACGGTCATCAGCTCGTGGCCTCGAGCGGTCACCCGGACGCGCTTGCGGCGGGCGTCGGCCGGGTCGGGCTCGCGGTCGACATAGCCGAAATCCTCCAGGGTGGCGATCGTCTGCGCCGCGGCCTGCTTGGTGACCGACAGGCGGCGGCCCAGCTCGGAGGCGGTGTCCGCGCCCGCGTCCACGGCGCGCAGGGCGAACTCGTGCACCGGGCGGACGCCTTCGTGGCCGCGCTTCGCGAGCTCCACGTTCACCTCGTCGACCATCGAGTGGAACCCGCCGAGCAGCAGAAGCGCGAGCTCGGCGCCGCTGGACTGCGCCATGCGGCCGATTGTACGAGGCACGCCGATATGGACAAGTCACTTGTCTATCTTCTATAGTTCGACAAGTGACTTGTCTATCGATCGACCACCACCGCGTCAGCCTCAACGGCACCGAGCTGCACTACGTCGCCGCCGGCACGTCCGGGTCTCCTGTCCTGCTGGTCCACGGCTTCCCGGAGACCTGGTGGGTCTTCCACAAGCTGATCCCCCTGCTCGGTGAGCACCACCGGGTGTTCGCCGTCGACCTGCGCGGGTTCGGCGACTCCGCCACCGCCGGCCCGGAGCACGACAGCGCGACCGCGGCGCAGGACCTCATCGACCTGATCGGGTACCTGGACGCCGGCCCCGTCCACCTCACCGGCCAGGACGTCAGCGGCCCTGCGACGTTCCGCGTCGCCGCGACCCGCCCCGACCTCGTCCGCAGCTACGCCGGGATCGAGACCGCACTCCCGGGGTTCGGCGCCGAGGCGCTCGCCGACGTCACCCACGGCGGCGCCTGGCACATCGGTGTCCTCGCCGCCCCCGGCATCCCGGAGATGCTCCTCGCCGGACGCGAGCGCGCGTTCCTCGCCGACTACGCGATCCCGTCCCTCTCCGCGAGCCCCGACGCGTTCACCGACAGCGACATCGACGAGCTCGTCCGCTCCTACGGGCGCCCCGGCGCGTTCGCCGGGGCCGCCGGCCTGTACCGGTCCCTGCTCTCGGAGGGCGAGGAACTCCGGCAGCTCGCGGCCCGGAAGCTGGCCATGCCCGTGCTCGCGGTGGCGGCCTTCTCGGACCGCACCCCCGAGACCCTGCGGCAGGTCGCCGCCGACGTGACGGCGGTCCACATCGGAGGGATCGGCCACTACGTGGCGATGGAGGCGCCCGAACAGCTGGCCGACACCCTCCTGTCCTTCTACACGGACATCGACCGGAAATGACTATGCCCGGCGACGCGTCTACAGTCGCCACCAGCGCATACGCCGAGTTCGACTCCGGAGGAATCCGCATGACCTACGCCGTGGACTTCACGACCGTGTCGACGGTCGGCCTGGAATCGTCGCCGATCGCGGACGCCCTCGCCGGGCTGCGGGCGAACGAGGCCCGGTACTTCAAGAACAAGTTCGACCACGTCTTCACGGTCGAGCCCGCGAGCGACGCCGCGTCGACGGTCGAGTGGGTGCACCGGATCCTCAAGGAGGAGCGCGGCATCGTCATCGCCGCGCGCCCGCTGGAGGCGACCGCGTTCGAGGTCGAGGGCATCCGGATGGCCTACGTCTTCTACGAAGACGGCCTGTCGATCAACGTGATGTACACGATCGAGGACTCCGGGAAACGGGCGGTCGGGTTCAAGCTGTCGGACGGGATGGAGATCCCCGGGGAGCTGTCCGCGTTCAAGTTCGCCCGGCAGAAGTCGAAGCTGGCCGGCACCATCCGCGGCTCCTACTTCGTCATCAAGAACGAGTACTGACCCCGCGCCGGGCGGTGCTCGCGATGAGGACGGCCAGCAGACCGGCCGGCGCGAGCGCGTCCTCGGGATCGTCGGCGCGGCGCGGGACGCTCCGGACGGGACCCACCTGGTCGAGCGTGATCCCCGATCGCGCCAGCAGGAACGTGAGGGCCAGGAACGCGGAGCGGGCGTTGCCGTCGTCGAACGGGTGGACGAAGCAGACGTCGAGGTAGAGCCGCGCGGCGCGGGCGGGCAGCGGCGGGTCGGTTTCGTGGGCCTGCGCCAGGCATTGGTCGAACCGGCCGCGCAGCGAGGGGTCCACGCCGTAGCGTTCACGACCGCCTTTGGCGAACGCCGGCAGCGTCCGGAACGGCGCGTCGGCGGTGTCCAGGACACGGCACTGCCACGCGCTGAGCAACTCGAAGCTCAGCGTCGCACCGGCTTCGGCGTCGGCTCGGACGCACGCGAGGGCGTCGAGCAGGCGGGCGGCCCGCACCGGGTCACGGCGGTGGTCGCGGACGCTGACGTCGTGCACCGGCCCGTCGCGCACCGGGACGACCACCTCCGGCGGAATGCCGCGCACCTGGTGCCACGGAACGGAATCCCGGACGGACAGCCACGCCGCGAGGTGGTCGGTCACCCCGGGCCCGCGAACCGTCCGGCGACCTCGTCCAGGGCGCCGGGGTCCGGCGCGACCCAGCTTTCGAACTCGCCGGAGACGGCGCGCTCGACCTGCTCCTGGGCCGTTTCGGCGGGCACTCCCCAGCGGGTCAGGTACCAGGTGAGCACCTGCCGGCAGTGCAGATACCAGGCGTCCCCGGCGCCGGTCCGCTCGACGACGGCGTTCACCAGGTCGGCAGTGGCGCGTTCCGCACCCGGCGCGTCTTCCCACGGGTACCGGTCGAACCGCTCGGCCAGGTCCTCCAGCCAGCTTCGCCACTGGCAAAGGGCCTCCGCGACGCGGTTCAGCGTCTCGTCCGGGGTGGTGATCGAGTGGCGGGCGCAGCACCAGGCCGCGACCGGCCCGCCGCCGAGATCCCCTTCGTCGTGCGCCCAGCGCCAGCCCGAAGCCCACGCCCCGAAGTGGCCGGGTGATGGCCTGGTTCAGCTCGTCCACCCAGGCGGCGCCGTCGCGGGAAGGTACGCGAGCAGCGGGCGGGAGGGCCTTGACCGCGTCGAGCGCGGCGCCGGCGTCGAACGGGTGCCGCCGGGGATCGACGTCGTCCCAGGACAGGTCCAGGGGCAGGACGGCTTCGGTCATCACCGAGCATTTCACAGGGTGGGTGTCATACCGCCGTCGATGACGATGTCCGTGCCCGTCACGTTCGCCGCGCGGTTGCCGGCCAGCAGCAGCACCAGGTCGGCCACCTCTTCGGGCCGGGTGAACCGGCCGGTCACCGCGTCGCCCGCGGCCTGCTTCGCGATCGCGTCCGGGTCCAGGCTCTTGGCGCGGCCGACCGTCGCCGCGACACCCTCGTCGCCCAGCCAGAGGCCCGTGCTCACCGGGCCGGGGCTGATCGTGTTGACCCGGATCCCCTGGGGTCCCAGTTCCTTGGACAGCGACTTGCTGAAGTTGAGCAACGCGGCTTTCGCGGCGCTGTAGTCGATGACGAGCGGGTCCGGCAGCGACGCGTTGACCGACGCGACCGTGACGATGGTGCCGGCGCCCCGCTCGATCAGGTGCGGCACCGCGGCCCGGGTCGTGCGGACCGCGGCGAGGAAGTTGATCGTCAGCGCCGTGGTCCAGTCCTCGTCGGTGACGGACAGGAAACCGCCGGTGCGCGGCGTGACCCCGCCGACGTTGTTGACCAGGACGTCCAGGCCGCCGAACTCGCCGATCGCGACGTCCACCAGCCGCGCGGGACCGTCCGGGGCGGCGAGGTCGACCTGGACCGGCCGGACCGAGGTCAGCTCGGCGAGTTCGGGGGTGAGCGTGCGGGCGCCGGCGACGACGTGGACGCCCTCGGCGGCCAGCGCACGGGTGATCGCCAGGCCGATGCCCTTGCTGGCGCCGGTGACGACGGCGATCTTGCCGGACAGGTTCAGCTCCATGGTGCGTCACAGTGCACCCAGACCGATCAGGAATCAAGAAGCCCTGGTCACCGCCCCACGCCTAGCGTTACCGCCATGACCTCCATCGAATCTTTCACCCTCGAGGTGGCCGACCCCGCGGCCGCCGAACGCTTCTACACCACCGCCTTCGGCCTGGGCGACCGCATCCGGGTGCGCGCCTCGGAAGAACCGACCACCGGCTTCCGCGGGTTCACCCTCTCGCTCACCGTGTCCCAGCCCGCGAACCTCGACGCCCTGATCGGCGCCGCCCTCGAAGCCGGGGCGACGACCCTCAAGCCCGCCGCGAAGTCGATGTGGGGCTACGGCGGCGTCGTCCGGGCCCCGGACGGCACGATCTGGAAGATCGCGACCTCGGCCAAGAAGGACACCGGCCCCGCCACCCGCGAGGTCGACGACGTCGTCCTCCTGCTCGGCGTCACCGACGTGGCCGCGAGCAAGAAGTTCTACGTCGACCACGGCATCGCCGTCCGGAAGAGCTTCGGCCGGATGTACGTCGAGTTCGAGACCACCGGCCTCAAGCTGGGGCTGTACCGGCGCAAGGCGCTCGCGAAGGACGCCGGCGTCTCCCCCGAAGGCGAGGGATCGCACCGGATCGCGATCGTCGGCGGCGGAACGCCCTTCACCGACCCGGACGGCTTCGCCTGGGAGACCACGTCGATCGCGGCCGCGTCCTAACCCTGCGGGTAGAAGAGGAACAGCGCGCGCCGTCGTTGAACGTGCCCGGGTCCATCTCCAGCACCCCCGCGTGCGCGCCGCCCGGGTCCGTCCACAACGGACGGAACCGGATGCCGGGGAAAACCTCCCGGACGGGGCTTCCCGGACGGAGACGGCGGTGTAGCCCGGCTGGGCGAGGATCTCGGGGTGCATGTCCCCCACGGTGCCGCGCCCGGGCCACGCCGGAACAGAGTTCGACGTCTGCGCCGAGACGCCCGGCCCGGTGCCGACCACGGCCGGGTACACGATGTCCGTGCCGCGGGGGCTTTCGGCGCTCGCGTCCGCGGACACCGTGCTCATCCCGGGCTGGGCGCCGCTCGACGAGCCGCTGCCCGCCCGCGTGCGCACCGCCCTGCTGCGGGCCCACGCCCGCGGCGCCCGGCTCGTCACGATCTGCTCGGGTGTCTTCGCGCTCACCCGCACCGGGCTGCTGGACGGCCGTTCGGCCACGACGCACTGGCAGCGCGCCGCGCGGCTGCGGGCGGAGTTCCCCGACGTGCGTGTCGAGCCCGACGCGCTGTACGTCGACCACGGCGACGTCGCGACGAGCGCCGGTGCGGGCGCGGGGATCGACCTGCGCCTGCACCTCGTGCGGAAGGACCACGGG
Organism: Amycolatopsis sp. NPDC049252; assembly: GCF_043197175.1. Lineage (NCBI taxonomy): Bacteria > Bacillati > Actinomycetota > Actinomycetes > Pseudonocardiales > Pseudonocardiaceae > Amycolatopsis > Amycolatopsis sp. NPDC049252. The sequence continues at coordinate 36,897 of NZ_JBICSQ010000008.1, forward strand.
GCCGCGCACGCGGCGCTCGTCGCGCGGCACATGGTGATGCCGCCGCGCCGCGACGGCGGCCAGGCCCAGTACGCGCCACCGTCGGACGCGCTGGACGGCCTCCTCGACTGGGCCGGCGCGCGCCTCGGGACGTCGCTGTCGGTGGGTGACCTGGCCGCGCACCTGAACGTTTCGCCGCGCACGCTGGCGCGGCGGTTCACCGAGCGGCTCGGCACGAGCCCCGGCGCCTGGCTGCTTTCACGCCGGGTCGCCGAGGCCCGCACCCTGCTCGAGGAGACCGGCCTGCCGGTGGAGGCGATCGCGGCGCGCGTCGGCCTCACCTCCGCGGTGAACCTCCGCCGCCGCTTCCGCACCCTGGTCGGCACGACCCCGGATGCCTACCGGCGGACGTTCAGCTCCGGTAGCGGAACAGGATCCGGCCGCGGCTGAGGTCGTACGGGCTGAGCTCCACGAGCACCCGGTCGAACGGCAGGATCTTGATGTAGTTCCGCCGGATCTTCCCGCTGATGTGCGCGAGCACCTTGTGCCCGTTTTCCAGCTCCACCCGGAACGTGGCGTTGCGCAGGCACTCCGTGACGGTGCCCTCGATTTCGATGCTGCCGGTCTTCGCCATCAGCGGATCACCAGCTCGAGGTTGCTGCCCGCCCGCCGGGCACCGAAGCTCTCGAACAACGCCGTGGCCGCCGCGTTGGCCTCGTTCACCTCGGCGGACGCCGTCTCGATTCCCTTGTGGTACAAGGAATCCAGCACATGGGCGAGCAGAGCCCGGGCGATGCCCCGGCGGCGCAGCTCGGCCCGGACCGCGATCAACCCGATCCGGGGCTGCCGCAGCGGTACCACCCGGACCAGCCCTGCGTAGTCACCGCCGCGCGCGGCCACGGCGTACCTGGACGGGTCGAGCACGGACCGCACTTCGGCGGGCATCTCCTGCCAGCCGACGGTCCTTTCGACCTCGGCACGGATCACGCGATCCAGCTCTTTCAAGGGCTTTTCTTCCGCCTCGCCGACTGGGATGACGGTGACGTCAGGAGGGGTTTCGCCGGCTCTGGTGGGCACGACGTACTCCCACTCGCGACGGCGGATCGAGAAGCCGGCGCGCAGCCAGTCGGTGGTCAGGTCGAGATCGGCCTCGTCGACCACGGTGTGGAGCGGCCTCGGCAGGTCCCGCAGCATCGCCTCGGCAAGGTGGTCGAAGACGGCGCCGTGCCAGGCGTCGATGCTGAGGAAGGTCCGCCCATCGGGCCGCCGGGAAGCTTCGCCGCGGCCGACCACGAGGTCGTCCTCCAGCGCGTGCCAATGCCGCTCCGCGACCCGCGTCACGACGGCGGTGCCTGAATGGTTCATGGTGTCACCTTTCGGGAGTGCCTGGCGCTCCCGGCGACACCTACGTCAGCCGCCCGACCGTGCTGGGAAGGGGAGCACCCACATCACTGCAACGTTCACGGGGTCTCACCTCCTGGGCCGGTGTCACGGTTCCCGCGCAGGTTACCGGCTGGAGGTCCCCGCACCCAACTCCTTTTCCGGCGGCGCCGGCCGGGGTCTCCAGGTGGGTGGCCAGGACCAAGCCGGCGGCGAAGACCTGGCCGCTTCCGCGAGTTGGCCGGTTGATCAGACCGAGCATGCGAACCGCAGGCCGAGCGAACCGCGGCCTCTCGCTGTCGGTCGGAACGAACCTTGAACGAGGTGCGGGCACCGGACCGGCGGCGATCTACTCGGCGGTGCAGAACCGTGACCGCATCGTCCTCTCCGAGGTCGAACGCGGTATCGACGCAGAAGTCGCGGCCGGTCTTCAAGCCGAAGCAAATCACTGAAACCGGCCACAGCGTCGGCATTGGGGTGGCCGAAGCTCGTCCCGTAACGACCAGTCTGCAGTTGCTGCAGGCACCCTGTCATCGAACCCCCACGGCGCCATGTTCGGCCAACCCCCGCGACCCCAGTACGGCCGGTGCAGCACCCGGTGCAACCGGCCATCTCGTGGACATATCCGCTCCGCGCGACGGCGGCCCACTCATCCCACGAGGCCGACTCGCCCGACCGGCCAGGTTGTCGTCGTCGACGTAGCGGCCGTCCGAGTCGAGGAACTTTCGCCGGTAGCCTCGGCGTTCCAGGGCCTGCCGTCGCTCAGGGCCGCTTTGTTACGCCGCCGCTCCAATGGCCTCCGCCAGCACCGACCGCAACGGTGTCGCCGGGCGTCCCAGCAGCCGCTCCAGTTCCGGGTTCACCTCGGCGAACTCGCCGCGGCGGGAGGCGTGGAACATGCCCAGCAGCAGCCGCGCCTGCGGCGCCGGGACGCCGTGGCCGGTCAGGGACGCCACCCACTCCTCGTCGTCCGCGACGACCCGGCGGATCGTGCGGCCCGTCAGCTCCGTGAGGATGCGCGCGGCGTCCGTGAGGTCCAGCGCGACCGGAGCGGTCAGCGGCGGGGTCGGTCCCTCGAAAGAGCCGTCCGACGCCAGGATGATCGCCGCCGCTTCGGCCAGGTCGGCGTGTGCGGTCCAGGACACCGGGCCGTCCGCCGGGGCGATCAGCTCGCCGGTTTCCAGGGCCGCGCCGAGCAGCTGGGGCACGGTGCTCGCGTAGAAACCGTTGCGCAGCACCGTGAACGGCGTGCCCGTCTCCGCCAGGTGGGCCTCGGTCGCCGCGTGGTCGGGCATCGGCGCGAACAGCGAATCCTCGGCCGCGCCCTGGTGGCTCGTGTAGAGGATACGCCCGGCGCCCGCCTTCACCGCGGCCTCGATCGCCGTGACGTGGCTTTCGACGGCCTTTCCGCCCGTCTCGTTCGCCGAGACGATGAGCACCTGCGAAGCACCCTCGAACGCCTCGGCGAGGGACTGCGGGTCGCCGAAGTCGCCGCGCCGCACGCGGACGCCCAGGTCGCCGGCGCGGCCGACGTCCCGGACGCTGACGCCGACCTGCTCGGCCGGGACGAGCCCCAGCAGCCGCTGGACGATCCGCGAGCCGAGCTTGCCGGTCCCACCGGTGATGACGATCATGGTCCACCTCTCGCTAACGTTGGTAGTAACGACGTTAGCATCATGGATACCACAGATGCGTTACCATTGAAAACATGACGACGGTCAGGGACGAGACGCGGGCGCACATCGTGGAGGTCGCGGCGCGGCTGCTGCGGAACGAGAGCCCGGTCACGATCCGCGCCGTCGCGCAGGCGGCCGGGCTGCAGCCGCCGGCCATCTACCGGTTCTTCGCGGACAAGGACGCGCTGCTCGACGCTGTCGCCGAGCACGTGTTCACCGCCTACGTCACCGGGAAGACGCTCGACGAATCGGCCGACCCGGTGGCCGATCTGCGCGCCGGCTGGGACGCGCACGTCGCCTTCGGCCTCGCCAACGCGCCGCTGTTCGGCCTGCTGATCGACCCGCGGCGGCCCGCGGGCCCGGCCGCGGCCGCCGGGATGGCGGTGCTGCGCGCCCGCGTCCACCGCCTCGCGGCCACCGGACGGCTCCGGGTCACCGAACGACGCGCGGTCGAGCTGGTCCACGCCGCCGGCACCGGCGCCGTGCTCACGCTGCTGGCCACGCCGCCGGACGACCGGGAGACCGGGCTCGCCGACGCGCTGTACCAGGCGGTGCTGCACGCGATCCTCGCCGACGCACCGGCGCCCGAGGTCGCCACACCCGACCTGGCGAAGCTGACCGCCGCCGAACGCGCGCTGCTCGCCGAGTGGCTCGACCGGCCCGGCGGCTGAGCTTGGGGCAGACTGGGCCCGTGCCGGAACTGCCCGAGGTCGAGCTCGCCCGCCAGGTCCTCACCGGGGCCCTGGACCGCAAGATCCGCGAGGTCGACGACCACGACGACTGGGTCTGCCGCCCGCACGCGCCCGGCGACATCGCCGCCGCGCTGACCGGCGGCCGCCTGACCGCCGCGCACCGGCGAGGCAAAACCCTGTGGTGCGAAACCGAAGGCGGCGACGGTCGGCCCGGCCCGAACCTCGGCCTGCACCTGGGGATGGCCGGCCAGCTGCGGCTCGGCGACGAGCGCGGGCCGCTCGGCCCCGAGCACCTCAGCCGCCGGGTGGAAAAGCCCGAGTGGTTCCGGTTCGGGATCACCTTCGCCGACGGCGAACAGCTGCGGTTGTTCGACACGCGACGGCTCAGCCGGGTGCGCCTCGATCCCGACCTGGACGCGCTGGGCCCCGACGCCGGCGAGGTCGCGCGGGCCGAGTTCCGCGAGCGCGTCGGCCGCGGCCGGGCGCCGCTGAAGGCGCGGCTGCTGGACCAGTCCGTGGTCGCCGGGATCGGCAACCTGCTGGCCGACGAAACCCTGTGGCAGGCCGCACTGAGCCCGTCGCGACCGGTCGACGGCCTCACCGGCGACGACCTCACCGAACTCCACAAGGCGCTGAGGAAGTCGTTGCGCGCCGCGATCAAGCACGGCGGGGTGCACACCGGCGAGATCATCGGGCACCGCCGCGCCGGCGACCACTGCCCGCGCTGCGGCGCCGAGATGGCGCACGGCACGGTCGGCGGCCGGTCGACCTGGTGGTGTTCGAAGGAACAGACCGGCTAACGCGGCCCGAGCCCGGTGCGGCCGTCGATCAGCTCGCGCACGACGTCCAGCTGGCCGGCGTGCCGGGCCGTCTCCTCGATCATGTGCAGCACCACCCCGCGCAGGTCGCCGACCTCCGCCTCGGGCAGCTCCGGGGAAAGTGCGTGGCAGGGTGTGGCGAGCGGCGTCGCGGCGAAGATCTCGTCGGACCGCGCGCACTGGTGCCGGTAGAACGCGAAAACGACCTCCGGCGGACGCGGCGTGGTCAGGGGCGCGTGGTCGTCGTCCGGCCAGGCGACCGGGTCGGCCGTGCCGGTGACGATCTCCTGGAACCAGTACCGCTCGGCGTACCCGAGGTGCTCCACCATCCCCAGCGGCGTCCACCCGGACGGCAGGACCGCGGCCGTCAGCGCCGTCTCGTCCAAGCCGTCGAGGATCGCCAGGACGACATCGCGTTGGGCGCGCAGGTACCCCAGCAGCAAACTCTTCTCGCGGTCCACGACGCCGGACCCTGGCGACTCCGCACGACGGCGAACGGAAATTGTCGGAGGTACCCGGTAGCGTCGGATCCATGGCAACACTGGTCACCTTCCACGCCCATCCCGACGACGAGTGCCTCCGCACCGCGGGCGTCATGCGGAAAGCCGTCGAAGACGGGCACCGCGTCGTGCTGGTCGTCGCCACGCGCGGCGAGGTCGGCGAGGTACCCGACGGATTTCTCGCCGAGGGCGAAAAACTCGAGGACCGCCGGGTCCGGGAGGCGCACGCGGCCGCGGAGATCCTCGGCGTCGAGCGCGTCGAGTTCCTCGGCTACCGCGACTCCGGGATGATGGGCGAGGCGACGAACGACGACCCGCGGTGCTTCTGGCAGGCCGACGTCGAAACCGCCGCCGCCCGGCTCGCGGCGATCCTGCGCGAGGAGTCGGCGAGCGTGCTGACCGTCTACGACGACAACGGCGACTACGGCCACCCGGACCACATCCAGGTCCACCGCGTCGGCGTCCGCGCGGCCGAGCTGGCCGGCACCGCCCGGGTCTTCCAGGCCACGTTCAACCGCGAGTTCATGCAGCGCGGCTTCGAAGCGGCCGTCGAACAGGGGTTGATGCCGCCGGAGGCCGCCCCGAAACCCCCGGAGAACGTCGAGTTCGGCAAGCCCGAGGCCGAGATCACCGCGGCGGTGGACGTCTCGAAGTACGTGGACGTGAAACGCGCGGCGATGCGCGCCCACCCGAGCCAGATCAGCGAGGACATGTTCATGCTGGCGATGCCGGACGACGCGTTCGCCTTCGCGTTCGGCACCGAGTGGTACATCCGAGCCGGCCAGGGGCCGGGGATCACGGAGACGGATCTGATGGCCGGGCTCTGAACGCGGCGGCTCAGGCCAGCGCCGCCGTCACGTCCAGCTCCACCAGCTGGTCCGGGTACCCGAGCTGCGCGACACCCAGCAGGGTGCTCGCCGTGGTGAAGGCCGCGCCGATCTCCGACGCCGTCAGGCGGTCCCAGACCGCCGAGAGCGTCGCGCGGTCGCCGGTGGCCACGTAGATCACCGTGCGGACCACGTCTTCCGGGGTGGCGCCGGCGAACGTCAGCGCGGCCGCCGTGTTGGCGATGACCTGGTCGGTCTGGGCGAGCACGTCGCCGTCGACGACCTTGCCGTCCGCGGCCAGCGGGCACTGGCCGGCCAGGTACACCGTGCGGCCCGCCGAAGCGACCGTGACGTGGTGGTACCCCGGTGTCGGGTGCAGACCGGGCGGATTCTGCCGTTGTATGGTCACAACCCGCATCCTCTCCGGGCGGGCAACCGGATTTCGGGAGGGCACGTGCGCAGGACCATCGACTGGGCGGACGGCGCGATCGTCATCATCGACCAGACCGCGCTGCCCGCCGAGTACCGGCTGCTGGAGCTGCGCACGGTCGGCGAACTGGTCGACGCGATCAAGCGGCTCGCCGTCCGCGGCGCGCCCGCGCTCGGGGGTGCCGGCGCCCTCGGCGTCGCGCTGGCGGCCCGCCTCGGCGGGGACGTCCGGGCCGAGGCCGAGCTGATCGCCGGCGCCCGCCCGACCGCGGTCAACCTGCGCTGGGGTGTCGAACGCGCGCTGGCCAAGCTCGGCCAGGGCGCCGACGCCGTCCTCGCCGAAGCACAAGCCCTGCTCACCGAAGACGAAGAACTGAACAAGACGGCGTCCGCGCACGCCGCCGAGATCGTGCTGGCCGAATGCCCGCGCCGGCCGCTGCGGCTGCTCAGCCACTGCAACGCCGGCCGGCTCGCGACCGTCTCGTGGGGTAGCGCGCTCGGCGTCGTCTGGCACCTTCAGGCGCGCGGCCTCGTCGAGGAGGTACTCGTCGACGAGACGCGCCCGCTGCTGCAGGGTGCCCGGTTGACGGCGTGGGAGCTGGCGCAGGCCGGTGTCCCCTACCGGGTCCAGCCCGACGGCGCGGCCGCCGCCGCGATGGCGCGCGGGATGGTCGACTGCGTGCTCGTCGGCGCCGACCGGATCGCGGCCAACGGCGACGTCGCCAACAAGATCGGCACCTACGGCCTGGCGATCGCCGCCGCGCACCACGACGTACCGTTCGTCGTCGTCGCGCCGTCGTCCACAGTGGACAGCTCGCTCGCGGACGGCACGGGCATCACCATCGAGGAACGCGACGCCCGCGAGCTCACCGAATTCGCCGGGGTGGGCATCACGCCGCCGGGCGCGGAGGTGTTCAACCCCGCGTTCGACGTCACCCCGGCGGCGCTGATCACGGCCGTGGTCACCGAACACGGCCGTTACGACCCTTCTTAAGGGCGCGGGCCGATCTCGCGGCCGCCGTCGGTCACCAGGATCGCCATGGCCGGGCAGGAGTCGGCGGCGTCGAGCACCGTCTCGTCGCCGTCGACCTCGTCGGTGACCGTGTGCGCCACCGCGCCGTCCAGCGCGAACACCTCGGGCATCAGGGACGCGCACATCCCCGAGCCGATGCAGGTGTGTTCGTCGACCTCAACGTGCCAGCTCATAGTCACCCTTCACCGTCACCAGCCGATCGGCATCGACCGCGGTCCGCGGACGAGCATCTGCGTCTTCCACACGATATCGCCGGCCAGGTGCAACCCCGGCATCTCGGTGACCAACGCGCGCAGCGCCTCCTGCAGTTCGAGCCGGGCGAGCGGCGCGCCGAGGCAGTGGTGGACCCCGTGGCCGAAGCCGAGGTGGTGGTTGTCCTCGCGGTCGAGCCGCAGCCCGTCCGCGTCGTCGAACTGCAGCCGGTCGCGGTTGGCCGCGCCGACGGCCACCAGCACGGGTTCACCCGCGCGCACCAGCGCCCCGCCGACCTCGACGTCCTCGGTGGCGTACCGCGCGAACCCGGCGCCGGCGCCCAGCGGCACGAACCGCAGCAGCTCCTCGACCGCGGCCGGGATCAGCTCGGGGTCGGCGCACAGCCGGTCCCACTGCCCGGGCTGGTCCAGCAGCGCGTAGACGAAGTTGGGGATCTGGCTGGCGGTGGTCTCGTGGCCGGCGACGAGGATGCCGACGCACAGGTCGACCAGCTCCAGCTCGGTCAGCCGGTCGCGCGTGTCGCGGGCCTCGATCAACGCCGTCATCAGGTCGTCCTGCGGCTGTTCACGGTGCTCGGCGATCAGCCCGCGCATGTAGTCGCGCAGCTCTTCGCGGTTGCGCTCGAACTCCTCGGGGGTCAGCCCGCTGGTGGACAGCGCGGCGTCACTCCAGACGCGGAACTTCGGCCGGTCGCCGACCGGGACGCCGAGCAGCTCGCAGATCACGGCGACCGGGATCGGCAAGGCGTAGGCGTCGACCAGGTCCGCGGGCGCGCCGGCGGCCTTCATGTCCGCGATCAGCCCGGTGGCGAGCTCGACGACGCGCGGCCGCAGCAGCTCGACGCGGCGCATCGTGAAGGCCTTCGCGACCAGCGTCCGCAGCCGCGTGTGGTCGGGCGGATCCATCTGCAGGATCCCGCCGTCGCGCTGCATCGGCGACCGGCGCGGAGCGTCCTTCTCCTTCTCCATCGCCCGTGAGAAGCGGCGATCCCCGAGCACGAGCCGGGCATCGGCGTACCGGGTGGCCAGCCACGCCGGTTCGCCGTAGGTCATCTTGACCCGCACCAGGCCATTAGCCTCCCGCGCGGCGGCGTAGGCCTCGTTGAGATCGAGCCCGGCCTCCTCGTTGAACGGGTACGCGAGCGGCTCGGTGTGCGTGGTGGTCATGCGGAACCCCCGTGATCTCGTTTGTAAGCACCCGCTTGCAAACGCTACACAGCTTGGAGGCTCACGTCGAGCGCTCTGATGACCACGCTGCGTGGAGGATCACCTGATCGGCAGGTAGGCGGCGACGTCGGCGAGCGCGTCCAACGTCGCGGCGTCGACGCGGCCCGTCGCGGTGTCGGCCTCGGCCACGACCATGCCGTAACCGTCCGGCCGGGACCGGTAGTGCAGGCCGGTCATGCGCACCCCGGCGACCCCGAGGACCGCGGCGATCCCCAGCGGCCGGACGTCGCCGCTCCCCTGCACCGCCTCGACCTTCTCGAACTCCCGCGCCTGCGCCTTGCTCCGGAATCCGACGCGCACGACCGAGATCACCGCGGCGTTGCCGTGCCCGTCGCCGACCGCCAGCAGCATCCGGTTCAGCGCCGTGCAGGGCGTCTTGACCAGGAAGTCCCGCACCCGCCCGGAAGCGGCCGCAACGCAGTCCCCCGCACGTTCGAGCTTGCGCACCGCCCGCTTCAGCTCCTTGAACCGCAGCTTGCTCCAAGCTTCACCCGATTTCCCGCGCTTGGCCGACTCGCGCGCTTCGCCACGACGGGTCTTGAGCGAGCGGCCCGGCAGCGAGTCGACGACGTCGCCGGCCGTGTTCCCGGCGAACGCCTCGGAAGCGGCCCCCAGGCCGGCTTCCGAGGCGGCTCCGCCGAACGCCCCTCCCACGCCCGCGCCGCCGGCGACCAGGACGGCCACGCCGACCGCCGCGACCACACCCCCGCCGCGGCCGACCGGGACCTTCCGGCCGTCCTTCAACGTCACCCATCGCTGCGCCACCCGCACCCTCCCCCGTCACGACGAGGATGTCCGACGCGCGACCGCCCGCCCAGGTCAGCGCGGTTATCGACCCGTTTTTGTCCAGTGCTCGACGGAAAGTTTCCGGCCGGGTGTCACCGCGAGCCATTGCCGGGTCACGGAGACCTAGGTTACGGTGACCTAGGTGTGGATCGAGATCCTGCTGCTGTCGCGACTGGCCCGCGAGCCGATGCACGGTTACGAGCTGCGCAAGGCCGTGGAGGCGTCCACCGGCCACACCCTGTCGAACAACTCGCTCTACCCGACCCTGCGGCGTTTCGTCGACGCCGGTGCGGTGAGCCGCAGCGCGGAGGAACAGGAGGCCAAACCGCCGCGGCACGTCTACACCGTCACCGATGTGGGGCGGGAGCTGCTGCACGACATGCTCGCCGACTTCCCGGCCGAACTGGGGCTCAACGACGCCGAATTCCTCGCCAGGGTGGGGAATTTCGGCTGGCTGCGCGAGGACGAACGCGTCCGCGTGATCGAGGTCCGCGACCGCGCGCTGGCCGCCGAGCGCGAGCGGCTGACGCGGCTGCTCGCCGAGCAGGCCGATCCGTGGAGCCGGGCGACCATGCGGCACGTCTGCGAGCAGTTCGACACCGAACGCGCCTGGCTCTCCGACCTGAAACGAGGAGCGAACTCATGACCACCACCGAAGAGACCCCTCGGCTGCCCTTCGCCCGCGCCAACGCGCTCGCGATCGCGCCCGACTACGAAACGCTCCGGCAGCAGGCTCCCATCAGCCGCGTGCTCACCCCCGCCGGCGACCCGGCGTGGCTGGTGACGTCGTTCGAGGAGGCCAAGGAGGTCTTCCGCGACAAGCGATTCGGCCGCTCGCACCCGGCGCCGGAACAGGCGTCGCGGATCTCCCACGCCGCGATCCAGGACGGCCCGAGCGGCGACTTCGACACCGAAGAACAAGAGCACAAGCGGATGCGGCGGATGCTCGCGCCCGCGTTCTCCGCGCCGCGGATGCGCGCCCTCGGCGACCGGATCGACGAACTGACCACCCGCTGCCTCGACGACATGCAGGCGGCGCACGACGCCCACCCCGCCGAGGCGGTCGACCTGACCGAGCTGCTCGCGTTCCCCCTGCCGGTGCTGGTGATCTGCGAGCTGCTCGGCGTCCCGTTCGAGGACCGCGGGCACTTCCGGAACCTGTCCGAGCGGATCGCGGTGATGGACGGCGGCGCGGACGCCCAGGCCGCGATGAACGAGTTCAAGGCCTACATGACCGGTCTCGCCGACGCCAAGCGCGCGAACCCGCAGCCCGACGTCATCTCCGACATGGTCGCGGCCCAGGCCGGCGACCCGGCGTTCACCGACGACGACCTCGCCCGCTTGAGCGCCGGGCTGCTGTTCGCCGGCCACGAGACGACGTCCACGCGGATCGCGATGGGCGTGCTGTTCCTGCTCACCGACACCAGCCGCCGCGACCGCTTCGCCGCCGACCCGGACGGCGAGGTGAACCAGACGGTCGAGGAGATCCTGCGGATGACCGCGACCAGCGGCACCGGCCTGCTGCGCTACGCCCACGAGGACGTCGAGATCGCCGGGACCCGGATCATGCGCGGGGACGCCGTCCTCATCTCCAGCGACGCGGCCAACCGCGACGCCGCGGCCTTCGCCGAGCCGGACGAGTTCGACCCGGGCCGCACCCCGAACGTCCACCTCGCCTTCGGTACCGGCGCGCACGTCTGCATCGGCGCCAACCTGGCCCGCACCGAGCTGCGGACGGTGTTCCCGGCCCTGTTCCGCCGCTTCCCCGGCATGCGCCTCGCCGTGGGAATCGACGACATCGCGGTCCGCGTGAACCGCGTCGCGGGCGGCGTCGACCGCGTCCCCGTCACCTGGTGAGGAGCACTTTGTGAAGATCAGCGTGGACACCGGGAAGTGCGTCTCTTCCGGACAGTGCGTGCTGCTGGCGCCGGAGACGTTCGACCAGAACGAAGAGGACGGCACGGTCGTCCTGCTCGCGGAGGAACCGCCGGCCGGGGAGCGGGACGCGGCGCGGCAGGCGGAGCTGACCTGCCCGGCCGCGGCGATCCGGCTCGCCGAGGCGTAGGCGCGCCGCGCCCGCGTCCGGTTTGCCGGTTAACCTTCACCGGTGACCGAACAGCCGGGCCGGAAGCGGGACGCCGCCGCGACGCGCCTGGCGCTGCTCGACGCCGCCGCGCAGCTGTTCGCCGAGCGGGGTTTCGACCGCACCACGGTGCGGGACATCGCCAAGGAGGCCGGCGCCAACCAGTCGCTGCTCTTCCGGTACTTCGGCAGCAAAGAGGCGCTGTTCGAGGCGGTCATCGCGCGCAACACGCGTGCGCAGATCGCGTCGAACTCGCCGGAACGGCTGTTCAGCGCGACCCTGCGCGCCATGCTGGAGCCCGGCAGCGAACGGAACCGGACGCTGGAGACCTACCTGCGGTCGCCGGGCAGCGACAGCGCCGCCGCGGCGATGCGGCAGGAGCTCGGCCGCGAGTACGCCGCCACGCTCACGGAACTGACCGACGCCCCGGACGCCGAGCTGCGCGCCGACCTCGCGATCGCCTGGCTGCTCGGCATCGGGCTGGTCCGCGAGATCACCGCCAAGGAACCGCTGGCCAGCGCCGACCCGGACGACATCTGCCGTCTCGTGCTCACCGCCACCCGGACGTTGCTGGAGCGCACCGAATAACCGGTGGACGGCGGCCCTACCGTCGGGATCATGGTGCCCTTCCCGCCCGCGGCGACCGAAGCGGAGTTCGGCGCGCTCACCCGCGAAAGCCTGCTGCCCGCGGTCACGTCCCTGCTCGGCCGCGACGACGTCGTCCCGTTCACCGACGGCTCGCTGCCGGTGTACGCGGTCGGCGACGACCTGGTGCTCAAGCTCTACCCACCGCTGTACCGCGACGAGATCACCACCGAGCGCACGATGCTCGAAGTGCTGCACGGCACCCTGCCCACGCCCCGGCTCGAGCGGACCGGCGAGCGGGACGGCTGGGGTCACCTGCTGATGGCCCGCCTGCCCGGCCGGGCGCTCAAGGAGGCCTGGCCGTCACTGTCCACGGAGGACAGACGACGGCTGGCCCCCGAACTGGGCGAGCTGCTGGCCAGGCTGCACGCCGTCGAGGACCCGAGGCTGGACGTGCTGGCGCCGAAGGACTGGCCGGAGTTCGTCGCCGCGCAGCACGCGAAGGTCGTCGAGCACCATCGGCGGACGAAGCTCGACGACGCTTGGCTGGCCCAGATCCCCGCGTTCCTCGACGCGGCCGACCTCGGGGCGCCGCGCCCGGTGCCGCTGCACACGGAGTTCATGCGCGACCACGTCATGGTGGACGGCGACCGCCCGCGCATCACCGGGCTGTTCGACTTCGAGCCCGCGATGCGCGGCGCCGCGGAGTACGACTTCGTGGCGGCGGGCTTGTTCGTTTCCGGCGGGGACCAGGGTTTCCTGCGCGACCTGCTGCGCGGTTACGGCGTCGAACCGGACGAGGGCTTCCCCCGGCGTTGCCTCGCGTACGCGCTGCTGCACGTCTACAGCGACTTCCGCTGGTACCTCGACGTGCTGCCCGCGCCACCGGAACCGACGCTCGACGCGCTGGCGGAGACGTGGTGGGGCACCAGATCACGGTAGCGCGCGCCGCAGGAGCTCGGCGAGGTGCACGGCTTGACGGCCCGACTCCTGCGCGATCTGCGTCCGGCAGCTGAAGCCGTCGGAGACCACCACGGTGTCCGGCGAGGCCGCGCGGATCGCCGGGAGCATGCGGTCCTCCGCCACCGCCTTCGACACGTCGTAGTGGCCGCGCTCGAAGCCGAAGTTGCCCGCCAGGCCGCAGCACCCCGAATCCAGCGTCGTGTTGCGGACGCCCGCCGCCGCCATGGCCGACTCGTCGGCGGTGAAGCCGAGGACCGCGTGCTGGTGGCAGTGCACCTGGGTGATCGTGTCGACGTCCAGGGCGGCGAACGGGATCGGCGCGCGCTCCAGCAGCTCGGCGAACGTCGCCGTCCGCGACGCCAGCAGGTCCGCGCGGGCGTCACCGGGCAGCAGCGCGGGCAGGTCGCCGCGGAACAGCGCCGTGCAGCTCGGCTCCAGCCCGGCGACCTCGTAACCGGCGTCCAAATAGAGCTGCAGCACGTCCAAGGTGCGGCGCAGCACCCGGCGCGCGACGTCGAGCTGGCCGGTCGACACCCAGGTCAGTCCACAACAGACACCGCGGTCGGGCAGCACGACGTCGTAGCCGGCCGCGGTCAGCACCTCGTGTGCCGCGTCGAGCACCGACGGCGTCAGGTAGTTGTTGAACGAATCCGGCCACAGCACGACCTTCCGCTCGCCGGAGGCCCGGCGCCGCAGGTCGGCCCGCGCCTTCGTGAACGGCTCGCGCGCGAACTCCGGCAGCGCGCGTTCCGGCGCGATCCCGCCCAGCCGTTTCAGCAGGCCGGACAGCACCTTCGAGCGCCCCGCCGCGTTCGCCAGCCGCGGCAGCCGCGCGCTGACCCGCAGCCACAGCGGCAGCCAGCCCATCGAATAGTGCGACGCCGGGCGCAGCCGCCGCCGGTAGTGCTGGTGCAGGAACTCCGCCTTGTACGTCGCCATGTCGACGTCCACCGGGCAGTCCGACAGGCAGCCCTTGCAGGACAGGCACAGGTCGAGCGCGTCGTGGACCTCCGTGGAGCGCCAGCCGTCCGTGATGACTTCGCCGTTGATCATCTCGGCGAGCAGGTGGGCCCGGCCGCGCGTCGAGTGCTGTTCTTCGCGGGTGGCGCGGAAACTCGGGCACATCACACCGCCACCGCTGGTGTTGCGGCACTTCCCCACGCCGACGCAACGCCGCATCGCCTGCCCGAAACTGCCGCGGTCCTCGGGGTAACCGAGCACCGTGACGTCCTCTATGGACAGTGGTGCCGAGCGGACGCGCAGGTTCGCGTCGACCTTGCGCGGCTCGACGAGGATGCCGGGGTTCATCCGCCCGGCGGGGTCGAAGATCGCCTTGAACCGGGCGAAGACGCCGAGCATTTCGGGGCTGTACATCCGGGACAGCAGCTCCGAGCGGGCCTGGCCGTCGCCGTGCTCGCCGGAGAGCGAGCCGCCGTGGGACGCGACGAGGTCCGCGGCCTCCTCCAGGAACCGGCGGAACCCGGCGATCCCCTGCGGTGAGAGCAGATCGAAGTCCAGACGCAGGTGCAGGCAGCCCTCGCCGTAGTGGCCGTAGACGACGCTCCTGCGCCCGTGCGCGCGCATCAGCTCCTTGAACTCGCGCAGGTACGCGCCGAGCCGCTCGGGCGGGACGGCCGCGTCCTCCCAGCCCGGCCACGCCTCGGCGCCGCCGGCGAGCCGGGTCGCCAGGCCGGCGCCCTCTTCGCGGATCCGCCAGAGCCGCCGCTGCGCCACCGGGTCGTCGAGCACCGCGGCCCCGGTCAGCTCCAGCGACGCCGCCAGCGCGCGGGCCCGCCCGGCCGGGTCCTCCCCCGCCAGCTCGACGAACAGCCAGGCCCCGCCCGGCGGCAGGTCGTCCGCACGCCCGGGCAGCATCGCGACGAGCTCGGCGTCGACCCCTTCGACGGTCAGCGGGGACCACGGCAGGATCTGCGGCACGGCGTCGGCCGCGGCGATGTCGGACGGGAACCCCAGCACCGCCAGCACCCGCTGCTGGGGCAGCTCGGCCAGCGCGACCGTCGCTTCGAGCACCGTGACGCAGGTGCCTTCCGAGCCGACCAGGGCCTTCGCGACGTCGAAACCGTTCTCCGGCAACAGGTGCTCCAGGCCGTAACCGGACACCCGGCGGCCCCAGGTCGAGAGCTCCTTGCGCAGCAAGGCCAGATTGTCCCCGACCAGCGCGCGCAGCTCGTCGAAGATCCGGCCCTCGGTGGGCTCGTCCCGTCCCACCCGCAGCCTCGTGCCGTCGTAGAGCAGGACGTCCAGCGAGCGCACGACGTCGACCGTGCGGCCCCAGGCCACCGAGTGCGAGCCGCACGCGTTGTTGCCGATCATCCCGCCGATCGTGCAGCGGCTGTGCGTCGACGGGTCCGGGCCGAACCGCAGGCCGTGCGGCGCCGCGACGGCCTGCAGGTCGTCCAGCACCGTGCCGGGCAGCACCCGCGCGAGCCGCGCGTCCGGGTCGAGCGAGAGCACCCCGCCGACGTGGCGCGAAGTGTCGATCACCAGCCCGGGCCCGCACGCGTTGCCCGCGACGCTGGTGCCGCCGCCGCGGGCGATCACCGGCAGGTCCCGGGCGCGGGCGGCGGCGACCGCGGCGACGACGTCGTCGACCGTCTCCGGCAGCACGACGCCCCGGGGCACGTGGCGGTAGTTGGAGGCGTCGGTCGTGTACAGCGCGAGCGTGGCGGCGTCGGTGAGGATCTCCACGCCCCCATTCAAGACGATCGGTGGCACGATCCGCTGTGTGACGATCGACCTGCACGCCCACAGCACGGCCTCGGACGGGACGACACCACCGGCGGACCTGCCCCGGCTGGCGGCCCAGGCGGGCCTGACCGTGGTGGCGCTCACGGACCACGACACGCTCGACGGCCTGGCTCTGGCGGCGCCCGCCGCCGCGGAAGCCGGGGTCGAGCTGGTGCCCGGCGTCGAGATCTCCTGCCGGCTCGACGACGCCGAGGTGCACCTGCTCGGCTACTTCGTCGACCCGGCGGACGCGCCGCTGGCGGCCGAGCTGGAGCTGATCCGCACCGACCGCGCCCGGCGCGCGGTCCGGATCGTCGAACGCTGCCGCGAGCTGGGTGCGCCGATCACCCTGGACCAGGTCTCCGCCATCGCGGGGGGCGCGCCGCTGGGCCGACCCCACGTCGCGGCGGCGCTGGTGGCGTCGGGGGTGACGACCGACGCGTTCACCCAGGACTGGCTGGCCGACGGCGGCCGCGCGGACGTCCCGAAACACGTCCTGCCCACGGCGGACGCGATCGCCCTGGTCCGCGGAGCGGGCGGTGCGGCGGTGCTGGCCCACCCGCGGTCGTCGAAGCGCCGGGCGGAGGTGTCGGACGCGCAGCTGGCGACGCTGGCCGCGGCGGGTCTGGCCGGGGTGGAGGCCGACCACCCGGAGCAGCCGCCGGAGGTCCGGCAGCGGCTGCGGACGGTGGCCGCGGACCTGGGCCTGCTGGCAACGGGCTCGAGCGACTTCCACGGCGACCGCAAGCCGGTCCACCTGGGCGACTTCACCACCACCCCCGAGGTGCTGGCCGCCCTGCGCCCCTGAGCCCAAGCGCCCCAATGTGGCGTTGGGTGCGCTGGATGCACCGAACGCCACATTGGGTGCGTCAGATGCACCCGACGCCACATCGGGGCGTTACCGAGTGCCCGAGGTGAGGCGGCGATCGGCCAGGGCGGCCGCCTCCCGCAGCGGGGTCGTCGAGTGGGACCGCGCCGACGCCAGGATGTCGGCCACCGTCTCCTCGATCGCCTCGACGCGGGCCAGCGCCGCGGCGTGGTCCAGGCCCTCGGCCTCCCGCGAGAGCGTGTAGACGATCCCGCCCGCGCTCGCCACGTAATCCGGCACCCACAGCACGCCCCGGGCGGCGAGGGCGTCCGCGACGGCGTCGTCGGACAGCTGGTTGTTCGCCGGCCCCACCACCAGCGGCGTGTCGAGCCGGGCCACCGTCTCCGGGGTCAGCACGCCGCCCACCGCCGCCGGGATCACCACGTCCGCGGTCAGGGTGAGCGCTTTCTCCGGCGGGACCCACTCGAAGCCGCGAGCCTCGGCACGCTTCGCCGGATCGATGTCCGACACCACCACCGACGCGCCTTCGGCTTGCAGGCTCGCGGCCAGGTGGGCGCCGACCGAGCCGTACCCGCTGATCACCACCCGGCGCCCGGCCATCGACGGCGTTCCCGACGCGGCCCGCAGGGCGGCGAGGACGCCGACCGCGGTCGGGCCGCTCGACGAGCCGGTGCCGCCCGCGGCTTCGGGTGTGCAGTACGCGTGCGGCGTGACCTCGCGGAGCACCAGCATGTCGGCCGGGCCGGTGCCGACGTCCGGGCCGGCCAGGTACGCACCGTCGAACGACGCGATCAGCTCGGCGTGGTCGAGCAGGACGTCCCGGCGTTCCGCCGGCGAGAGCACCCGGCCGGGCTCGAGCGCGATGACGCTCTTCGCGCCGCCGAAGGCGAGGCCCGCGACAGCGCACTTCGCGGTCATCGCGGCCGACAGGCGCAGGACGTCCTCGACGGCCTCCGTCAGGCCCGGATAGGCCCTGAAGCGGCAGCCCCCGACGGCCGGGCCGAGCGCGCTCGAATGGATGGCGACCATCGTGGTGACCCCGGATCGGCGGCCACGGCGGGCTACGAGTTGCTCATGTGCGGTCATAGGGCCCGAAACTAGAGTGAAGATCGGCTGTCTCGATCCATGGCCGAACGAAATTCGGTGACGACCAGGAGGTTCCGGTGCTCGACGAACTTGATTCGGCGATCGTGCGGCTGCTGCAGGAGGACGCGCGGCAGACCAACCGCGAAATCGCGCGGAAGGTCGGCATCGCGCCCTCGACCTGCCTCGAGCGGATCCGGCTGCTGCGGGAGCGCGGCGTCATCCGTGGTTACCACGCCGACATCGACCTCGCGAGCCTCAACCGCGGCGTCCGGGCCCTGGTCGCGGCGCAGGTGCGGCCGCTGAGCCGGGCGGTGATCGACGCGTTCCAGCAGTCGATCGGCGAACTGCCGGAAGTGCTTTCGGTCTACGTCACGGCGGGCAGCGACGATTTCCTGATCGAAGTCACCGCCCCCGACATCGACGGGCTGCACGCGTTCCTCGCCGACCGGCTCGCGATCCGCCGGGAGGTCGTCGGCTTCCGCACTTCGATCATTTTCCGGCACCTGCGCAAGACGACGTTGGAACCCCTGGCCTAAGGGGTACCCGGACGTGGACGACACGCCACCCCTGAGTACACCCCCTAAATACCCGGATTCGCACGCTGAGAGGCGGAAACTGTCGGTGGCGGGGCGTCTAATGAGCTCGACGGGAAGGAGGCGCCGCCATGATCACCGAACTGAACCATCGTGAGCGGGCCACATTGAGAGCCGTGGCAGTGGGCCACGCCGAGATCAGCTGCAGCTGCGAACCCGACCTCTTCATCGACGGCCTGAGCTGCTGCGACCAGTCCACCGTGCACCGGCTGGCCCGCCTGGGCCTGATCGCGCCGGCCCGCCCGGGCAAGTGCGGCGAACGCGTTCCGGCACTACTCACCGAAGCCGGCTCGCACGCGCTGGGTGAGGTTCTCGCGGCCGCCGCGTAATTGTTTTGCCAGGGCGGTGGGGGCACTGCCAGCATCACCCGATGCACGTATTCCTCGAAACCGAGCGGCTGATCCTCCGCCGGTTCACCGAGAACGACGCGGACGCGCTGTTCGAGCTCTACGACGACCCCGCGGTGATGAAGTACCTCAATGGGGGCAGGCCCGCGGATCGCACCGAGATCGTCACTCTCGATCTCCCCGCGTTCCTCGGTTACTACGAGCGTTTCCCCGGTTACGGGTTCTGGGCCGCGATCGAGAAGCCGACCGGTGATTTCCTGGGGTGGTTCCATTTCCGGTCGCGGCCGGCCGATCCGCCGGACGAACCCGAACTGGGCTACCGGCTGCACCAGGCCGCCTGGGGCAAGGGCTACGGCACCGAAGGCTCGGCCGCGCTGCTCGCGAAGGGTTTCGACGACCTGGGGGTCAAGCGCGTCACGGCGTTCACCATGACGGTGAACCAGCGCTCGCGGCGGGTGATGGAAAAACTGGAGATGACGTTCGTCCGCACGTACTTCGAAGAGTTCCCGGAGCACGAACGTGCCCCGGGTTCGGAGCACGGCGAGGTCGAATACGCGATCACCCGCGAGGACTGGCTCGCGGCCAGGGACTCGTGAGCGCCGCGCTGGGCGGCACCCACGAGTCCCCGTGACTCAGCGGTAGACCTCGAACTCGTAGATCCGGGCCGCGCCGTTGCCGTCGTTGGCCGGGGTGGTGAGGTTCAGCTTCACGTACCGCGCCGACCGGGTCGTGATCGGGTGGTACGTGCGGCTGGCCCGCGAACCGGTCACGGACGCGACCGTCGTCCAGTTCGTGCCGTCGGTCGACGTCTGGATCGTGAACGCGCCGGTGTTCCAGCCCGTGGTCTCACCACCGAGGCCGGCGTGCTTGACGACGAACGACGACACGTTCTGCGCCGACCCGAGGTCCACCTGGAGGAACTTCGTGGCGGCGGTGGTGCAGAACTTGCTGTTGTTCGCCAGGCTGCCGTCGACGGCGTTGGCCGCGCCTTCGGACGAGGCGCACGCCGCCGAGCCCGTCGCCGCCTTGCCCTGGGCCAGGTTCGTGCCGAGCTCCGGCGCGGCGGCCGGCGGGGTGAACCCGTCGTTGTACGACGGCGGGACGTCCGCCGCGTTCGTGCCCCACGCGCTCGCCGACGAGCCCATCGTGTAGTTCAGCGTCGACGCGCCCGCGATGTCGCCGTAGCGGATCCACGACTTGGTCGTCGCGACACCGTTGACGCTCAGGCTCTGCACGTACTGCGCACCCTGGCCGGCCCCGCTGCCGTTGATCTGGATCGTGCCGCTCGGGCGGATGATCGAGACCGACGGGAACAGCGGGCCGTGCAGGGCCAGGACGTCCGCGCCCGGGGTCGCCGGGTACATCCCCAGCGCGGCGAAGACGTACCAGGCGGAGGTCGCGCCGAGGTCGTCGTTGCCGGGCTCGCCGCCCGCGCCGGTGGTGAACGACTCGTTCATCACGCGCCGCACCGCCGAGCTGGTGCCCTGCGGGTGGGCGGCGTAGTTGTACGCCCACGGCACGCCGTGCTCGGGCTCGTTGCCGATGTAGAAGTACGGCTGGGTGAGGCCGCCGTTGAGCTGCGTGAAGTGGTGGTCCAGCCGCTGGACGGCGGTCTTCGCGCCGCCCATCAGGTTGATCACGCCCTGGTAGTTGTAGGGCACCATCCAGGTGTACTGCGACGGGTTGCCCTCGGTGTAGCCGCTGTTGCTCGACGGCACGACCGGCCAGGCGAACGTGCCGCTGCTGTCCCGCGGCTGGACGTAACCCGAATCGGTGCCGAACACGTTCTGCCACCACTGGGCCCGCTGCATGTACGTGGTGTACTTCGTGGTGTCGCCGACGGCCTTGGCGAACTGTGCCACCGCGAAGTCCGACGCCGAGTACTCGAGCGAGTCCGACGGATCTTCGGTGACGTAGTGCCGGCTGACGTACCCGGACTGGCGCCCGCGGATCGCCTGCCCCTGCGCGGTGCCGCCGTTGGAGCTCTTGTCCATCAGTGTCAGCGCGGCCGCCGTGTCGAAGCCGCGGACGCCGAAGGCGTACATGCTGCCGACGACGATCGGCCCGGGGTCGCCGGTCATCACGAAGTGCTCGTTGTTGTTGTGCGACCACTTGGGCAGCAGCCCGCCCTGCTGGCCGTCCAGCACCATGGACTTGGCGATGTCGCTGGCTTCGTCGGGCGCGACCAGCCCGATCAACGCGGCCCAGGAGCGGTAGATGTCCCAGCCGGAGTAGTTCTGGTAGACGGTGTGGGTCGCCGTGTGGATCGCCTGGTCGAACCCGCGGTACTGGCCGTTGGTGTCACTGGCGATGTTCGGGTTCTGGAACACGTGGTACAGCGCCGTGTAGAACTTCTGCAGGTCCGCGGCGGCCCCGCCGGTCACCTGGACGCGGTTGAGGATCGTGTTCCAGCTCGTGTCGGCCGCGGCGCGGATCCCGGCGAAGTCGAACCCGGGGTTCTCGGCCGCGAGGTTCGCCTGCGCGTTGGCCAGGCTGACGAACGAGATGCCGACCTTCGCCTGCACCGTGGTGTTGGTGGAGGTGTCGAACGTGACGTAGCCGCCGGCGTTCGTGCCGCTGCTGCTCGCGGAGCCGGCGTTCACCGTGCCGCCGAGCCAGGTGCCGAAGCCGCTGGGCGCGCGGTCGAACTGGATCACGTAGAAGATCTGGTACGTCTTGGACGAGCCGCAGAAGCCGCCTCCGGTCGCCGAGCCGGTGAGCTGGCTGCCGCTGATGCTGACGGATCCGGCGCGGTTGCCGGTCGCGCTGCGGCCGGGGTTGACCAGCAGGCGCGCGGTCGTCGTGTTCGGGTAGGTCAGCTTCATGAAGCCGGACCGCTTGGTGGCGGACAGTTCGACGGTCGTGTTGTAGTTGTCCAGCTTGTTCTTGTAGTAGCCGGGCGCGGCCGACTCGTTGGCCTTCGTGTAGCGGCCGGCGTACCCGGTCCAGCCGGTGCCCGGCGAGGTGCCGATCGCGCCGGTGATCGGCAGCAGGCCGAGGTCCTCGTTGTTGGGGCAGCCCGCGCCGTTGAAGTGGGTGAGGCTGAACTCCTCGATGCTGGTGTCGCTGTAGCGGTAGCCGGACGGCGACCCGGTCGGGGTGTCCGGGCTGAACTGCGTCATCCCGAACGGCACGACCGCGCCCGGGTAGGTGCTGCCGCCGGCGCCGCCGGGCACCGGGTTGGGCGAGTTGCTGTTGTCCGTGCCGATGAAGGGATTCACGTACTGCGTAAGGGCGAGCGCCGCGGCGCCGGCGGGCGGAGCGGGCAGGGCGGCGAGCCCCGCGCCCACGAGGACCGCGGCGAGCGCCGCTCCCCGAAGCCGTCTCCTGAACCTGGACAGTGGTCCGGACATGGAACCTTCCTCTCCTCGTCACGCAGTCGCTGACAACGTTGTCACCCCGCGCCTCGAACCGCACTTTTCCAGCGAAAGTGCGGCTTTTTGAGACTGGTGAGGCTGATGTGGTGATGGAGGTGGTGCGCGGCCCGCGTCGGGGGCCGGTGTGATCCGGGGTCGGGGAAGGGACATGGTGCCACGGGCGAATACCTCCGCGGTAGCACCGAAAGTCCGAATCACCGTTGCGTGCCAAGCGAATCCGCGAGCGGTCGGACCACCGCCCGGGAGTGGTCCGCAGTCAGGAGCCCGCGGTGACCCACTGCTCGCCGAGTTCCGTCGCCGTGGCTTCGCCGTTCGTGAGGTCGGCGAGCCAGCCGCGGAACTCCGTGTCCTCATCGGATGCCAGGCCGATCTCGAAGCGCGCCAGCTCGTCGAAGCGGGTCGCGCGCAGGACGTACCGCGACGCGCGCAGGTCGTTCTCCAGGCGGCCCGCGCGGTCGTAGCCGACCGCGACCTCGAACACCTTGAGTCGACGGTGTTCTAGTACGCCTACCACGTCGATCGCTTGTGCGACAGCCTGTCCGTACGCGCGGATGAGCCCGCCCGCACCGAGCAGCACCCCGCCGAAGTACCGCGTCACCACCGCGACGGTGTCCGTCAACTCGCGGCGGCGCAGCACTTCCAGCATCGGCGTGCCCGCGGTGCCGGCCGGTTCGCCGTCGTCGCTGGAACGCTGGGTGCGCCCGTCGGGGCCGAGAACGAAGGCGTGACAGTGATGCCGGGCACCCGGATCGGCCCGCCTGCGGCCCGCGATGAACTCCCGCGCGGCGTCCTCCGAGGTCACCGGAGCGAGCGCGCAGAGGAACCGGGAGCGCTTGATCTCCACCTCGTGACCACCTTCGCGAGCCACGGAGAGATAACGATCAGTCATCGGACGGGTTCACCATGCACCCAGCTTGCCACCCCGAGGCCGGGTCACGACACCCGCATCAGACCACTTGCGACAGACGTTTCCGCAGGTCAGGAGCACATTTCACCGGCATGCGGGAGGCCCGGCCCGACATATGGGACTACCCCCGGGCTCGTCAACGCAAGCGTGGCATTTCCCACCCGGGGACAACGACGTATGTCGATAACAGCGAATTCACACTATCGTCATAAGACCCGGCGAACCCGGGAGTAACACCGCGCGCTCCGGCTGACCCCCCACCACAGTGGTCTGTCTTCGCGCGCACGCAGGACCGACATGTTCGGCTGCCCAGCGTTGTGCGGCCTCCCAGATGACCCGCGTCCGGCTTCCAGGCGTCCCCGCCCGGCCGGCACTTCGCGGCATCTTGCACTTCGACAACAGCAACTGTTCTCGACTGACCATCGCGCTACCGGACCACTTCGTTAACCGGTTCAGTTCGAACCACTCGATGAGGTGAGTACCGGTCACGCCAACGCCTTGGGAGGCGGCCAGCCGTGACCCACCGTGCCAGCGCCCTCCCCCCGTCGGGGGAGCAGCTCAGCAACGCCGAGGCCAACGGCCTCTACCGGAGCGAATACGAACACGACGCCTGCGGTGTCGCGTTCGTCGCCGACCTCACCGGGCGCCGGGACCACGCCATCGTCTCGAAGGCCCTGGTCGCGTTGCGCAACCTGGAGCACCGAGGGGCGCGGGGCGCCGAACCGGACACCGGGGACGGCGCCGGGCTCCTGATCCAGATCCCGGACGAGTTCTACCGCGAGGTCGTCGGCTTCGCGCTGCCCGAACCGGGCGCCTACGCCGTCGGCACCGCTTTCCTGCCGCAGGACGAAAAACGCCGCGGCCGGGCCATGACGACCATCGAGCGCATCGCGGCCGAAGAGGACATGCGCGTGCTCGGCTGGCGCGAGCTGCCGGTCAACCCCGAGCACTGCGGGCCGACCGCGGCCGAGACGATGCCGCACTTCACGCAGCTGTTCCTCACCGCGCGCCGCCCGAAGCCGGAGCACTCGGACCCGCTGCACATCGAGCGCAGCGCGTTCTGCGTCCGCAAGCGGGCCGAGCGCGAGCTGGCCGAGGAGGACGTCTACTTCCCCAGCCTGTCTTCGCGCACGATCGTCTACAAAGGAATGCTCACCGAGCCGCAGGTCGAGCGCTTCTTCGCCGACCTCACCGACGAGCGGGTCACCAGCGCGCTCGGGCTGGTGCACTCCCGCTTCTCCACCAACACCTTCCCGTCGTGGCCGCTGGCGCACCCGTACCGGTACGTCGCGCACAACGGCGAGATCAACACCCTGCGCGGCAACCGCAACTGGATGGACGCCCGCGAGGCGCTGCTCGAGACCGACCTGATCCCGGGTGACCTCAAGCGCATCTACCCGGTGATCACCCGCGGCGCCAGCGACTCGGCGTCCTTCGACGAGGTCCTGGAGCTGCTCCACCTCGGTGGCCGCTCGCTGCCCCACGCCGTCCTGATGATGATCCCGGAGGCCTGGGAGAACCACCAGGAGATGGACCCGGCCCGGCGCGCCTTCTACGAGTTCCACTCGACGCTGATGGAGCCGTGGGACGGCCCGGCGCTGGTCGCCTTCACCGACGGCAGCCAGATCGGCGCGGTGCTCGACCGCAACGGCCTGCGCCCCGGCCGCTACTGGGTGACCGACGACGGTCTCGTCGTGCTCGCCTCGGAGGTCGGCGTGCTCGACATCGACCCGGCGACGATCGTCCGCAAGGGACGTCTCGAGCCCGGCCGGATGTTCCTGGTGGACACCGAGGCCGGCCGGATCGTCGAGGACGAGGAGATCAAGGGCGAGCTCGCCACGGCGCACCCGTACGACGAGTGGGTCGAGGCCGGCCTGCTGCACCTCGACGCCCTGCCCGAGCGCGACCGCGAGGTGCCGCTGCACGCCGCGCTCGTGCGCCGCCAGCAGGCGTTCGGCTACACCGAGGAAGACCTCGAAACGATCCTCGAGCCGATGGCCCGCACCGGCGCGGAGCCGATCGGCTCGATGGGCAACGACTCGCCGCTGGCGCCGCTGTCCAGCCGGTCGCGGCTGCTGTTCGACTACTTCATCCAGCTGTTCGCGCAGGTCACGAACCCGCCGCTGGACGCGATCCGCGAGGAGCTGGTGACGGCGCTCGGCACCCAGATCGGCGCCGAGCCGAACCTGCTGGCCGGCGACGCGGCGTCGTGCCGCCGGATCGTGCTGCCGTTCCCGGTGCTCGACAACGACCAGCTCGCCAAGCTCGTGCACGTCAACGACGACGGCACGCTGCCGGAGTTCCAGGCCGTCACCGTGCTCGGCCGCTACAACGTCCACGGCGGCGGCGAGGCGCTGGTCCAGCGCCTCGACGAGATCCGCGCCGAGGTGTCGGAGGCGATCGAGGACGGCGCGCGGCTGATCGTGCTGTCCGACCGCGGGGTCGACGAGCACCACGCGCCGATCCCCTCGCTGCTGCTGACCGGCGCGGTGCACCACCACCTCGTCCGCGAGAAGACGCGCACGCAGGTCGGCCTCATCGTCGAGGCCGGCGACGCGCGCGAGGTGCACCACATCGCGCTGCTCATCGGCTACGGCGTCGCCGCGGTCAACCCGTACCTCGCGATGGCGACCGTCGAGGAGATGGCCCACCAGGGCCTGATCCCGGGCGTGACGCCGAAGGAGGCGACCCAGAACCTGATCAAGGCGCTGGGCAAGGGCGTCCGCAAGACGATGTCCAAGATGGGCGTCTCGACCGTCGCGTCCTACACCGGCGCGCAGATCTTCGAGGCGATCGGGCTCGGCGAAGAGGTCGTCGACAACTGCTTCACCGGCACGACCTCGCGCCTCGGCGGGGTCGGCTTCGACACGCTGGCCGACGAGGTCGCCAAGCGGCACCTCTACGCGTTCCCGGCCGACGGCGTCCGCGCCGCCCACCGCGAGCTGGAGACCGGCGCCGACTACCAGTGGCGCCGCGAAGGCGAACCGCACCTGTTCAACCCGCAGACGGTGTTCAAGCTCCAGCACTCCACGCGGTCCGGGAAGTACGACGTCTTCAAGGAGTACACGAAGGCCGTCGACGACCAGGCCGAGAAGCTGCTGACGCTGCGCGGGCTGTTCGACTTCCGGTACGGCAAGCGCGCGCCGGTGCCGATCGACGAGGTCGAGCCGGTCTCGGAGATCGTCAAGCGGTTCGCCACCGGCGCGATCTCGTACGGCTCGATCTCGATGGAGATGCACCAGACCCTCGCCATCGCGATGAACCGCCTCGGCGGGAAGTCCAACACCGGTGAAGGCGGCGAAGACGCGGAGCGGCTTTACGACCCGGAGCGGCGAAGCGCCGTGAAGCAGGTCGCGTCGGGGCGTTTCGGCGTCACGAGCGAGTACCTGGTCAACGCCGACGACATCCAGATCAAGATGGCGCAGGGCGCGAAGCCCGGCGAAGGCGGGCAGCTGCCCGGCGCGAAGGTGTACCCGTGGATCGCGAAGACGCGGTACTCGACGCCGGGTGTCGGGCTGATTTCGCCGCCGCCGCACCACGACATCTACTCGATCGAGGACCTGGCCCAGCTGATCCACGACCTCAAGAACGCCAACCCCCGGGCGCGCATCCACGTGAAGCTCGTGTCCGAGGTCGGCGTCGGCACGGTCGCGGCGGGCGTCTCGAAGGCGCACGCCGACGTCGTGCTCATCTCCGGGCACGACGGCGGGACGGGCGCGTCGCCGCTGTCGTCCATCAAGCACGCCGGCGGCCCGTGGGAGCTGGGCCTGGCCGAGACGCAGCAGACGCTGCTGGCCAACCGCCTGCGCGACCGGATCGTGGTGCAGACCGACGGCCAGCTCAAGACCGGCCGCGACGTCGTCATCGCGGCGCTGCTCGGCGCCGAGGAGTTCGGCTTCGCGACCGCGCCGCTGGTGGTGTCGGGCTGCATCATGATGCGCGTCTGCCACCTCGACACGTGCCCCGTGGGCGTCGCGACGCAGAACCCGAAGCTGCGCGAGAAGTTCAGCGGCAAGGCCGAGTACGTCGTCAACTTCTTCGAGTTCATCGCCCAGGAGGTCCGGGAGTACCTGGCGGAGCTGGGTTTCCGGTCGATCGCCGAGGCCGTCGGCCACGCCGAGTTCCTCGACAAGCGCAAGGCGATCGACCACTGGAAGGCGTCCGGGCTCGACCTGTCGCCGATCTTCCACGTGCCCGACATGGCTCCGGCGGGCCTGCGGCTGCAGCAGACGCAGCAGGACCACGGGCTGGAGAAGGCGCTCGACAACACGCTGATCCAGCTCGCCGAGGGCGCGCTGAACTCCGGTGACAAGGTGCGGCTGGAACTGCCGGTGCGCAACGTGAACCGGACCGTCGGCACGATGCTCGGCTCCGAGCTGACCAAGCGGTGGGGCGGCGAAGGGCTGCCGGACGACACCATCGACGTCACCTTCACCGGGACCGCGGGCCAGTCGTTCGGCGCGTTCGTGCCGAAGGGCATCACGCTGCGGCTCTACGGCGACGGCAACGACTACGTCGGCAAGGGCCTTTCCGGCGGCCGGCTGATCGTGCGCCCGCCGAAGGAGGCGCAGTACGCCGCCGAGGAGCACATCATCGCCGGCAACGTGATCGGCTACGGCGCGACCAGCGGCGAGATCTTCATCCGCGGCAAGGTCGGCGAGCGGTTCTGCGTGCGCAACTCGGGCGCGCTGGCCGTCGTCGAAGGCGTCGGCGACCACGGCGGCGAGTACATGACCGGCGGCCGGATGGTCGTGCTCGGGCAGATCGGCCGCAACTTCGCGGCCGGGATGTCGGGCGGAGTCGCGTACGTGCTGGACCTGCCCGTGCACCGCGTCAACCCGGAGATGGTCGACATCGACCCGCTCGACTCCGAGGACGCCGACTTCCTGCGCGAGGCCCTCGAAAAGCACTACGACGAAACGGAGTCCGCGGTCGCGCGGGCCCTGCTCGCCGACTGGGACGCGGGCGTCGACCGGTTCGGCAAGGTCATGCCGAAGGACTACAAGCGCGTGCTCGCCGCCCAGGTGCAGGCTGAGCGGGACGGGCGCGACGTGAACGAGGCGATCATGGAGGCCGCACATGGCTGACCCCAAGGGCTTTCTGACCACCACGCGCGAAGAGCCGAAGCGGCGTCCGGTCGACCTGCGGCTGATGGACTGGCGCGAGGTCTACGAGGACTTCGCGTCGACGAAGCTGGAGAAGCAGGCCGGCCGCTGCATGGACTGCGGCATCCCGTTCTGCCACCAGGGCTGCCCGCTCGGGAACCTCATCCCGGAGTGGAACACCCTGGTGTGGCGGGAAGACTGGCAGCAGGCGGCCGAGCGGCTGCACGCGACCAACAACTTCCCGGAGTTCACCGGCACCCTGTGCCCGGCGCCGTGCGAAACCGCGTGCGTGCTCGGCATCAACGACGATCCGGTGACCATCAAGCGCGTCGAGATCTCCATCATCGACCGCGCCTTCGCCGAAGGCTGGGTGACGCCGCAGGTGCCCGTTTCCCAGACGGGCAAGAAGGTCGCGGTCGTCGGGTCCGGCCCGTCGGGACTTGCCGCGGCGCAGCAGCTCACGCGCGCGGGCCACAGCGTCGTGGTCCTCGAGCGGGCCGACAAGATCGGCGGGCTGCTGCGCTACGGCATCCCCGAGTTCAAGATGGAGAAGCACCGCCTGGACCGGCGGATCGCGCAGATGGCGGCCGAGGGCACGGAGTTCCGGACCTCGGTGAACGTCGGCGTGGACCTGTCCGTCGACGAACTGCGGTCGTCGTACGACGCGGTGGTGCTCGCCGGTGGCGCGACCGACTGGCGTGACCTGCCGATCCCCGGCCGCGAGTTCGACGGCATCCACCAGGCGATGGAGTTCCTGCCGCCGGCCAACCGGGTCGCCTCCGGCGACCTCGACGTCTCGCCGTACTCGGCCGAGGGCCTCGACGTCGTCGTGATCGGCGGCGGCGACACGGGCGCGGACTGCGTCGGGACGTCGCACCGCCAGGGCGCCCGTTCGGTGACGCAGCTGGAGATCATGCCGCGGCCGCCGGAGGCCCGGTCCGACGCCCACCCGTGGCCGACCTACCCGATGATCTACCGGGTGTCCTCGGCGCACGAAGAGGGCGGCGAGCGGCGGTATTCGGTCAACACGCAGGAGTTCGTGGCCGACGAGTCCGGCCGGGTGCGGGCGCTGAAGCTGGTCGAGGTGCGCAACGAGGGCGGCAAGTTCGTCCCCGTCGAAGGCACCGAGACGGAGCTGCCCGCCCAGCTCGTGCTGCTGGCGATGGGGTTCCTCGGGCCGCAGAAGCAGGGCCTGGTCGAGGACCTCGGCGTCGAGCTGGACGCGCGCGGCAACGTGGCGCGCGACAAGGCGTTCAAGACGAGCCTGGACAACGTGTTCGTCGCGGGCGACATGGGCCGCGGCCAGTCCCTGATCGTCTGGGCCATCGCCGAAGGCCGTTCCGCGGCGGCCGGGGTGGACGCCTTCCTGACCGGGCGCGGCATCCTGCCCGCGCCGATCGCGCCGACGGACCGCCCGATCGCCTGAGCCCGGCGCCGGCGGGGGTGCCAACGTCGCCACCTCCGCCGGCGCTGTCCCCCTCGAACGGAAACGCGGGCCCCCACCGGGCCCGCGTTTCCGTTTCCGCGACGATTCCGCGTTCACCTTAATCTTTCGTGTGAAACCGCCGAACCGGTGGCGCGAGGCCGCCGGTTCGTTGCATTCTGTGTTCAGGGGGCCCGGCCGGCCGAAGGGGAGGCGCCGGCCGGGTACCGCCGCAAGGCGGTTTACTTGGGGAGGGGACCCTGATGTCTGTCGATCTGTCCACCACACTGTCCTGGACCACGGCGAGCGGCGACGCCGCGACGATGCTCGGCGAACTGCAGCCGAACATCCTCAAGGCGCACGTGCGTGATCACCTTTCGGCGTTGTTCCTGACGTTCGGCGACCCGGCGGAGGCGCGGGCGCTCCTCGTCTCGGTCACCGGGAAGATGAAGTCCGCCAAGGAACATCTCACCGAGGTCGGCGGGTTCAAGAGCGGCGGTGCCGCCGGGACACCGTACGTCGGCGTCGGGCTCACCGCGGCGGGCTACCGCGTGCTCGGCGTCGAGAACTTCCCGCAGGACGAGGCGTTCCGGCGCGGCATGGCGGCCCCGGACACCCGGCGGCGGCTGAACGACCCGCCGCGCTCGACGTTCGATCCGGGCTACCACGGCGAAATCCACGCCGTCGTGCTCGTCGGGGACGCCACCGACAAGGCGATGACCGCGCGGCGCAACGAGATCCTCGGCCTGCTGCCGGACTCCGTCACGGTCGCGGCGGAGGAGACCGGGCTCGGCCGGGTCAACGCGCGCGGCGAGGGCATCGAGCACTTCGGCTACGTCGACGGCCGGAGCCAGCCGTTGTTCCTGACCGAAGACGTCGACGCGGAAAAGAACAGCACCGACGGCATCAACGTGTGGAACCCGGCGGCGCCGCTTTCCCAGGTATTGGTGGCCGACACCGCCGCGCCGGATCCCGGCGTGCATTTCGGCAGTTACTTCGTTTTCCGCAAGCTGGAACAGAACGTGCGCCGGTTCAAACAGGCGGAATCGGATCTGGCCGACACGCTCGGCCTCACCGGCGACGACCGCGAGCGCGCCGGCGCGATGATCATCGGCCGGTTCGAGGACGGCACGCCGCTGACCACCCAGCGGGAAGACGGCGCCGAGAGCCCGGTGTCGAACAACTTCACCTACGAAAGCGACCGCGCCGCGCTCAAGTGCCCGTTCCAGGCGCACATCCGCAAGACGAACCCGCGCGGCTCCGGCGGCGCCGAGCAGCCGCCCGAAGAGCGGCTGCACCTGATGGCCCGCCGCGGCGTCACCTACGGCGAGCGCCCGGACGACCCGAACGCGGACCTGCCGCCCGCGGCGCGCCCGAGCGGCGGGGTCGGGCTGCTGTTCATGGCCTTCAACTCGGTGCTGGGCAACCAGTTCGAGTTCACCCAGGCGATCTGGGCGGACAACCCGGGCTTCCCGATCGTCGAGGGCGTCACCCCGGGCCTGGACCCGGTGATCGGCCAGGGCACGCGAGCGCCGTCCGACTACACGGTCGACTGGGGCGGCTCGGCCCAGCACCCGGCGGACCCGGTGCCCCAGTCGGTGACGCTCAAGGGCGGCGAGTACTTCTTCATGCCGTCACTGGCGTTCCTCCGCTCGCTCTGATCCCCGCGGTGCGGGCGCGGCCCTGGTTCTGCGCCCGCGCCCGAATATGGCCACATTTTGTCGCTTTTCCGGCCGGTTCCCGCGACTAGAATGGCTGCCGATGAGCTCGGACGACGAGGAACCCACTGTGCTCTCGGCCGAGTTCGAGCAACTTCGCCGAGCCTTCGACAGCGCGATTTCCGCCGCCGGTGACGGTGTGCCCGGCGGTTTGTCGGACGTCATCGAAGTCGCCGAAAAGCTCACCGGATACCTCGACGCACCGGATGATGCGACCGCCTTGGCCTACGTGCGGTACATCGAGGGAATCGCGCTCATGGATCGTTTCGACGGCCGGGACGCCGAAGCCACAGCCGGTGAGACCGACGACCGTGACGCAGCGATCACCACCCTGCGAGAGGCGAAGGCGCTGCTCGAAACCGGGGACGCCGAAGACGCCGACAAGGCCGAGGTCTGCCTCTGGCTCGGTCTGGGGCTCGCGCACCGGATCCTGCAGCAGCCGGCCGGCGCGCCCCCGGAGGTGGACGAGGCCGTCGGCGCGCTCGACACCGGTTTGGCCGGCGCCGAGCCGGACGACGACATCGCGCTGACCGCCCGGCTCCGGCTGGGGATGCTGCTGGCCTTCCGGTTCCTCACCGCCGGGGGCGAAAACACGGACCACGACCGCGCGACCGGCTTGCTGACGGCGGCGTCGGAGGACCCGGCGGCCGGTTCGGACGCACAGGACGCCGCACACCTGATCCTCGCCCAGTTGTCGATCTGCCGGCACTTTCCGGCGGAGTTCCGGATGGGTCCGGGGGCCATCACCGGCGCGATGGTCGAGCACGTCCGCGGCGGCGGCCTCGGATACCACTCCGCGGAAGCCGGGCACACGGCGCTGCGCCACCTCGACGCGATGTCGGGCAGCGGGGCGCTCGCGGAGCCGAGCGCGATGTTGCGCATCGTCGCCGGACACGACGACGGGACCGACCCGGCGGGCATGGGTGCCGACCAGGTCGGCGACCTGGTGTCACTGCTCGGTGTGGTGGAGCGTGAAACCGAGCCGGACTCCCCTGGATCGGGGGTGCTCACCACCATGCGGGTCGCCGCCGAGGCCCGGCTCGGCGAGCTCGAAGGCACTTCGGTCAGCACCGGTCCCGCGATCGACGAGCTGCTCGGCGCCCTCGGTCAGATCGGCGACCACCCGCTCAATTCGCTGGCGCGCGACCTGCTCGGCGCGGTCATCGCGACGCCTTCCGGTGGCATGGTGTTCCACGGCGACCTGACCGCTCAGATCACTCGGCTCGAACGGGCCCTTGACGAGCTGGGCGATCACCCGGCGCGGATCCGGACGGTCTGCGCGCTGACCATCACCGCGATCCAGCAGGCCTTCACGACGAAGCGCATCGACTCCGTGGTACGCATCCAGGGGATGCTGGAAGAGACGCACCGCGCCAACGCGGACCGGCCCACCGAGCACGCGATCGTCGGCATGATGACCGGCTGGGTCGAAGGACTGCGCGGCGTCTTTCGCAATGACCGGCATCTCACGAGCTCGGCCATCACCCGGATCCAGGATGCCTCAGCCGGCCTGCCCGACGGACACGAGCTGCACAAGCTGGTGGGCCCGAACGTCGCCGCGTTGCTGGCCCAGCGATACAACATCGACCACGTGCTCGACGACCTGACCGCGACCGAAGCGTTCACCGAAGCCGGCGCACGAACGGCGACCGGGGACAAGACCGGC
This sequence comes from Amycolatopsis sp. NPDC049252, assembly GCF_043197175.1. Classification (NCBI taxonomy): domain Bacteria; kingdom Bacillati; phylum Actinomycetota; class Actinomycetes; order Pseudonocardiales; family Pseudonocardiaceae; genus Amycolatopsis; species Amycolatopsis sp. NPDC049252. The sequence goes on from NZ_JBICSQ010000008.1 coordinate 69,886, forward strand.
AACCTGGCGGTGTGGCAATCCAGGCTCACCAGTGTCATGGCGAAGCTCGGACGTCCCGGGCAGCTCACCCGCGAAGGCCTCGACGCCGCCTCCGCCGAGCTCGCCGAGGTGCTTCCGCTGATCCCGCCCGAGCAGTACGAGGTCTACGACTGGGGCAGGCTCCGGCCGATCATGGAGATCATCCGTTCCACGCACTCCGGGCCGGTCCCGGGTTTCCCGACGTCGGGTCCCGAGCTGCGCGGCTTCCTGGACAGCGTGGACGACGTCCTCGCGATGGACGGCCCCGATCTGCTCGGCGCGAATCCCGAAGGCGCGATGCTCCTGCTCGGCGCGGGAATGGCGGCCCGGGATCCGAAGCGGATCGACCGTGCGATCGCCACGCTCGCGGCCGAGCTGGCCAAACCTTCGGACCTGCTGAACGAACGGTTCCTGCTGCTCGACTCCCTCGGTTTCGCGTTCCGCACCCGCCACGCCATCACCCTGCAGCCGCGGGACCTCGACAACGCCCTGCTGCGGTACGAAGAGTGCCTCCAGCTCACCCTGGACGAACCCGGGCTGTCCGACACCGCAGGCGCGTACTACCAGCTCGGCGAGACGTACTACATGCGCAACGACCGCAACCGCCGCGATCTCACCAGGGCCGCCACCGCCGGCCTCGAGGGACTGCGCGCCCGCATGCGCGACGTCCTGATCCAGGCGGACGCGAGCGACGCTCTCGCGATGTCATTGCGGGCCGACGGCGAGGCGTGCGCCGTGGCGCACTGGTGTCTGGAGGGCGGCGACACCGGCTCGGCGCTGCGCGCGCTGGAGCTCGGCCGGGCGATGGTCCTGCACGCCGCGACGTCCGAAGTCGACGCTCCGGCGCTCCTGCGGGCCGGCGGCCACGACGACCTGGCCGACAGCTGGGCCGCCAGGAGCGCGGCGCCGCGCACATCAGGCGACGACGCCGTGACCGCTCGGGTGCCTGACACGCTCAGAAACGACGTGCTGCGGGCCGTCGAAGGCACCGAGACCGAACAGCGCCTGCTTTCGCCGCCTTCGGTCGGCGACATCACCGAGGCGCTCGAGACAGCCGGCGCCGTCGCGCTGGTTTACCTGGTCCCGAAGTACCAGCTGTCCAAGGGGTTCGCGTTGGTGGTGACCGCCGACGGCAGCATCCGGACCCACTGTTTGCCCCAGCTGGTCACCGGCGACGGCGGTCCCGTCAAAGCCTTCGAGGACGCCCAGGCGGAGCTGCAGCGGTTCGCCGACCTCGACGGCGATTCCGGGAAGACCGCGCTGAGCCGGTGGCGGCGGACGTTCGAAGCGGTCAGCGAATGGGCCTGGAGCATCATGGAGCCGGTGCTGGCGACGTCCCGCCCGGCCGGGCGGGACGTCCCGCGGATCGTCCTCGCGCCCGTGGGGTCGCTCGGCTCGGTGCCCTGGCACGCCGCCGGACGCCGGATCCGGGGCGGCCTCCGATACGCCTGCCAGGACGCGGTAATCACCTACGCGGCTTCGGCCCGCCAGTTCGTCGACGCGAGCCGACGCGGCCGCCGTGCATGGTCGGAGGCGCCGGCCATCGGCGCCGGGGCGCTGGACCTCCTGTGGAGCCGGCGAGAGGTCAAGGAGCTTCAGTACCACTACCCCGGCTCCGACATCGGGCACGGGCGGGCGCCGACGGCGGAGGCGATCCAGGCCTGCCTTCCCCGCGCGGGTTCGCCCGGCGCGTCGCTGCTGCACCTGAGCAGCCACGCCGAACGAGCCGACCCGCCCCTCGACTCGCACTTCAAGCTGACCGGCGGCGTCCGCCTGTCGTTGCGAGAGATCCTCGAGCAGGCGGCCCGCCGCCCACCCACCGCGCCGGGCAGCCTGGTCGTGCTGTCCGCCTGTGTCAGCGACCTGACCGGCAGCTCGCACGACGAGGCGCTCACCCTGGCCACCGCTTTTCTCGCCGGCGGTGCCGCCGGCGTGGTCGGCACGCGCTGGCCGGTGAACGATCGCGCGACGGCGTTGTTCATGGTGATGTTCCACCACTACCTCAATTCCGGTTATCCGGATCCGGCGATCGCGTTGCGCGCCACTCAGACCTGGATGCTCGACCCCCGGCGCGAACTGCCGAAAAGGATCACCGGGTTGCTGGCCGGAGAAGAAAAACGGCCAGGACTCGAAACGCCGGACGCCTGGGCAGCGTTCACCTATCAAGGCTTGTGAAGCACATCCGGAAGGGCGGCGCGCGAATGCCGGCGGAAACCACGTTCGGGATCGACCTCGGCACCACGCACTCCTGCATCGCATGGGTGGACGAGGCGGGTAAGGCGGTTGTGATCCGCAACGACCTCGGCGAAGAGACCACTCCCTCGGTCGTCTACTTCGAAGCGCCGATGAAGGTGCTGGTCGGCGCGTCCGCGAAAAATTCCGCACTCCTCGCTCCACAGCTGGTCGCCGCCCTGACGAAACGGCTCATCGGGACCACCGAAAGCGCCGGAACATTTCACGGGAAGACCTATTCTCCCGAGGAGATCGGAGCGCTGATCCTGCGCGACCTCGCCCGGTTCGCCGAAGCCCAAACCGGAGTGAAAGTCGAGAACGTCGTCATCACCGTGCCGGCTTACTTCGGTGTGGCCCAGCAGCAGGCGACCCGCCGGGCCGGGGAGATCGCCGGGCTGCACGTGCTCGACGTCCTGCCCGAACCGGTCGCGGCCGCGCTGAACCACCAGGCGCCGGACAAGGAAGCAGGCACCCGGCACGTGTTCGTCTGCGACCTCGGCGGCGGTACGTTCGACACCACCGTGATCCGGTTCGACGACGAAGGAGCCGTCCAGGTCGTCTGCACGCACGGCGACGGCCGCCTCGGCGGCGCGGACTGGGACAAGCGGGTCCAGGACCACTTGCTCGCCTGTTTCACCCGCGAGCACCCGGACCTGGACCCGACGCGGGACGACCTGTTCCTCCAGGACCTGGCGAGGATCGCGGAGCAGCTCAAAAAAGATCTGAGCAGCAGGGAAAGCCGCACGGTCGGACTCCGCTTCAGCAGCGCCGTCGCCCGGGTCACCGTGACCCGCTCCGAACTTGAAGAACTCACCGGCGATCTGCTCGACCGCGTCGCCGACGTCGCCGGGCGGACCGTCAAGCTGGCCCGGGAGCGGGGCGTCGACCACTTCGACCACCTCGTGCTGGTGGGTGGGATGGCCAAGATGCCCGCGGTCGCCCGGCGCCTGTCCGGCGAGCTGGGACTGCCGGGCCGTCTCCACGAGCCCGACCTGGCCGTCGCCAAGGGCGCGGCGATCCACGCCGCGTTCCAGCACGTCAAGCAGGGTGGATCGGCGAGGAGCCTGGCCGACCGCTTGACGCTCGACGTCGCCGAGGTCGAAGCGATGGCCGCCCGGAAGGTGACCGCGGTGGTGCCCAAGGCGTTCGGGGTGATGGCTGTCGACTCCCGGGACCCGATCGCGCTGACCGACCCCCTGCGCGCCCGCAAGATGATCGTGCACCTGTTACAGGCCAACACCACACTCCCCGCCGACACCGGCCCGTACCCGTTCGCGGTGGTGGCGGACAACCAGCGAATGGCCGAGATCGAAGTCTGGGAGCAGGCCGCCGAATACGAGTCCGACGAGCTGTCCGCCAACGTCCGGATCGGGCGCGGCATGCTGCGCAACCTGCCGGCCCGCCCGGCCGGCTCGCCGTTCAACGTCACCTTCTTCATGTCCGAGACCGGGCTCCTGACGGTCCGGGCCCTCGAACCGTCGTCCGGCGCGACGGTCAGTTTCGACCTGCAGATCGGTGAGATGGACAAGGCCTCGGTGGCGTCCGCCCGCGCGGACATCGCCGGTCACGAAGTGCGGGGCTGAGGCGGCCATGGGTGTCTTCGAAGCCATCGAGGTGCTCGCCGAGGACTGGCCGGGGATCGAGCCGCTCCTCGGTGACCAAGCGGGTGCTATCCGGGCCGCGGCCGACCGCTTCCTCAGCGAGCCGTCCGTCGACGGGATGATCCCCGAAGCCGTCGAACTGTGCGATCTCGTCGGCGATCTGCTGCCCCCGGACCATCGATTCCGGGCGGCGCTCGCCGCCGACGGGGTGGTGCGGCTGCACAGCCCGAACCTCGATCCGCGCTCGCGGAACAAGGTGATCCGCAGCGCCGCGTCACTGCGCCTTTCCCTCGTCGGCGCGCCGAGGCCCGAGGAGACGCACCGGCAAGCCACCAGGTGGCTGCTCGCCGCCAAGTCCCTGCAGGACCACCAGGTACGCGCGAGGGGCGCTGATCCGGCCGACCCTGATCTGCTCAGCCTCGTCACGGACGGCGGCAAGCGGCAATGGCCGGTGTTCCAGTTCGGGCCCCGTACCGACCTCGTCCGCCGGATCAACCGGATCCTGGACGTCGCGGACGATCCGTGGGGCGTCGCGGACTGGTGGCTGGGTCGGCACGCGTGGCTGGCCGACGTGCCGGCCATGCTGATCGGTGAGGTGCCCGACCAAGTGCTGATCGACGCGGCCGAAGCCGAACGAGCGGAGGCCTGAGCGTGCCCGACTACCTGCCGCCCGCCGAGTACCGCGGCAAGCCCAACCGCTTCCTGTTGCCCGCCCGTACGCCGTTGTGGCGGATTCATCTCCAGAGCGTCAAGCCGACCGACTTCACCCCGTACCGGGTCGGCCGCCGGGCCGGCGCGGGCCGGTTCGACGGGTCGCCCGCCGACCCGTACGCCGCGTACAACTCCGCTCTCGAACCCGGCACGGCGGTCGCGGACCTGCTCCTCGAAGGGATTCCCCTGACGGCAACGGAAGTCCGGACCGTGCGGCGCGTCGGTGTCCGCGGCCAGCGGGTCAGCGCGGTGGCGACGACGGCCGAGCTCGAGCTCGTCAGCCTGTGCGACGCGGCGGATCTCGCGGCCGTCGCGCAGGACCTGTGGCTCATCGAAGCCGAGGAGTGCGAACACCCGCAGGTCCGGCGGTGGGCCACCTGGATCAGGAGCCGATCGGACCGGACGGCCGGCTTCATCTGGCCCCCGCGCTGCCAGTCGGCCCGCCGCGCGGTGGTCCTGTTCGGCGACCGGTGCGGCCCCGCGGTCCTCGATCCGGACCCGCTGTTCGGCCTGGACCTGGACGATGATCTGGGCGCCCACTGGCTGAACTCGATGCTGGTCGAGTACCGGGCCCGGATCATGCCGCCTCGGAAGGAAACCTGAGCTCAGCCGGCGGCGTCCGGCCAGACGAACTCCACGTGACCGGTCGGCCGGCTGCGGTCCAGATAGGCGGACAGCTCGTGGCCTTTCGCCAGTTCTTCGGACGTCGACTGCGGCAGCGGAAAACCCGCGGCTCGGTAGAGCCGCATGCGGTGCGTCGTGACAGTGGCGTCGAGCACTTCGCAGTACTCGGCGGCGGCCCGGCACACTTCGCGATAGGCCCAGTGAGCCGCGGCCAGGCAGACGAGCACCCACGCCACCCGGGCACCGGCCGCGGGCAGGAAGTAGGCCCAGGCCGTGGTGAGCACAAACCACTCCAGGGCGTGCACGCGCCGGAGAACAGCTTGGGACAGCTGTTCGAATTCGGCTTTCTTCTCCGGCGGGGACACCTCCAGCAGCAGCCACTGGCAGCTGCTCATCCAGAGTCCGTGCCGGGAGAGAATCCGCTGCTGGGTGGCCGCGAACACGTTGGCCAGCCTGGTGGGCTCCAACGGGACGTCGGTCGGGAGCAGCAGGTAGGCGGGGTAGTTCCACGGGACGCCGTGGGGGTACCACCGGGAGCGGTGCTGCCGTCTCCTGGTCGCACTCGCCGCGTGGCGCGTCCGCGCCCTGTCCTGGCAGGCCCTGCCGAGGACCCGCCACCACCACCCACGCCCGGAGAGTGCCTCAAGGGTCCACCGCGGAAAGGACAGGATGACGGTGGAAACCACGAACACCCCACCGAAGAAGAACAGCGCGGGTACGACCGCCTGGGCCCAGTGGCCGCTCAGCACACCGCACAGGTCGCCGCCACCACTCGCGCACGCGGGCAGCGGCTGCGGGTGACACGCCCCCAGCACGACCAGGCCCACGGCCCAGAAGACCGTCGAGGCAAGGGAAACCGTCGCGATCAGGCGACCGGCGAACGGGCTGAGCAACGCCGTCAGCAGTTTGTCCACGGGTCACCTCAGGCGCCTTCTTGGTCCGTTTCACGCAAGCCGAAGAAGGGGTCCGGCTTCCTGATGAGCCGCTGCGACGGGTGCCGCTTCGGCCTCTTTCCCTTGCACATCCCAGTTCCCTGCGCGCTGTCCGCGTTCCCCTTCCTCCCACGACCGCACCGCGGGCAGTACCAGTCGCTGCTCGCCAGAGGGTGCCAGTTGAAAAAATCGAAGAACGCCATGGTCACCTCCTGGTGATCGCCGATCGGCCGGTGGTCAGGCCTTTGGCCATCGAGGCGATGCCCGCGCTGATCGACTGCTCGTCCGTGATCAAGCGCTCTTCGTCGCGGACGCCCTCGCACACCAGCGACGAGAGGGCCGACGCCGCTCCCTGGCCGAGGCCGCGGACCACGATCCGGACCCCCTTCAAGCACAGTTCACGCGCGAGGACGCGGGCGCGCTGGGCATCGCCGACGTCGCCGTCGCCGAAGACGCAGAACACGCGATCCACCGTCAAGGGCGCCAAGTCCCGCTTCGCCAGCTCCAGCGTCGGCACGAGGTCGGTGCCGCCACTTCCGACCGGCTCGTCGAGCCGGGTCAGCAGGCGTTCCGCCGAAGTGCCCACCGGCAGGTAGGCCTCGACGCCGTGGTGCCACAGCACGAGGCCGCAGTCGTAGTCGGCCGAAAAGGCCTCGGCCAGGAACTGCTTCCCGCCCGCCATCGCCTGCTCCAGCCGGGTGCCCAGCATCGACCCGCTGACGTCGATGCAGAGCAGCACGGCGCCCCGGTACTTCGCCTGCACCGCGGTGAAGTGCGGGCCGGGTGGCGACTGTGTCAGGCCGACGCCGTCGAACCGCTTTCGAACCCAGTCACTCAAGGTCTCCTCCAAGCCTTCACTGCCGCACGGTGAGCGTGCCGAGCGCGGTCGCGAGGCGCCGGGTCGACTCCCCGTCGACGACGCCGTCCATGTAGGCCTCGAGCTCCAAGACCGTGCCGCTGCGCGGTTCGCGCGCGGTGACCCGGAGCAGGCCGTCCTCACTGACGCGGAGCGTCAGTTCGATCGGGGAGCCGGCCGGGAGCGGCGGCAGCCCGGTCAGCTCGCCGTCCAGGACCCGCCGATTCGCCGCCGGGTCTTCCGAGGGAAGCTCACCCGCCTGTTCGAACACTTGGACCCGGACCGAGTCCTGGCCCGCCACGATCGTGCAGAACTCGGTCGTGGCGGCGGCCGGCAGCGGTGCGTTGCGGTGCACCGTGTGCACGACGACGCGGCGGTCGCCGGATGGTGCGTGGCTGTCGTCGATCAGGACACCGAAGCTGCGCGGGACGACCGAACGCGTCGACCGGCTCGCCCGGCCGGCGCCGGCCAGCTCGCCGGCCCGGATCGCGGCGCCACGGACCACGGCGTGGTCGGGGTCGAGCAGCCGCGGGGTCCGCCCCAGCCGTGCCTCGACGGCGGCCGCGATCACCGGCATCCGGGTCGAGCCACCCACGAGAACGACTTCATGGACCTGGCGGATACCTTTGCCCTCGGCGCTCGAGAGCACGCGGTCCACGATCGCGAGAGTGCGGTCGACGAGGTCCGAGCCGATGCCGGTGAGGGTCGAGCGGTCGAACGGCACCGTCACCCGCCGACCGCCGAGACGCAGCGACACCGGCCTCGACGCGCGCTCGCTCAGGTCCTTTTTGGCCACCTCGGCGATCAGCCGCACCTCGTGGAGAAACAGCTCTTCGTCGTACGGATCGGAGTCCGGCTCCGCCGCGGCGAAACTCTGCGTCAGGAAGTCGGCGACGCGCTCGTCCCAGTCGGCCCCGCCGAGGCGGCTGTCGCCGTCGGTGGCGACGACCTGGGCGCCGTCCCGCTGGATCCGCAGGACCGTCGTGTCGAACGTCCCACCGCCGAGGTCGTACACGAGCACTGTGCTGCCAGGCCGGGCCGCGACGCCGTAGTGCAGGGCCGCGGCGACGGGTTCGGCGAGCAGCTCCAGCACTTCGATCCCGGCCAAGCGCGCGGCCTGGAAGGTCGCCTCGCGCTCCCGGACGCCGAAGTAAGCGGGCACGGTGATCACCGCCCGCACCTCTTCACCCGCGTCGGCGCCGGTTTGCCGCTTGGCGTCTTCGACCAGGCTGCGCAGGATCAGCGCGGAGATCGACTCCGGGGTGTGCGCCGTCCCGTGGAAGAGCAGTTCGAACTCCTCGCCCATCCGGCGTTTGACGAGAGCCACGCCGTTGTCCGGGTCGACCGCGGCCGCGTCGCGCGCCGCCGTACCCACCAGCACCGAGCCGGGCGAGTCGAAGTAGACGACCGACGGCGTGGTGGATTCACCCAATCCATTGGACAGCACGGATGGCTCGCCGTCGGCGCCCAGGACGGCGACCGCGGAGAACGTCGTGCCCAGATCGATCCCGATGATCACACGGCCTTCCAATGCAGGTCGGTCCACGCCTGCTGCGAAGCCCGGCACCACTCGAGAAGTGCCTGCCACCAGCCGGTGTACTCCCCGAGGACAATCAGCGCCGCCACCACGACCAGGCCGACGACGACGGCGGAGACGACACTGCGATAGGTCACGTAGGCGGGCGGAACTCCGGTTCGCCGGGTCACAAGGCCTCCTCGGGTTGCTTGTCGGGCACTTCGGGATCGGCGGCGGGGACGACCGGATCAGGCCAGAGCCTCAGGCCTGCGCCGGCCGCGAGCCAGGCGAGCGGCCCGGCGGGCGAACGGGGATCGGTCGGCTGGACGCGGGTGAGCGACGCGACCACGAAGTACTCGACTTCGCCGAAGTCGCGCTCCGCACCGAGCACCAGGTTGTCCATGCCGGCCCGTTCCAGCCAGTCGCGGATGTGCCCGGGCCGCAGTTCCCCGGCGAGCGGGAGGCTGTCCAGGAGGTCGGCCTTGACGACGGTGATGGCCAGCCTGCGCTTGCCCGTGGCGACGCCGTAGTCGCGGAGCCGTTTGGCCGTCACGTGGTAGACCCGTTCCGGGTTGTCGGACGCGGGGTTCGCGCGGGCGATGACGTCCGAGTTCGCGGCGTCACCGAGCTGGTCGCGAACCCAGGGGATCGAGAACGGGTCCACGACGAACACGAGTCCTTGGGCGTGGTCCAGGAATTCGAGGTCGGTGTTGTCGTCGCGATCGGCGTAGAACTCGCCGGCGGCGTCGAACAGGTGCAGCAGGGCCCGTCGCCGTCCGGCGGTGTACCGCGCCGTGATGGCCGCGGGCAGTTCGCCCGCGGGGGTTTTCGCCGTGTCGCCCCCGGCGGAGATGAGCGAAGTCGCGTGGTCGAAGGTCTGCTGGCTGTCCTCGTCGACGAAGTCCACTGTGCCCCCGTTGGCGGCGACCCCGTTGCGAATCGCCAGCAGGCCGCTGTAGACCAGCCTGGTCTTACCCGCGGACACCGGTCCGAACACCGGGAGCCGGACGTCCGTGACGACCGCCGCGCCGGCCCGCAACGTCTCGTCGCAGCGCGGGCAGCGGGGCGGCGACTTGACGGCGATCCGCAGCACCGACGTCGGCAGCACCTTGCCGCATTCGCACCGCCGCCACAGCCCCCCGAGCCGGCCGGGCCGGACGTCGCGGTGCAGCTTCCCGCACCCGGGACAGGCGAATGCCGGCAACGCGGTCACGTGGTAGCACGTCTGACAGCTCCCGCTGGCCTTGCGCAGCCGCCGGACCGACTGGTCCGCGGCGCGCACGAGCCCGGTCGGCACCATCCAGAGCCCCCACAGCGCCAGCAGCACGAGCGCCGCGACGCCGAGGATGATCGCGGTCGCGGCGAGGGCTCCGCCGCTCACGCCGAGCCACAGCGGGCCGAACAGGAGCACCACGACGATCCGGCCTGGCCACGACCCGCGGAACATCCGGCCGATCCATTGCCAGCCGTCGGCGAGCACGTCCAGGTGGGCCACCCAGATCTGCTTCAGGTCCACCGCGGCCTGTGCGCTGAAGTAGCTCGGCCACGCGGGATCCCGGCCGAACGGGCTGTCGCCGCGCAACGCCGGCAAGCCGCTCGAGCCGTCCACGACCTGCTCTGGCGTGACCGTCGCCGGGCCGGCCCGCCGTCCGGCGAGCGTCAGGAGCGCCGACACGGCCGCGCCCAGCGCGCCGAGCCCGGCCGCGACCGGGACCGCGATGATCAGCGCGGGCAGCAGGCCCCAGAGGAATCCGGCCAGGGCCAGCCAGGCGACGAAGTAGAGCCCGACGAGGACGGCGAAGAACGCGATCACGTAACCCATGGCTCACCTCTCCTTGTTCAAGCGGGGAAGCCGGCTCAGCAGGCCGCCCTCCTTCTTGGGCGCCCGGTCTCCCCGGCTCGGGGGCGGCTTCTTGACGCGTTTCGCGCGCTCCGTCTGGCCTGCCGCGGGCCGGCCGCGCACGAACTGGCCCCAGTCCGCGGCGAGTTGCTCGTCGGCGGTGCCGAGCAGCTTCCCGATCGCCGCCAGCCGGGTGCGATGGGTCAGCTTGACCCACTTGGCCAGCTGGCTCTCGGCGCGGATCGCCGCGGTTTCCGACGTTGCGGGTACGCCGATGGTCACGAAGGTGAGCGCGACCGCTGTGTCCCCGCCTCCCCCGTCTTCCCAGTGCCGGGGCAGCTCACGCAGGAGCGCCGCCGCCAGAGCCGGCCCGGACAGCTCCACGAGGCCGATCGCGTCCGAGAGTGGGAAGCCGTCCAAGAACGCCGCGACGATCTGGGCGGCCCGCGCGGTGAGGACCGGTTCGCTGATGCGCTTCAGCGTCGCGGGCGCGGGCTGACCGCCACGTGCGGTCTTCAGCCAGTTCCGCAGCTTGACGTCTTCCTGAGCGCAAGCGGCGAGCTCGGCCCGGACCGGGAGCACCCCGAGCCGCCGGACCAGTGCGAGGGCGTTGAGGCCGTCGGCGTCCGGGCGATCACCGATCAGCTCGTCCAGCGCGCCGCCGACGTGCTCCTCGAGCCAGCCGACCACCGACCCCGTGGGCACCTCTTCCAAGAACCGGGTCAGCTCGGGCAACGTGGGCGGGGAGTACGTGAACAGCGCCCGCCACAACTGCTGCCCGCGTACGGCCGGCGGCTGTTCCCGCAGCTTCGCCGAAACGTGGTCGAACAGTTCGTCCCGCCGCTCGGAGTCTCCCGCGGCCATCGCGGCGGACGTCACGGTGGCGTCGAGGATGGTGGCCGGGTCGGTCGCGGTCGAGAGCAGGTACTTCCACCAATGCCGCCGGACGTCTTCGAAGTGGCGCTCGCCGTGCGGCCCGTCGAGCCGGCCGGTGAGCTCGTCCCGGAGCAGGTCGATCAGCTCGGCCCCGCAAGGCCAGCGCCCCGGGCTCGCCGTGGTGTCCGGGTGGTCGGCCCACCACCGGACGAACCGGTGCGCACCGGCGGCGAACGCCGCGATCCGCGGCCGGACCTCGAACCGGGCGGTCAGGACGAGCAGGTCGTTCATCCGCTCCGGCGGCACCGCGTTCGCCGCCGCCTCCGCCAGCGCGCCGAGCTCACCCGGCGCCGCGGGCGCAGAACCCGTCAGGACGCCGAGCTCGGCGGCGAACACGGCCGCGACGACGCGGTCCGCGGGCTCCCCGGTCAACGCGTGCCCCTGGATCGCCTGGTGGAGGTTCCGCAATACGGGCAGCGGCGGGCGTGCGGCGAGGACGCCGTCCACGATCGGTGACAGCACTTCTTCCGGGTGGGACACCGCGGTACCGCCCAGCCAGGTGACGAGCCCCTCGACCTGCGCGGGCCGGGTGACGGCCTCTCCCAGTGCCACGACCGACGCCGCCAGGCGATCGGCGGCGGAGGGCCGGTCGGCCGTGGCCGCGAACCGCTGCGTCAGCTCGATCGCGTCGACAGCGTCGTAGGGGTCGCCGCGCAGGAACCGGGGCACCCAGTGCCGGGCACCGTCGGTCGGCTCGACGGCCGAGTGCCGTCCGGTGGTCAGGTTGAACACGACGAACCCGTTGTCGCGTTCGGGGTTGCCGAGCGGCCCGGCCCAGTCGTCGTGGACCGCGAGGACGTCGTGACGGCTCTGCCGGGGGTTCGTGGCGAAGACCCGGAACCCGATCCGCAGGGCCCGGGACTGCGCCAGCAGAACGGTCCCGGCGGCGATCCACCCCGCCACCGTGGTCGCGTCGTCGCCGACGAAGAGCACGCGCCGCCCGTCCGGGGCGTGGATCCGGTCGAACGCCGAGTGCACGGCCAGCAGCCACTCCTCGCCGTCCGGGCGGCCGAGCACCCACTCGCGCAGCGCGTCGACACTCCACACGCCGGGCTCCGGCTCGGCCGGGACGGTGTCGCACTGAGTGGTGGCCGCGGGTTCTTCCTCCCACAGAGGCGCCGCCCAGAGCTGGGCCGGCCGGGTCAGACCGTAGCTCTCCACGTCCTTGGTGGCGATGGCGTGCGTGAACTGGTTCCCTTCGCGCACACCGTTGGCCTCGGCACCGAGGTACCTGCCGCGTGCGGTCGTGTAGACGCCTTCGTCGTGGACGTGCGTAAGCGACGGCGGGTACTCCGCGACGGGACGCTGTTCGCGCATCCAGGCCACCGGCGCCTCGTACAGCGAAGTCCGCTGTACGAGCGACATCACGTCGTGCGAAACCCCGGACGACACCGCCTGGAACTGGAATCCGGCGCCACCGCGCAGCCCCTGCCCCGGAACGCAGTCGGTGTAGTAGAGGGAGTCGAATTCGGCCGGTCCGCTCACGAGGTGCTCCGATCGATGACCTTGAACAAGCCGAGCAACCAGAGCAACGGCTCGTCGACGCGGAACGGCCGGACACCGCGGGGATCGACCCGGTTCCGGTCGTAGTCCGGCTCGGCTCCCAATGACGAAACAGCGAAGTACCGGAACTTCTTGTAGTGCGACCGCAGGTGCGCGTCGATGTCGTCGGCGTCGAGCTCGCTCAGCAGGGCACGCAGGTGCTCGTCGGTGTCCCGCCCGTGGGACTCGTCGTAGTTCGGTCCCGTCCGCGGCGGCTCCAGCAGCGGGTGGCCGTCACCCAGCATCGGGAAGAAGGCGTCGAACTTCGAGAACACGACCGCGATCGGCGTCGAGATCTTGCGGCGGGCGCTGACCCCGCCGCTGCTGCGCAGGAGCTCGGTGATCCGGGTGAGCACGTTGATCGGCGGCTCGGTCTCACGGCGGCTCAGGTCCGGCACGCGGATCCGGTCGAGGGCACCCTTGAGCTGGAACGGGTCCAGAAGCACGATCAGGCCGTCGGCCGACGTCAGATACGCCTGTGCGTTGACGAACTCCTGGGTTGTCATGTCTTCGCCCGCGGCGTCGTAGAAGGACAATGTCGTGGTGGTGTGGAACTCGCGCCCGAGGGCCCGCCTCGGCTGGCGCCACTGGAGTACCAGGGGCACCTTCATCCCGTCGGCGGAGCTGATGGTCGACTCGAAGAGCCTGCTGTCGCTGAACAGGGCCTGCTCGTAGTCGGCGAGCCAGTCGCTGACCGAGCCGATCCCGCCCTGCTGGTCGCCGGCGAACCAGATGTCCGCCGCGAACCGGCGGCGGATGTTGTTCCGCAGTTCGTGCGCCAGCACGGTCGTGTAGACAGTCTTGCCGGCGTTCTTGCCGCCGACCATGCCGATCAGCGGGCTGCGGCTGTCGGCGAAGTTGGCGGGCAACGGTGTCCGGCACACCGGGCACGCCCGGATGCCGGTCGGCGTGCCGCAGTCCGGGCACGGCGCCAGCCGAGCCGCGATGGGGTTGCGGGACTCCGGCGGCGGGAACGTCGGCAGGGACGCCGACCCGTAGCCGGTGAGCTGCTGGCGGGTCTCGTCCACGACGCGCTTGCACCGTTCGCGCCCGGGCGCGGCCCGGCCGGTGCACTGGAACCTCAGCTTGCCGGCGTCGATCCGGTGATAGCAGTACGGACAGGCCACTTTGGACATCAGGACACCTTCAGCTGATTGATGGAGGGATCCACCACACGGACACCTTCGGTGTCGACGAAGCAGCGGACCCAGTACGGTTTGCGCAGCCGTGGGAGCTGAGCCGTGAGCTCCACCTCGCGGTCGGCGGCCAGGGCACGCTCCCCTCGTGCGAGCTCGATCCCGTCGCCCGGCCGTCTCGGCATCACCGGCCCCTCGGCGACGACGAGAACCACCTGGCACCGGGCGATCTCCTGGTCGGCGCTGATCCGCACCTTCACCGTCCCACCGCCGAACACCGGGCGCCTGCTCATGTCGACGGCGTAGCGCACCGTCGGAGGCCGGTCGGGGACGACCACCTCGACGTCGGGCGAGGTGCATTCGCCGCCCTCGGTGAGCACCTTGGTCCGCACCTTGACCGTCACACCGCCCGCACCGCACCTGACACGGCAACCACCGCCCGTGCGGTACTGCTGGCGGGTGATGAGCTGCGAGCCCGAGTCGTTCGCGGTCCGCCAGCGCACATCGGCCGTGCCGACCTGTTCCGGCCACTCCCAGGCCAGCAGGACCTCGTCTCCGAGGCGGCTACCGCTGACTCCGCTGACGGGGAGGGCGATGCCGAGGGAGTCGTCGTGACCGCGGATGGCGCCGTCGGGACCCATCGTGAAGGCCACGTAGTGGAACCGGCCGGTGGGGACGTCCGCGGTGAGCAGCTGCCACCCGTCGCGCTCGTCGCGCGAGCCGGCGACTTCTTCCCCGTAGCCGGCGAGGGCGACCGGGTCCACCAGGGCCCCGAACTCCCACGGGCACGGGTGCGCCGCCCGCCGGATCACCACCTCCGTGTCCGGCTGGCTCTTCCAGCCGAGCACGACCTGGGTCGCGCCGGATTCGGCGGGGCGCAGGCTCAGTGCCCGCACCGGCATCGGCCGTCCGGTCGTCGTCGTGCGGGCACGCACCGGGGCCGAACCGGTCTCGCTACCGTCGGCGTGGCGGTACCGTGCGACGAGCGTGTAGACCTGCTCGGTGCCCTCGGGCACGGTCTTGTCGCGGAACTGCGTCCGAGTGACCGTTTTGATCGCTACGCCGTCGCCACGGCGGACGTCGACCCCGACCGCCTCCGGGTGGAGCGACCACCGCCCCTCCACAGCACCGTCCGAAAAGGACAGCTGGACATCGCCGACTCCGGGTACGACCTCGACGACCGCGCCGGCGGGCCGGGACCAGGCACCGCCGGCCACAGCGGCGAACACCGCGTAACCGACCGGGGTGGCGGCGGGCACCTGCGGGTCGAACAGCACCGTCCGGCCGGCCTCGGCATCGATGGCGACGCCGTCGTCGACGTCGGCCGGCGTCCGCGCGGGCCGGCGGACGACGCGGTACTGGATCGTGTCGTCGTGACTGGTCGCCTGCCGCCAGGACACCCGGACGCCGGCGCGGTCCTCTTGCACGGTCACGGCCAGCACCGGCTCCGGCGGCACCCGCCTCAGCTCCGCCCGGAGTTCTTCGTCGTCGGCGGCCAGCGCGACCGCCTGTCGCAGCTGGTGCCCGGCGTCCGACTCGGCGCCCGTCCGGAGGGCTTCGCGGGCCGCACCGACCAGTTCGCGCACGCGGGTGCGCTGCCGGTCCACCAGGGCGACCGCCGCCGCGGCGTCGTCCGCCCCGGCGATCGACGCGACCAGCTGCTCGGCTGCCGCGAGCCGGCCCTCTTCGAGCAGTTCGCGCACCGACGCGAGGTTCCCGGCCGGCGCTGTGGCCGATTCGTTCAGCACGCTGAACACCGCCAGGCGCCCCTCGGCGGGCTCCCAGCCGGTCGCGAGGAGCTGCTTCAGGACGGCGCTGGTCGGCACGCCCTGCCCGTGTTGCTTCCGAACCTCGTCGAGCAGGTGGAAGAGGGCCAGCTTCCGCAGATCGCTCCCGTCCTTCGCCGCCGTGGTGAGAATTCCGAGCGCCTGCCGCGCACCCTGGTTTCCCGCCCGCCGGTTCTCCCGGTCGACCGCCTTCGCGACCGCCGTCCCGGAGACGTCGGCCGCCGCCTTCTCGTCCAGGAGGTGGAACGGCTTCCGCTCGCCCAGCAGCAGCTCGACGACGCTCGCGCAGCCGGCGTCCACGAGGTGGTCGACCAGGTGGCGGTAGGTCGTGTCCACCAGACCGCTCGACTTGGGCAGCTCCAGGGGCGTCCCACGCGTGACGCCGGCCTTGACGAGCGCTTCGTCGACCTCGCCCGGGGCCAGGGACGCGTAGGTGGCCCGGACCGTCGCGTCGAGCTGTCCCGGCGCGATCAGTCCCAGCACGCCGAAGTTCTGCGCGAGGGTCTTCGCGAGATCTTCGATCCGCTGCTGGTTGGCGCCCTGGCGGGCCGTCGCGTACTCACGCCACCACTCGATCCGCGTCAGCTTCGCGCCATGGGTCTCCTGCAGCTGCTCGTCCGCCTTCAGGAACGCGCGGTAGACCTTCTGCACGTGACCGGGGCTGCTGAGGCCCTTGTTCCACCGGGAGCGGACCTCGCGCAACCGGCGCTCGACCTCGTGGTCGGCCATGCCGAGGTCGACGGCGTACCGCGCGAGCAGGTCGTCCGGCAGCTCCCGGCCCGACCAGCCGCGCAGGGGTTTCACGACGGCCTGCTCGTACGCCTTGGGATCGAATGGTGCCATGTCAGCTCGACACCGTGAGCGCGGAAACGGCGCTGACCGCTTCTTCGACCTGTTCCTCCGAGAGCACGCTGACCCGGACCCGGATGTCGAGGTTCTTGCCGGAGCTCGGCTCGGTCGCCTTGACGATCAGCAGGCCTTCTTCGTCGACCTCCATCACGATGTCTATCGGCGAGTTGCGGGGCAGCGGCGGGAGTCCTTCGATCGTCCCCCGACCGGCGTTGAGCTCCTTGTTCTCGAACATCTCGGGCCCGGCGACCGCGCCCGACTGCTCGTAGAGCTCGATCTCGATCGCCCGCTGCCCCTCGGCCACGGTGCCGGCCTTCAGCTCACGGCCACCCGTGGGCAGCGGGTCGTTGGCGTGCACCAGGTGCTGGACGTAGCACCTCTCCGGCTTGCGTTCCCAGTCCGGGTCGCTGGTGTCCTGCAGCTTGACCCCGAACGCCTTCGGCAGGACGTTCCGGGTCTGCTTGTCGGCGAGAGTGGTCAGGGTGCCGGCCGAAATACCGGTCCGGGCCTCCAGGTCACTGACCGCCTCCGCGGCCCGCGCCTCGGCGTCGGCCGAGGTGCCCGCCTGCTCCCGCGCCTCCGTCTGCTCACGGTGCACGACCCGGCCGAGCGCGTACAGCGCAGCTCCCTTGGCGACGGCCAAGTGCGGGTCGTGCAGCTTGGGGTTCCAGCCGAACTCGGCTCGCAGCCGCTCGGCCACGGCCGGCATGCTCGTCGAGCCGCCGACGAGCAGGACCTCGTCGATCTTCGCGCCCGGGGACTTCTTCTCGAGCGTCTCGAGTGTCCGGCGGACGATGTCGATCGTCTTGTCCAGGAGGTCCTTCGTCAGCTCTTCGAACTGGGCCCGCGTGACGTCGACCCGCGTGCTGGCTCCGGCGCCGCGGAGGGCGACCGGCCGTGAGTCCACTTTGGACAACTGCTTCTTGGTGTTCTCGGCGATGGTGCTCAGCGAGTGCAGGAACTCGTCGTCGTCCTCCGGATCGGTCCCGGGCGGGACCGAATCGGTGAAGGCGCTCAGCAGGTGGTCCCGCAGCCGCGCGTCCCAGTCGGCGCCGCCGAGCCGGTCGTCGCCGTCGGTGCAGACGACCTCGATCTCCTCTGCGGAGACGCGGATCACCGTGGTGTCGAAGGTTCCGCCGCCAAGGTCGTAGACGAGCACGGTCTTGTCCTGCGCGCCCGTTGTGGCCTCGTAGTGCAGTGCCGCGGCCACCGGCTCCGGCACGATGCCGATCACGTCCAGCCCGGCGATCTTCCCCGCGTTCTTGGTCGCGTCGCGCTCCAGCATGCCGAAGTACGCCGGCACGGTGATGACGACCTTGTCGACCGCGCCGCCGCTGTACTCGGCCGCGTCCTGCGCCAGCTGCTTGAGGATCAAGGCCGAGATCGACTCAGGCGTGTACGACTTCCCATCGAAGTCGTACACCGCTTTCTCGCCCATGCTCCGCTTGACGAGCGACACGACGCGGTCCGGTTCGGTCGCCGCGGACTCCTTCGCCACAGTGCCCACGACGACGTTCGACTCGTTCTCGAAGTAGACGACCGACGGTGTGGTCTCGGCGTTTTCGGTGTTCCGGCACACCGTCGTCCGCCCGCTTTCGTCGACGAACGCGATCGCCGAATACGTCGTGCCCAGGTCCATGCCGAAAACCCGGAGTGTCTCGTCAGCCATCGTTCGTGCTCCCCTCGTTCGCGTCGCCGGCTCGGTTCTGTTCGGCGGACACGGCGTGCCGCCCGCTGTCCGTCGCCACGGGGGCCGGTGCCCACCGCAGGACGTGGACCTTCGCGGCGGCGACCACCCGTCCGGTGGTGATGTCCTGGTAGCCGTCGGCGAGCACCTCACCGATCGTCCCGTCTTCGTCGGGGCTCGCGGCCGGCAAACTCTTCACCGCCCGGTGTTCGCGGCCGGAGAACCGGTCCCCCACCCGCGGAGTGACCGGAACGCTGCCGCACCGTTCGAGCGCGAGCTCCACCTCGAGCGCGAATGATTCGAGCAACGCGATCACGCGGTCCCGGCCCATTTCCGTGGGTAGCGTGCGCACCTGCCGCAGCAGTTCGCCGCGCAGGTTCTGCAGGTCGGTGACGACCGGGCGGAGGACCACGGCCTGTTCACCCGCACGCAGTCGTTCGACCTCGCCGTGCAGCTGATCGATCACGCGCTCACGCGCCTCGGCGCGTGCCTGGTGCGCCCGGAACTGCTCTCCCAGCGCGGAAACGGCTTCCGTCAACGCCGCGACGCCGACGGGCGGCGCCTCGTCCGTCGCCGGTTCCCCTTCGCCCACTTCGGGATCCCGAACGGCGACGTTCTCCAGACCTGATTCACCCACGCCATCAACTCCTGTGTTCTTCTCGTGTTCCGGTGCACGGTCGCCCTTGAGTCGCCGACCGCGGTGGTCTGTTACGGCCCGGTGGGGCCGTCGTCCCCTTCTTGCAGCAGGGGCCAGATCTGCGCGAGCAGGTCGTCCACGAAAGCCCGCAGAGAAGCCTCGGAGCCGCGGTGGGCCAGCTGGACCACCTGCAGGGTGGCGAGCCGTTCGATGTTCCGCGGCAAGTCTTTTTTGCTCAGCGGGCCGCGCAGGCCCAGGATGATCGGAACCACCCGCACGCCGCGGCGGAACGCCTCGGCGATCTCCCTGCGGACCCAGTCGCTGCTGTCGTCGACCAGCCGTCCGCCATGAGCGTCGAAGGTGTCTTCCCAGCGCGGGCCGATCACCGCGAGCAGAACCTTCGCCTGGCGTACGCCGTCCAGCAGCTTGACCGGATATTCGTCGCCGGCCTGCAGTTCACGGTGGTCGCGGAAGACGGCGTGGCGGCCGAGCCGTCGCCGTAGTTCCCGGTCCAGCCGGAGGACCTCCTCGGTGCCCGCAGCCGTGCGGTAGTTGAGAAAGAGCATCGGCGCGCCGACTGGGCCCGCAGGGTACTCGATGCGGTAAGGCCCCAGCACCCCGTCGAGTAACGCGCGGCCAGCCGGGTCGTCCAGCGCGACCGCGGATCGGGGCATCGGCTCGAGCAGATCCGCCCGGAAGCCGGGGAAGAGCTCCAGCTCCGATTCCGGCCAGGCGTGACGTGAAAGCCGGCTGACGCCGTGCGTGCCGTCCGGCCGCACCTGGGCTTCGGCCGGATCCTGAAGCACCACGAGCTCTTCGAGCACCCGCACGGCGGAGATCACCTTGTCGTCGGTGGCACCGGGCGGCAGCTCCCGCACGCCCACCGACGTGAACCGCGGGTCCGGCAGCAACGCGGCGATGACCGCGCAGGCCCGGCTGGTGGACAACGGCCCGCCGACGTCCACGGCGGCGGATCCCCTGTCGTGCACCGTCCAGAGCACTGTTCCGGCGCGGACGACCCGGCGAGTGGACGTCTCCGTCATCGGCCGACCCGGAACCAGCGCCTGATCAAGCTTCCGGTGAGGGAGAGCAGCACGAAGAAGGCCACCATGCGCCAGATGTCGCCGGTGTCGCCGGAAACCCCGGTGTAGGCGGCCTTTCCGTAGAAGAAGTAGCCGACGTCCACGACCAGAATGGCCAGCACCCACCACCCGGCGCGCGAACGCGCTCGCGCGATCTGCTGGATGTGGGTGCTTCGGTAGTCCCCGTTGTCGAAGTAGTCGCCATTGTGGACGTTCTGGGTGCCCTGGTTGGCGTAGAGCGTGCCGTCGCCACCGTGGTTGGCCTGCCGTTTTCGCCGGTCGTCGCCGGTGCGCCTGCTCATCACCGCTCACCTCGAACCGGGGTGCCGTGGATGTGCTGCACACCCTGGTTCGCGTACAGCACGCCACCCATCCCGTAGTTGACCTGTGTGCCCGCGCGGTGACCGGCGTCCGGCGGATCCTCGACGGCCGACGGGTCCAGCAATCGGATCAGGGCGTGGACGTCGGCGTCGAGGGTGCGGTTCCGCACCCGCCAGTACGTCAGCCGGCTGACCTCGGCGATGTCGGGTGGCAGCTCATCGTGCGCCGGCACCGGGACGTCGTCGAGCAGCACCGGCACGACCCGGCGTCGCGACTCGAAGGCGGTCCTCAGCTCGGTCCGCACCCAGTCGCGGGGGTCGTCGACGCATCGGCTGCTCACGCCGCGCCGCGCGCCGAGCCAGTTCGGCCCGATGATCGCGATCACGACGTCGGCACGGGTGAGCGCCCCTCGCAGCTCATCCGGGTAGCGGGACCCGAGCTCAAGCGAGTCGTGATCGCGGAACACCCGGTCCCTGCCGAAGTGCTCAGCGAGCATTCTCGAGATTCGCGCACTCGCGTGCACACCGTCGTCGGCGCGGTAACTCAGGAAGATGTTGATCATTACTCGTACTCCTCACCGGCGATTTCGGCCGGCGTGATACTCGCGGTCCGGAAATCCTGCACAACGATTTCGGCCCGGCCTGCGTCGCCGGGATTCGAACAACGCACCAAGGATCGATGCGCGGCTCCGCGCTGTTATGGATGTTGCACAAGCGTTACCCCCGGAAGCCGCAGCAGGCGTTCGGCCGGCCGGCCCCCTCCTCGGCCACCCGGCCTAACGCGGACCGGCGACCGCCGCTGTCTCCGCCGGTCGCGCCGGATGATGCAAGACCTGGGTGGACCAGGAATGGATCGGGAATGCATCCGGAAATCACGGGCCTGTGGTTGACTCGGACGGTGATCGACGAAGAGGCGGACGCCGCACCCGGTAGCTGGTCCCGCGAGAGCTCGACCAGCGTGTTCACCTCACCCTGGTTCGAGGTGCGCCAGGACGCGGTCGTCCGCCCCGACGGCTCGCGCGGGCGTTATGACCACGTCGTTTCCCCCGGCTCCGTGACTGTCGTCGCGATGACCGACAACGGCCGGGTCACCGTGACACGCCAATGGATCTACGTCCACCACGAAGTGCAGTGGCGGCTCCCCGCGGGTGGCATCGACCCCCAGGACCGGGATCCGCGGGCCGCCGCCGCCCGCGAGCTGGCGGAGGAAACGGGACTCACTGCCGAGCGCTGGCGCCACCTCGGCACCGTGAACTGCGCCGACTCGTTCACGGATCACCGCGACCACGCGTTCCTCGCGACCGGCCTGCACTGCGGCACCGCGCGCCCGGAGGCGGGCGAAGCCGACCTGGAAGTTCACCAGCTTTCCTTCGAGGAGGCGCTTTCCCTGACCCTGGATGGGCGCATGCCACACGCCGGAAGTTCGTTCGCCCTCCTCGCCACTCGGGCGCTCGGCCTGGCCTGATGGGCGTTTCCCGGCCCCCGTGACGCAGGCAACGCGCAACCCGTTGTCGCGTCGGGGACCTCCGGCCGATCCTCGGAACAGGGCGCGATCCGGCGCCCGGTGGCCGAGGAGGGCACATGCCGAGGAACCCGTGTTTCGTCAAGTTCGTCATCGAGATCGCCGCGGCGGTTCTCGCCATCCTCGTCACGCTGGCGTCCAGCGCCGTCACGAACGAATCGGGGCCGAAGGCGGCGGCCCAGCCCCCCTCGTCGGCGTCGCCCGACGGGCACGGCTGGATCGACTGAGCCGGCACACAGCTCATTTCCGGTGACGATTTCACGAACCGGCGGTCCCGCACCCCATTCTTGCGGTGATGACCATCCGGATGCTGTACTGCCTCGACGATCCGGGTGATGACACGAGGGGGCCGAGATGGCCGATTCGTTCGGGACCACGTTGCGACTCATTCGCAATGAAAACGGGATTTCACTGGCCGCAATGGCCAAGAAGATCAATTACAGCAAGAGTTACCTCAGCAAAATAGAAAATGATCTCAGTCCGCCGACCGCGGACATCGCCCGCCGGTGCGACGGAGTTCTGGGCACCGGCGGGACGCTCTCGGAGATGATCGCCGAGCACGTGTCGACCGAAGTCGAACTCGGCCAGGGGGAGGTGTGGGTGATGGTGCTGGACGTATCGGGCACCCAACGGTTCCACCGTCTCCCCCGCCGCCAGGTGCTGGCCGGAATGGGCGCGGCAGTGGGTTTCGCGTTGACCGGGGGCAGCCGGCCGGTGATCGACGAGCCGATGCTGGCGGCCCTGCGGTCATCGTTCGACTACTACCGCACCCTGGGCACGCACAGCAGCCCGGCGCTCGTGCTGGCGCCGTTGGTCGCGCACGTCAACACCCTGCACGGGCTCGCGGCGGCAAGCCCGGCGCCCCTGCGATCTCAGCTGCTGCTTCTGGCATCCCATGGCGCGGAGTACGCGGGGTGGATGAGCCAGGAAGCCGGCGACGAGGCCGCCGCGCTCTGGTGGACACGTCAAGCCGTCGAGTGCGCCGTCGAAGCAGGGAACGACAGCCTGGCCAGCTACGCGCTCGTCCGGCGCGCCGAGATCGCGATGTACCACCAGGATCCATTCTCCACCATCGACCTGGCGCAGCGAGCGCAGGCGGATCGCCGGGCAGGTTCCCGCGTGCTCGGCCTGGCGGCCCGCTGTGAGGCGCAGGGGCACGCGCTGATCGGCGATCTTGACGCCTACCGGCGTTCCATTGGCCGGGCGACCGCCCTCCTCGCCGAACGGGACTCCGCGACGGATGCCGCGCCGGTACTGGGTTCCGCCAGCGTGAGCAACGAAGTCGCGCTGGTGGAAGGGTGGTCCCTCTACGACCTGGGCCGTCCGGCGGAAGCCGCGGAACGCCTGGACCGGCACGTACCGGAGATCGCTCGTGGCGCCCTGCGGGCGCGCGCCCGCTTCGGCTCCCGGCGTGTGCTGGCGCACGCCGGGAACGGCGAGATCGACCACGCCTGTGAACTGGCTAGGGAAGTGATCGAAGACGCCGCCCGGGTCGACTCGGCGACGATTCGCATCGACTTGCGGGAACTGGCCAAGCTGACCGCCCGCTGGCACACCCACGCGGCGGTCCGCGATCTGCGGCACGAGCTGAGCAAGGTCCTGCGGCTCCGGATGCCGCCGGACACCTGACCCGGAGGCGTTGCCGGACGAGGTCACACGCCTACGGCTCGGTTTCCGTTTCCCGGCACGCGCACCCCAGTGAGGTCCATTCCCGGTGCACGACCTCCGCGTCACGCCGGTCCAATTCGGTGAACACCCCGACCGCGGCCCGCCAGTGGACCAGTGCGCTCTGGTGCGCTCCGGAGTTGTGCAACGCCCGCGCGACCCCGTGGTGAGCCTGCGCCTGCTTCCCGCGGTCGCCGGCACCGGCGGCCAGGTCCAGTGCGGCGAGGTAGGCAGCGCGGGCACGGCCGTCATCCCGGCTTTCCAACAGCACACCGCCCCGGTCGAGGTGCACCTGTGCGCGCAAGCCGGGTTCGCCCAGTGCCTCGGCGAGCTCGCCGGCCCGTTCCTGGAACTCTGCGGCGCTCGCGCGGTCACCGGTGATGCGGTGCACGGTGCCGATGTTGGTGAGCGCGTGCGCTTCGCAGCCCCGGTCGCCGACTGCCACCGCCAGTTCGCGGGCTCGCTGGTGATCGGCGAGCACTTCCTGGCACCGGCCCAGCCGACGCCGTGTCACGCCCAGGTTGTCCAGCGCGTGCGCGAGGCCCTGGGTGTGCCCCAGCCGGCGCAGAAGGCCTACCGCGGCCGCCTGCCGTCGCTCGGCACGCTGCAAGTCCCCGCGAAGTTCGTCGAGCTGACCCAAGTTGCTGAGGGCGTTGGCCTGGCCTCGCCGGTCCCCGGCCCTTTCGTAGTCCGCCAGCGCCGCCTCGAAGTGCGCGATCGCCGATCGCTCGGCGCCCTGGTCCATTTCGCCCAGAGCCATGGCACACAGTGCGTTCGCCCGCCCCAGGACGTCGTCGAGCTCCGTCCACAATGCCAGGGCCTGCGCGGCCAGGTCGACGGCCTCCGCCGGCCGTCCCGCGGTTCTCCTGGCGCCGGACAGCCGCAACAGCACGTGCGCCAGGCCGACGTCGTCGTCGCCCGCGGCCGTCAGTGCCGTCCGGGCGAGTTCGAGGGTTTCGGCCCAGTCGTGCAGGTGCCCGCCGGCGTAGTGCCAGCGCCACAGCAGCACGGCCGGCAGCCAGGTGTGTTCCGACATCCCGTTCGCTGCGGCGAACCTGATCGCGGCGAGCAGGTTCGCGCGTTCATCCGACAACCAGGCGCGAGCAGCGCCCGCGTCGGCGAACGTCAGCGCCGCCGTCCCGCGCCGGTCCACCGGCGGCTGGCGGTCCTGGTCGAACGGGTAGGCCACAGCGACCGCGTTGGCCACGGACCCCAGGTAGAAGTCCAGTAGGCCGGTCAACGCCTCCAGTTGCGCGCCCGGGTCGCCCACGGGGAGGCCGGCGGCGAAGTGCTTGAGCGGGTCCGGCATCGCGTAGCGCTCCGGCTCGAGCTCGTCGATCAAGCTGGCGCGGTACAGACCGTCGAGCAACGCACGCACCTCGGGCACGGTGCACCGCGCGAGGGCCGAGGCTGCGCGGACGGTGATGTCATTTCCGGGCAACCGTCCGAAGAGCCGGAAGAGGTACTGCTGCCGATCGGGCAGTTGCTGGTAGGACACCGCGACCGCATCACCGAAACCGGCCACGGCATGGAGCTGCCCGGACCGCTCCAGCAGCTGCAGCAGATCCCGCAGGGACCAGGAGCCGTGCAGGCGCATCTGCACCGCGGCCAGTTTGACGGACAACGGGACGTGCCCGCACCGGGCGACCACTTCTCCGGTCAGGGTCTGCTGGCCGGTGGTGCGCTCGGCGCCGATCCACCCGGTGAACAGCTGCGCGGCCTCGGCCGGGTCCAACGAACCGAGCCGGATCTCATCCTCGACGTCCAGACCGCCCACCCACCGGCTGGTGATCAGCGCGGCACAGCCTGGTGCGACCGGAATCAGCTGCCGGACCTGGTCCTCTGATGCGGCATTGTCCAGCACGACCAGAGTGCGCGTCCCGGCCAGCGTCGACCGGTAGAGCGCGAGCCGCTCACCGGTCGTACCGGGGAGCTGCTCGGGCGGCACCCCGAGCGCTTCGAGCAGCGCCGCCAACGCCTCGCCGGGCTCGCTCGGCCGCACCTGCGGGACAAAGCCGTTCAAGGAGAGGAAGATCCGGCCGTCCGGATACAGTCGGCGCATGCGGTGCGCCGCCTCGACGGCGAGGGCGGTCTTCCCGATCCCCGGCATCCCGCTGACCCACACCGCGCCGGGCCGGTCTTCGGCCGCGGCGGCGAGCAGCCGAGAGCCGATGCCGGCGAGTTCACTCCGGCGTCCGGTGAAGAGACGGGCAGTCGGCGGGAGTGTGTCCGGAGTGTCGTTCACCTGGGTCACCCTGGCCAGCTTGCGCAGCGGGACGGGGACGTCCATGCCGAACTCGTCGAGCGCGGCGCGGGTCCGGTGGTAGACATCCATGGCCTGCACGCGGTCGCCGTTGGCGGTCAGGGCCCGCATCAGCAGCCCGGCCAGGCGGTGCCGGGTGCAGTCGACGTGGACGACCGGCCGCAGCCGGTCCCGCACCCAACGGTGGTTACCCTGTGCGAGCTCCAGCTCGGCCAGGTCGCCGAGGGCGTCCAGGAAGGCTTCCTCGGGGGAAATGAGCTCGGCAGCTCCGACACGGTCTTTGTCGAGGTCTTCCAGGTAGGACCCGCGCCAGAGGGCCACTGCTTCGCGGAGAATCGGCAGCCGCTCCGCAGGGTCGTCGCATGCACCGGCCCGGGTCTGCAGCTGCGCGAACCGCACAGCGTCGATCCGGGCGGGTTCGACACGCAGGACATAGCCGGTGGGCGCCCGGTCGATGACCGGCTCGTTCACACCGCCGCTCTCCCGCAGGATCCGCCGCAGCTTGGCGATGTACCCGGGCACCAGATTGGTCCGGGGTTTCGCCTGACCGCTCCACACGATCTCGATGAGCCGATCCGTCGAAACCGCGCGGTTGGCGTGCAGGACGAGGACCGCAAGGATGTACCGCTGCTGGAGGTCACCCAGCTCCAGCGCAACGCCACCTCGGCACAGCTCGAACTGGCCGAGCAGCCGGATCTCCACACCGTCTTCCATCGGCACCCACTTTGGCGCGGCCGAACGGGGGATCGAGCGGAACGCGGAAGCTGTCCAGGTTCTGTCCACTTCCGCATCCACCGCGCCCCACCGGCTCAGCCGTCCAGCCGGTCCAAGGCCAGCAGCCCCGCGCCCAGCCGGCCCGCCTCGTCCCCCAGCTTCGCGATCCGCAGTTCCGGCATCTTCTGGAACGTCAGGTGCGAGGCCAGCCAGGCGCGCACCGGCTCGAGGACGTAGTCCGCCGCCGTGAACAGGCCGCCGCCCAGGACGATCACCTCCGGGCCGAGCAGCGTCAGCAGGGTGCGGATGCCGTGGCCGAGGCCGTCCAGGGCGTCCTGCACCACCTCCTCCGCCACCTCGTCGCCGTGGCGGGCCAGCTCCACCACCTCGCGGGCGCCGTCGGCCGGGCGGCCCGTGCGTTCGGTGTAGCGGCGGGCGATCGCCGCCGCCGACGAGATCGCCTCCAGGCAGCCGATCGCCCCGCAGCCGCACTTCAGCGAGTGGCCGACGTCGATGTGGCCGACCTCGCCCGCCTGCCCGCCCGCGCGGTGGATCCGGCCGTCGAGCAGCAGCGCGGCCGCGATCCCGGTGCCGACCGGGATGAACGCCGCGTTCCGCACCCCCTGCCCGGCGCCGACGCGGAACTCGGCGATGCCGCCCGCGGTGACGTCGTGCCCGAACGCCACCGGGAGCCCGACCCGGTCCTCCAGCAGCTCGCCGAAGTGGACCTCGCGCCAGTCGAGGTTGGCCGAGAAGTGGCAGATCCGGGTCTCCTCGTCGACGATCCCGGGCACCACCACGCCGACCGCCGCGGGCGTGCCCGTACCGGCCTGCTCCGACAACGAAGCCACGATCTGTGCCACCTGCGCGGCGAGCGCCGTGCCGTCCGCGCTGCGCGCCGTCTCGGCCCGCAGCGTCGCCTTCGGCTGCAGCTGCTCGTCGAGCAGCGCCGCCTTGATCGTCGTACCGCCCACATCGAGGGCCGCCACCATTCGAGTCACCGGCGCATTGTCACATTGACGGACCCGGAAGTGCGGCCCTACGCTCAACCGGCAAGACGACGAATTCCGGAACGCGGTGCAAGTCCGCGCGGTCGCGCCACTGTGACCCCCACGAGGGGGAAGCCAGACCCGGACCGTCGTATGAACCCCGATGAGGCCGCGAAAGCCCGAGGAGGCCCCCACCATGTCGCAAGCGGCAGTTCCCGCCGTTCCGCTCCCCGTCCGGATCCCGCTTCGTGAGATCGTCCCGTGGGCAGTGTTCGTGGTGCTCCTCGCCTTGATCGCGGTCTACTTCGTGAGCGCCGAACAGGGCGCCACCTCGATCTTCGCGAACATGTACGTCCACGAGTTCGTGCACGACGGCCGGCACCTGCTGGCCTTCCCCTGCCACTGATCGGCGGCACGTTCTCCCATGATGAAGACCCTGCTGGTCCGCGGCATGCTCGCGGGCCTGATCGCCGGCGTGCTCGCGTTCGGTTTCGCCTACGCCTTCGGTGAGCCGCCGGTCGACGCGTCCATCGGCCTCGAAGGGACCCTCTCGCACGACCACGCCCACGGCGCCGGGACCGCCGACACCGGCCAGGCCGCCGAAGCGCCCGAAGAGGAGCTCGTCCCGCGGGACATCCAGAGCACCGTCGGGCTGCTGGCGGGGGTGCTGGTCTACGCCGTCGCGATCGGTGGCCTGCTCTCGCTCGCCTTCGCGTTCGCCCAAGGCCGGCTCGGCAACCTGCGGCCGCGCGTGACGGCGTTGCTGCTCACCGGCGGCGCGTTCGCCGTGGTGTTCCTGATCCCGTTCCTGAAGTACCCGGCCAACCCGCCCGCGGTGGGCCAGCCGGGCACGATCGGCTCGCGCACCGAGCTGTACTTCGGGTTCGTCGCGGTGTCGCTGCTCGCGGGCATCCTGGCGACGGTGTTCGGCCGCAAGCTCGCCGACCGCTTCGGCGCGCTGAACGGCTTCCTCCTCGCGGCGGTGGGTTACGTCGTGGTGGTCGCCCTGGTGGCGTGGCTGATGCCGGTGGTCGACGAGATCCCGGCGGCGTTCCCGGCGTCGACCCTCTGGCGCTTCCGCACGGCCTCGGTCGGCACGCAGGCGACGCTCTGGCTGGCCCTGGGCCTGTCTTTCGGTGCCCTCGCGGAGAAGTCGCTGAACAGGAAGGCCCCGGCCGCCGCCGTTTCGTGATCACGGAAGCGGCGCCGCTCCTCTGGGGAAATCTTGTTCGGTGACACGCGCTCGACGCTGTCCAACCACAGCCAGACGACGGTCGGCGGACCCGTCGAGTCCGCCGGGACCGACGGGTTCGCGATCACGGTGTTCGTCATGGCGCTGCTGGAGCTGGTCCCGTTCGCGTTCGGCTTCGGGATCCGGAGCGGCAACGGGCCGGCGACCGCCGGGCGAGCGGCCGACCCGGACTACGTCAGCGGCATGGCGGTCGGCGACTGCCTGGGCGCCGACGCGGACGGCGGCAACGTGATCCGGATGGCCTGCGACGAGCAGATCGCCGAGCAGGTCGACGTCGGTAACGGGGAGGAGTCCCACCCGGGCCTCGCCACGCTGCGGGGCCCGCGTCCTTCACCGACGGCGCCCCGCCGCCCGGCCTCGAGTTCCGCGCGCACGTCCCGACCGAGTCGTCCTGGCGTGCCGGGGCCCGGAAGGCGACCTGCACCTTCGGCAAGGCGAGCGGCAAGCTCACCGAGCACGTCGGGCCGTGACGGCTAGGGCGCGCCGGGCGGCACGAACGGCAGGCCCTTCGGCGCCCCCAGCTCCAGCAAGGTGAGCAGCGCCGCCGTGTCGAGGTGCTCGTCGACGGCGTCCGCCAGCCGGTCCAGCATGTCCTCACGCAGGTCGGCGAAGCCCGGCGCGTCCGGTGACGGCGTCCACGCGACGCCCGCCTGCGCCGCCGCCTCGGTGAGCCACGCGCGGCGGAACGCGTCGTTCTCGAACGCGCCGTGCCACAGGGTTCCCCAGACCGCGCCGGACCGGTGACCGTCCAGAAAGGACTCCAGGGGCGCGGACGCCGTCACCGAGCCGTGGTGGATCTCGTAGGCCTCGACGGGGGTGCCGCGCCACTCACCCGACGGACGCGCGAGCACCTTCTCCTCGGCGAACGTGACCCGGGCCGGCAGCAGGCCCAGGCCCGTGACCTCGCCCGCGCCGGACTCGACGTCGTCCACAATGGACTCCGCGAGCATCTGGTAACCACCGCAGATGCCGAGGACCGGCTTCCCGGCCGCCACCCGGGCCGCCAGGGCCGCATCGAGGCCGCGGGCGCGCAGCCAGGCCAGGTCGTCGACCGTGGCGCGGGAGCCGGGCAGCACCACGACGTCCGCCGCCGCGACCGTGTCCGGGTCGGCGGTCAGGGACACCGTGACGCCGGGTTCGGCGGCGAGGGCGTCGACGTCGGTGGCGTTGGACGCGCGCGGGAAGCGGACCACCGCCACGCTCAAGCCGCCGCGATGGGCCTCCCGGCGCCAGCCGGCCGCGGCCAGGGCGTCCTCGGAGTCGATCCACACCCGGTCGAGCCAGGGCAGCACGCCCAGCACGGGCCGGCCGGTGACCTTCTCGAGGCTGTCCAGCCCCGGACGCAGCAGGCCGACGTCGCCGCGGAACTTGTTGACCACCCAGCCCGCGACGAGCGCCTGGTCCTCGGCCGAGAGCAGCGCGAGGGTGCCGAACATCGCGGCGAGCACCCCGCCGCGATCGATGTCGCCGACCACGAGCACGGGCAGCCCGAACCGCCGCGCCAGCCCCAGATTGACGTAGTCGCCGCCGCGCAGGTTGATCTCCGCGGGGCTGCCGGCGCCTTCGCAGACGACGACGTCGTAGCGCGCGCTGAGATCCTCGAACGCGCCGAAGGCGATCTCGGCGAGACCGGCCCGCCCGGTCGCGTACTCCCCCGCTTCGAGCGTCCCGAAGGGCTTCCCGAGCGCGACGACGTGACTGCGCCGATCACTGCCGGGCTTGAGCAGGACGGGATTCATGGCGGCCTCGGGCTCGACGCGGGCCGCCCGCGCCTGCAACCACTGGGCACGCCCGATCTCGGCACCGTCGGCGCAGACCATCGAGTTGTTGGACATGTTCTGCGCCTTGAACGGCGCAACCCGCACCCCGCGCCGGGCGAGCCACCGGCAGATCCCGGAGGTGACGAGGCTCTTCCCGGCATCGGACGTCGTCCCCGCGACGAGCAGGCCGCTCACCGGGCACCCCCGGAGTTGTCCACAGCCGCGGCGGCGTCGGCCGAGTTGTCCACAGATCGCCGAGCGGCCCTTCCGCCGGTCCTCACCCCGATAGACTGGACAGGGGCCGCCCCCCAGGGAGTGGTGGGGGCTGCCACCGCGGCGACCATGACCGCGGCGAGCCCGACCAGGCGGGACAGTCGCACCGCCCGCCGCAGGTCGACCGGCTCGGGATCACGTCCCTCGCCCAGCCGAGCCCGGCGCTCGACCTCACCGCCGTAGCTGTTCGTACCCCCCAGCCGGATGTCCAACGCACCCGCGAACGCCGCCTCCACCTGACCCGCGTTCGGGCTCGGGTGCAGTCCGCCGTCGCGTCGCCAGACCCGCCAAGCCGCCCGCGAACGCCCACCGGCGAGAGGCGCGCACACCGCTGTCAGTGCGGCTCCGAGCCGGGACGGCGCCAGGTTCGCCAGGTCGTCGGCGCGCGCCGCGGCCCAGCCGAACTCGCGGTAGCGCGGCGAGCGGTAGCCGACCATGGCGTCGAGCGTGTTGAGCGCGCGGTAGCCGAGCAGGCCGGGTAGCCCGGCGACCGCTCCCCAGAACAGCGGCGCGACCACGGCGTCCGACGTGTTCTCCGCGATCGACTCGGTGGCCGCGCGGGTCAGCTCGGCGGACCCGAGCGTCGTCGCGTCGCGCGCGCAGAGGTGCGAGAGCCGCTGACGCGCCGAAGGCACTTCGCCCGCTTCGAGCAGCTTCGCCATCTCCGCGCCTTCGTCCGCGAGACCGCGTCCGCCGAGAACGACCCACGTACAGACGGTAGTGGCCGCGAAGCGCGCGAAGGAGCGTCGCCGCGTCGCGGTCTGAAGCGTGGCGCCGAGGCCGACAGCTGCGAAGGCGCACAAGCCCGCGTACGCGGCTCCGCGCGCCTTCGAGTCAGCCCACATGCGGCGTTCGAGCGCTGCCGCGGCGGTGCCGAAGATCGCGACCGGATGCCCCTGACGGGGGTCACCGAACAGTGCGTCGGCGACATATCCGGTAACGAGTCCGGCCGCGGTTGTCCCTAGACGGAGTGGCACGTGGCGCACGTTAGCGCGTGCACCACAATGCCCGGTATGACCAAGCTGACGCACCGGCTCGCCGGGTATCTGGAGAACCTGGCCCGCGCCCTTCGCCGGTACGGACGCGACGAAGGAAAGGTGCTCGTCCTCGGCGGGGTCCGCTCGGGGAAGTCACGGCACGCCGAGCGGCTCGTCGCCCGCCACCCGCACCTCGTCTACGTCGCGCCCGGCCTGCCCGCGAGCGACGACGACCCCGAATGGGCCGCCCGGGTGGCCGCGCACCAGGCGCGGCGGCCGTCGAACTGGAAGACCGTCGAGACCACGGACCTCGCGGGCACCCTCCGGAAAGCGACCGAACCGCTGCTGATCGACTGCCTCGGCACCTGGCTCTCGCGGGTGCTGGACGACGTCGGCGCGTGGGAGCAGAAGCGCGGCTGGGAGCACCGGCTGGACGACCGGCTCGAGGACTTCCTGGCCGCGTGGGCCGCGGCGCGGGTGCCGGTGGTCGCGGTCAGCAACGAAGTCGGCAGTGGTGTGGTGCCCGCAACCTCGTCCGGACGGCTGTTCCGTGATGTGCTGGGCGCACTCAACAACCGGGTGTCCGCCGACGCCGACCGGGTTCAGCTGGTCGTCGCGGGCCGGGTGCTCGACCTGTAACCGGAGGCGCCCCGTGTTCGACGTACCCGTGCCCAACCCCGCCGCCCGCGCCGCCGCGCTCGAGCGGCTCGACGGCCTGGTCAAGCCGCTCGGCTCGCTGGGCAGGCTGGAGGAGATCGCCGCCTGGCTGGCCGCGGCGCACGGCAGCGTGCCGCCGCGCCCGCTGGACGACGTCCGTGTGGTCGTCTTCGCGGGCGACCACGGCGTGTCCGCGCTCTCGGCGTACCCGCGCGAGGTGACCGCGGCGATGGTGCGGGTGTTCCTCGCCGGCAAGAGCGGCGTGAACGTGCTGGCCGCGCAGGTCGGCGCCAAGGTGCGGGTCGCCGACATCGGCGTCGACTGGGACGGCTCGGACGTCCCCGCGGACGTGACGGCCCACAAGATCCGCCGCGGCTCGGGCTCGATCGACGTCGAGGATGCCCTGGAGCCGGGCGAAGCGCGGGCAGCGTTCGACGCGGGCCGCGCGATCGCGGACGAAGAACGCGACGCGGACGTGCTGATCCCGGGTGACATGGGCATCGGCAACACGGCGATGTGCGCGGCCCTGGTCGCGGCTTCGCTCGGCTTGCCGGCCGCCGAGGTGGTCGGCACCGGGACGGGCGTCGACGCGGCGGGCCTGGACCGCAAGACGGCGGCGGTCTCGGCGGCGCTGACGCGCACCGCGGGCCGCGTGGAGGACCCGTTCGAGCGCCTGACGGCGCTGGGCAGCGCGTGCATGGCGGCGACGGCCGGGTTCCTGGTCCAGGCGGCGGTCCACGGCATCCCGGTGGTCCTGGACGGCGTCTTCTCGGGCGCGGCGGCCTTGGTGGCCCGCGACATCGCACCGGGCGCGGAGCAGTGGTGGCTGGCCGGGCACCGCTCGACGGAGCCGTCGCAGGCGTTCGCGCTGAAGGCGCTGGGCCTGGAACCGATCCTGGACCTGGGGCTGCGGCTGGGCGAAGGCAGCGGCGCCGTGCAAGCGATCCCGACGCTGCGCGCGGCCCGGGCGATCCTCGCGGAAATGGGCCTGCTGGCGGACCTGGCTTGAGCCGCTGGGGTGATGCCGCGCGAATGGCCGCCGGGACGCTGACCACCGTGCCCGTCCCGGCGCCACGCGTCATCGATCGGCGCGTCGCCGGGGGCGCCATGCTGCTCGCGCCGCTCGCCGCGATTCCGCTGGCCGCGGCGGCCGCGCTGGTGGTCGTCGCCGGGCAGGCCGTCCACCTGCCCGCCCTCGCCACTGCCGGGCTGGCGCTCGGCGCCGTCGCGCTCGGCAGCCGCGGCCTGCACCTCGACGGGCTCGCCGACACCGCCGACGGCCTCGGTGCCTCCTACGACCGCGCCAAGGCCCTCGACGTCATGCGCCGCGGCGACTCGGGGCCGACCGGGGTCGCGACGCTGGTGTTCGTCCTGCTCGTCCAGGTCGGCGCGCTCGCCGGGGCGATCACCGCGGACCACGGCATCGCGGCAGCCGTCGTGGCGGTGCTCGCCGGGCGCTGCACGCTGTCGATGTCCTGCGCGAAAGGCGTCCCGCCGGCCCGGCCGGAGGGGCTCGGCGCGACCGTCGCGGGCTCGGTGCCCAAGGCCGCCGCAGCAGCCGTGGCCCTGGTCGCGGCCGCGTTGGCCGCATTCGCGCCGGGCCTGGCCTGGTGGCGCGGGCCGCTGGCGGTGCTGCTGGCCTACGCCGTCGCCGCGGCGCTTCTCTGGCGCTGCACCAAGCGGCTCGGCGGCGTCACCGGCGACGTCCTCGGCGCGGGCGTCGAAGCCGGCGTCGCGGCCGCGTTGCTCGCGCTGTCGACCTGAGACCTCCCGCCCGGCGCTCTGGTCGCCGCCGTCACGATCCAGTCACCCACGAGGTGAACTTCCTGGTCCGCCGCGACGCGACGTCGTTCAAACACATCTGCGTAGTGCCGTGAGAAAGGCGTCCGTCACCTCGCGGTCGCGCACCGCCAGGCGCAGGTGGTCCGGCCCCAGCCCCGGGAACGTGTCGCCGCGGCGGACCGCGTAGCCCGCCTCACGCAACCGCAGCCGAACGTCGGCGCCACCGGGCACGCGCACCAGCACGAACGGGCCACGCGGTTCACCCAGCACGGGAATCCCCACCGCGGCCAGGCCGGACACCAGGTACTCACGGTCCGATTCCGCCGCCACAGCAAGCTTTTCGGCTTCCTCCAAAGCGGACGGACGGCAGCACGCCACCGTCGCGACACCGGCCAAAGTGGACACCGACCACGGCACCTGAACCGCTCGCAGCCGCTCGACCACGGCAGGTTCGGCCAGCACATAACCCGCCCGCAACCCCGCCAGACCCCAGGTCTTCGTCAGGCTGCGCAGAACCACGACACCGGGACAGCCGGAAGCCAGGCTCTCGACCTCACCGGGGACCGCGTCCAGGAACGCCTCGTCGACGACCAGCAACCGACCAGGCCGGGCCAGCGCACGCAGGGAAGAGGCCGGGTGAAGCACCGACGTCGGGTTCGTCGGGTTGCCGACGAACACCAGATCCGCGTCCTCGGGCACCGCGGCCGGATCGAGCGCAAACCCGTCCACTTCGGACAAGACCACGCGCGAGACCGCGTGTCCGGCGGCCCGCAACGCCGCCTCTGGTTCGGTGAACTGCGGGTGCACGACGACCGCGTGACGCGGCCGCAGCGCCGACGTCAGCAGCGTGAACGCCTCCGCGGCACCAGCGGTGACCAGCACCTCCGATGGGGAACGGCCGTGCCGTGCCGCCACGGCGGAAGTTGCCTCGACAGCGGAAGGGTAGGCCGCGAGAGTGTCCAAAGCGGACGCCAGCTCGGCCCGCAGCCACGACGGCGGTCGCGGCAACCGGACGTTCACCGCGAGGTCCACCAGCCCCGGCCCGACCTCGCGGTCGCCGTGGTGGTGCAGGTCGTAGTCACCCATGGGCGAAGGCGCGGACGCTCGACGCGAACCGCTGCGCCAGTTCGGGGTAGCCGGCCCAGTGGACGTGCAGGTAGGACGCGTGCAGCGTCGGCGACGCGAAGCCGTCCAGCTGCCGGTCCCAGCCCCAGGCCGCCGAAACACCGTGCGACGGCGTGACTTCCGTGCGGTGGAACTCGTGCCCGGTGACGCGCTGACCGGCCGTGGCCACCACGTTGTCCTCGACGGCGACCGCGCGCCGGTAGCCGAGCTTGCCCCGCGCCGTCATCTTGGCGTCGGCCGGCACCGCACCGACCATCGGCACGCCGTCCAGCGACTGGCACAGGTACAGGAGCCCGGCGCATTCCGCGCTGACCGGCATCCCGCGGTCGACCGCCTTCGCCACCTCGGCGCGCAACGCCGTGTTCGCGGACAGCTCGGCCGCGTGCACCTCGGGGAACCCGCCGCCGAAGTACAGCCCGGCGCAGCCGTCCGGCAACGTCCTGTCCCGCAACGGGTCGACGTCCACGACGTCGACCCCGCACGCCGCGAGCAGCTCGATGTTCTCGGTGTAGCGGAAGGTGAACGCCGCCCCGCCCGCGGCCGCGACCGTCACGCGCGGACCGTCCACACCGGACGGTTCCCACATCGGAGCCGAAAGCCGCGACGCACCCGACGCGATCCGGACGATCGCCTCGAGGTCGACACCCTCGGTGACCCACGCGGCGAGCGACGGTAGCACCCGCTCGGCCTCCGAGGCCCGTTCCGCCGCGGGCACGAGCCCGAGGTGACGGCTCGGCGCGTGGATCTCTTCGTTGCGGTACAACGCACCCAGCAGCGGAACGCCGGTCGCCTCCAGCGCGGACGCGATCTCGTCGAGGTGCCGCTGCGAACCCAGTTTGTTGAGGATGACGCCGGCCAGCCGCACCCGCGTGTCGTAAGAGGCGAACCCGAGCACGGTCGCCGCGACGCTGCGCGAGGCCGCCGAAGCGTCGACCACCAGCACCACCGGCGCGTCCAGCAGCCGCGCCACGTGCGCGGTCGACGCGTAGCCTTCGGTACCCAAAGCGCCGTCGAACAAGCCCATCACGCCCTCGATCACCGCGATGTCCGCGTCGCGGGAACCGTGGCGCAGCAACGGGATCAGCGTGTCCTCACCCTGCAGGAACGGGTCGAGGTTGCGGGCCGGACGCCCGGTCGCCAGGGCGTGGTAACTCGGGTCGATGAAGTCGGGGCCGACCTTGTGCCCGGACACCCGGTGCCCGGCCGCGCGCAGGGCCGCCATCAGGCCGGCGGCGACGGTGGTCTTGCCGTGCCCGGAACCGGGCGCGGCGATCACCACACGCGCTACCATTCGATCCCCCGCTGCCCCTTTTGGCCGGCGTCCATCGGGTGCTTGACCTTGGTCATCTCGGCGACCAGGTCCGCGGCTTCGACCAGCTCCGGCGGCGCGTACCGGCCGGTGATGACCACGTGCTGGTGGCCCGGCCGATCGACCAAAGTGGACACGACGTCGTCGACCTCCAGCCAGCCCCACTTGAGCAGGTAGGAGAACTCGTCGAGGACGTAGAAGTCGTGCGTCTCGGCGGCGAGCCTTCGCTTGATCTCCGCCCAACCTTCGCGCGCGTTCGTCGCGTGGTCCTCGTCGGTGCCGGACTTGCGCGCCCAGCTCCAGCCCTCGCCCATCTTGTGCCACTCGACGGGGCCGCCCTCGCCGGTGTCGTCGTGCAGCTTGCCCAGCGCGCGGAACGCGGCTTCCTCGCCGACGCGCCACTTCGCCGACTTGACGAACTGGAACACGCCGATCGACCAGCCCTGGTTCCAGGCGCGCAGCGCCATTCCGAACGCCGCGGTCGACTTGCCCTTCATGTCGCCGGTGTGCACGGCGAGCAGCGGCCGGTTGCGGCGCTGGCGCGTGGTCAGCCCGTCCTTCGGGACGACTTCCGGTTTCCCCTGCGGCATCAGGCAGCCCTTCCCGCGGTGCGCGCGCGGACGGCGTCGGCGAGGGACTCCGCCGCGACGTCGGCCAGCGGCACGTGCTCGCCGCCGAGGTGCGCGGCCAGATCCGCGGCGAGACCGAGGCGCATCCTGCCGCTCTCGCAGTCCATCACCACGGTCGTGACACCGGTGAGCAGCCCGGCCGCGGCCTGGGCGCGGGCGACGGCGTTCGCGCCGCTGGTGGCGCGGCCGTCGGTGACGACGACCAGCAGCGGACGGCGTCGCGGATCGCGGATCTCTTCGACCCGCAGGACTCGCGCGGCTTCCAGAAGTCCTTCGGCCAGCGGCGTGCGGCCGCCGGTCGGCAGGCCTTCGAGGCGGGACGCGGCCGCGTCGACGCTGATCGTCGGCGGCAGCGCGAGTTCGGCGGAGTCACCGCGGAAAGTGACGAGCCCGACCTTGTCGCGGCGCTGGTAGGCGTCGAGCAGCAGCGACAGCACCGCGGACTTGACCTCGCGCATGCGGGCCTTCGCACCCATCGAGCCCGACGCGTCCACGCAGAACAGCACGAGGTTGCCTTCACGGCCTTCGCGCAGCGCGAACCGCAGGTCCTGCCGCCGCATCTTCAGCCCGGCGCCCTCGCGGCCGCGGGCTTTCTGGTGCGGCGCCGCGGCTTTGACGGTGGCGACCAGGTGCGGCCGGCCGTCCCGGACGCTCGGGGGCTGGACGCCGATGGTGCGCCCGCTGTCGGTGATCGCGCGCGACCGGCGTCCGCGCTCGCCCTCACCCATGCCCTTGACGCGGAACACGCGGGCCTTGAACGTCTCCCCGGCGCCGACGGTCTTTTGCGGCCCGCCCTGTTGCTGCTGGGGTTGGCCCTGCGGCGCGTCACCCTGAGGAACTTCTGGGGGACCTTCCTGCGGCGCTTCGGGCGGCGTCGAACCGCTGCCGGGGCCGTCGTCTTCGGGGCCGGGCTCGGGCGGCTGGGCGTCCTGAAGCGCCTGCTCCAGCTGCTCTTCGGAGATTCCGGGCGCGTCGAACGGGTTGCGGCGGCGCCGGTGCGGCAACGCGAGCCGCGCGGCGACGCGGACGTCTTCGGTGGTCACCTCGTCGCGGCCGGCCCAGGCGGCGTGCGCGACCGCGGCGCGCGCGGTGACGATGTCCGCGCGCATGCCGTCGACCTCGAACGACGCGCAGATCTCGGCGATCTGCCGCAGCGCGTCGTCGGGCAGCTTGACGGCGGGCAGAAGCCGTTGCGCGGACTCGATTTCCTCGGCCAGGCGGGTGTCTTCGTCGGCGTAACCAGCAGCGAAGGCGTCCGGGTCGGCTTCGTAGGCCAGGCGACGGCGGACGACCTCGACGCGCTGCTCCGGGTCGCGGCTGGAGGCGACTTCGACGGTCAGGCCGAACCGGTCCAGCAGCTGCGGGCGCAGCTCGCCTTCCTCGGGGTTCATGGTGCCGATCAGCACGAACCGCGCCGCGTGCGACACCGAGACGCCCTCGCGCTCGACGGTCGCCTGGCCCATCGCGGCGGCGTCGAGCAGGGTGTCGACGAGGTGGTCGTGCAGCAGGTTGACCTCGTCGACGTACAGCAGCCCGCGGTGCGCGGCGGCGAGCAGGCCGGGCTGGTAGTCCGTGACGCCTTCGGCCAGCGCCTTCTCCAGGTTCAGCGAGCCGACGACGCGGTCTTCGGCCGCGCCGACGGGCAGTTCGACCAGCCGTGCGGGACGCCGGTGACTGCTCGCGCCGTCGTGCGGGCCGTCCGGGCAGGCCGGGTCGGGCGCCGCGGGATCACACGAAAAGCGGCAGCCGTCGACGACGTCGACGCCCGGCAGGAGACCGGCGAGCGCGCGGACCATCGTCGACTTCGCGGTGCCCTTCTCGCCCCGCACCAGCACTCCGCCCACGGCGGGCGAGATCGAGGACAGGATCAGCGCGAGGCGCAGGTCCGGCATCCCGACGACGGCGGTGAACGGATACGGCTTCAACAGCGCTCCTTCAGCGGCGGAGGTCGGCGACCAGCCGATCATCGCACAGCGCCCGCCTCGCTTAGGGTGGGAAATCGTGCGCGAAGAATCACGTCCACCGGCCGGCGAAAGGCCTCCCCCGCGACGCCTGACCGTGGTGGGGATCGGGGCCGACGGCTGGCCCGGCCTGTCCGAACAGGCCCAGGCCCTGGTGCTCGGCGCCGATGTCGTCATCGGCGCGCCGCGGCAGCTCGGGTATCTGCCTCCGGACGTGCCGGCCGTGGCCTGGCCGTCGCCGTTGCTGCCCGGGCTCGACGCGCTGCTCGCCGAGCACGAAGGCCGGCGTGTGTGCGTCCTGGCCAGCGGGGATCCGTTTTTGTCGGGGGTGGGTTCTACGCTGGTGGCCCATGGATACGAAGTCGAGGCGCTGCCCGCGCTCTCGTCGGTGACACTGGCCCGGGCCCGGCTGGGCTGGTCCGCCGAGGAGACCGAGGTGGTGACCCTCGTCGGCCGATCGTCGGCGCGCGTGGCCCGGGTGCTGGCGCCGTTCCGGCGAGTGCTCGTGCTGGGTGCCGACGCGGCGGCTCTGCGCTCCTTGCTCACCGTGCGGGGTTATGGCGAGAGCGAGCTGTTCGCGCTGGAGAACCTGGGCGGGCCCGAAGAGCGCATCTCCGACGGCTGGACCGGCGATCCCGGTCCGCTGACGGTGTTCGCGCTGGAGTGCACCGGCCCGGCGCTGCCCCTGATCGGCATCCCGGACGACGTGTACGCCCACGACGGCCAGCTGACGAAGCGCGACCTGCGGGTTTCGGCGTTGGCCCGCCTCGCCCCGACCCCCGGCGAACTGCTGTGGGACGTCGGGGCGGGCGCGGGCAGCGTCGGCATCGAATGGTCGCGGATGCACGGGCTGAACCGCGCGATCGCGATCGAGCGTGAGCCCGAGCGCGCCGAGCGGATCGGCCGCAACGCGGTGGACCTGGGAGTACCGGAACTGGAGGTGGTGACCGGAGAAGCACCCGAAGCGCTGAGCGCACTACCCGAACCGGACGCCGTCTTCATCGGCGGCGGGGTGACGCTGCCGGGTGTCCTCGACGCGTGCCTGGCCACAGGCGCCCGAGTGGTGGCGCACGGAGTCACGCTGGAGGCCGAGCAGGTGCTGGCCCGCGCGTACGAGCAGTACGGCGGCGAGCTGCTGCGGATCGCGGTCGAACGAGCCGCGCCCCTGGGCGGCTTCACCGGCTGGACGCCGGCGCGGACGGTCACGCAGTGGAGCAGCCAATGACCGGCCTTGCCGCGGCCTGGGACCGCATTCCCGGGAGGCGGCCGACGCCCGGCCACGCCACGCCTACCTGCGATCAGCGGCGACCGGCAGGCTGCGTCACCGCAGCCCACACCCGCGCGGGGCGACGAGCGGCCGGTTGCGCCCGCACCGACGGGGCACGGCGACCGTCCAGCTGCACCACCGCAACCCGCACCCGCGGGCAACGACGACCAACCGGGCACACCGCCGGGGCTTACGTCCGCGAAGCGCGGCCAACGACTGGTTGCGCCGCCTGCGCGCGCGAGCAACGGCAACCCGTCGGCCACCCCGCCGCATCCCACGCGCCTGAGGCACAGCCAACGACCGGTTGCGCCGTCGAAGCCCACACCTGTGGGGTACGTCCAGCGACCGGCGACAGCACCCCAGCCCGCACGCCAGGAGTACGGCAACCGTCCGGCCACGCCATCACAAACCACACCCCGGGGAGCAGCCGGTGACCGTGTACTTCGTCGGTGCCGGCCCCGGGGCCGCGGACCTGATCACCGTGCGCGGGCGCGGCCTGCTTGAACGCTGCGGCGTCTGCCTCTACCCCGGCAGCATGACCCCGCCCGATCTGCTCGCGTACTGCCCCGACGCCGAGCAGGTCGACACGGCCGGGCTGAGCCTGGAGCAGATCGTCGAGAGGCTCGTCGAAGCGCACCAGGCCGGGCAGGACGTCGTGCGGTTGTGCTCCGGCGACCCGTCGCTCTACAGCGCCGTCGCCGAACAGGTGCGGCGGCTCGACGTCGCCGGGGTGCCCTACGAGGTCGTCCCCGGCGTGCCTGCCTTTGCCGCGTCGGCCGCGGTGCTCGGGCGGGAGCTGACCGTGCCCGAGGTCGGCCAGAGCCTGATCATCACGCGCGTCCAGGCCCGGTCGACCGCGATGCCGCCGGGCGAAACCCTCGCCGCGTTCGCCGCCACCGGGGCGACCCTCGCGCTGCACCTGGCGATCAACCACGTCGAACGGGTCACCGATGAGCTCACCCCGCACTACGGCGCCGACTGCCCGGTCGCCGTCGTGGCGCTCGCGAGCCAGCCTGGCGAAACCGTCGTGCGCGGGGTGCTCGCCGAACTGCCCGAGCTGGTGCGGGAGGCCGGGATGACGCGGGCGGCGACCATCTTCGTCGGCCGGGTGCTCGCCGCCGCCGGGTTTCCGGACAGTTTCCTCTATTCCAGTGCCCGCGACCGGGCGAACCAACCGGAGTCGTTGTGACGGAACTGCGCTGGGGGCTGCTGGCCGCCGGAACGATCGCCGCCGAGTTCGCCGCGGGCGTCGACGAGAGCAAGCACGGCGTGTTGACCGCCGTCGCCGCGCGGTCCGCCGACCGGGCCCGGGAATTCGCGACGCGCTTCGAGATCCCGAAGGCCTACGGCAGCTACGAAGACCTCCTCGCCGACCCGGAGATCGACGCGGTCTACGTCTCGACGCCCCATCCAATGCACAAGGAATGGGCCATCGCGGCGGCCGAAGCGGGCAAGCACGTGCTCTGCGAGAAGCCGCTGACGGTCACGGCCGCCGACGCCGAAGAGGTCATCGCCGCGGCCCGCAAGCAGGACGTCTTCCTGATGGAGGCGTTCATGTACCGGCTGCACCCGCAGACGCGGCGGCTGGCCGAGCTGATCTCGTCGGGCGCGATCGGCGAGGTGCGCGCGGTCGACGTGACCTTCAGTTACGACGTCGAAGAAACCGAGGTCGATCGGCTCGGGGACCTCGCGCTCGGCGGCGGCGGGATCCTCGACGTCGGCTGCTACTGCACGTCGCTGGCGAGGCTGGTCGCGCAGGCCGCGCTCGGCGTCGACGTCGTCGAGCCCGAAGAGGTGACGGGGATGGCGAAGCTGTCCGCGGCCGGCGTCGACGAGTACGCGACCGGCCTGCTGCGGCTGCCGGGTGACATCCTCGCGCGGCTGTCGTGCGGTTTCCGGCTGGCGCAGGAGGACGGGATCCACGTCTACGGCAGCCGAGGCCGGCTCAGCGTGCCGCGCCCGGCGTGGATCCACGCGCTCCGCAAGCCCGTGACGTCGCAGATCATCCTGACCCCACTCGACGGAGAACCCGAGGTCATCGAGATCGAAGCGAGCCAGGGGCTCTTCGCGCGCGAAGCGGATCATGTCGCCGCGCACATCGGTGACCGGCAGGCGCCCGAGCTGACCTGGGCGGAGACGCTGGCCAACATGCGGACGCTCGACCGCTGGCGCGAAGCTGTCGGTTACGGACGTCCTTCGTGATCCTCGTCCTCGGCGGAACAGGCGAAGCGCGGAAGCTCGCTTCGGTGCTGACAGACCGCGGAGTGCGCGTCGTGTCTTCGCTGGCGGGACGCGTCGCGCGGCCACGGCTCCCGGTCGGCGAAGTGCGCGTAGGCGGCTTCGGCGGCCCGGACGGTCTCGCGGCCTACCTGCGCGAGAACGACGTACGCGCTGTCGTGGACGCGACGCACCCCTTCGCCGAGCGCATCGGCGCCAACGCCGCGAAAGCCGCCGAACTGACGAAAGTCCCGCTGCTGCGGCTCGCCCGGCCCGGCTGGCAAGCGGGCGAAGGCGACCTCTGGCACTGGGCGGACGACCTCGCCGACGCCGCGCGAAAGCTTCCGGACCTGGGCAAACGCGTCTTCCTGACCAGCGGGCGCCAAGGGCTGCCCGCCTTCGCGCCCCTCGACGACCTCTGGTTCCTGATCCGCTGCGTCGACCCGCCCGAGCCGCCGTTGCCCCGGCACCGCGAGCTGCTCCTCGCGCGCGGACCGTACGAAGTGGACAGCGAGCGCGAACTGCTCACCCGCCACGGTGTCGGTGTTCTCGTCACGAAGGATTCCGGTGGCGACCTCACCAGTGCCAAACTCACGGCAGCCCGCGAACTGGGCGTGCCCGTGCTGCTGGTCCGGCGGCCGCCGCGGCCCGTCACCGAGCGCGCCGAGACCGTAGCCGAAGCCGTCGATTGGGTCCTGAAGCGATGATCGAAGAGTTCTACGAGGTCCTGCGCAAGCGCCGGGACGTCCGCGGCGAGTTCACCGGCGAGCCGATCCCCGACGCGACGCTGACGAGGATCCTCGAGGCCGCGCACGCCGCCCCCAGCGTGGGGCTCACGCAGCCGTGGGACTTCGTGCTGGTCGACGACCGCGCGACCCGCGAGCGGTTCGCGAAGCACGTCCACGAGGAACGCGAGGTCTTCGCCGGCCAGCTCAGCGAGGAGCGCGCCGGCACGTTCGCGAACATCAAGATCGAGGGCATCCTCGAGTCGAGCCTCGGCATCGTCGTCACCTACGACCCGGCGCGCGGCGCCCCCGACGTCCTGGGCCGGCACGCGATCGCCGACGCCGGCCTGTACTCGGTCTGCCTGGCCATCCAGAACCTCTGGCTGGCCGCGACCGCCGAAGGCCTCGGTGTCGGCTGGGTGAGCTTCTACCGCGAACCGTTCCTCGGCGACCTGCTCGGCATCCCCGCCGGCGTGCGCCCGCTCGCGTGGCTGTGCGTCGGCCCGGTGACCCGGCTCGAAACCGTGCCCGACCTGGAGCGCCACGGCTGGCGCAGCCGCCGTCCCCTGAGCGCGGCGATACACCACGGGCGGTTCACGCCGCGAGACCCGGGGTCTGCGTAAAGCGCCTCGGTCTGACCCGTTAGCGTTGCGCCGATGCGTCTGATTGCCGTAGCGCTGGGGTTGCTCTCGGCCTTGTGCGCGCTGGCTTTCCCCTTCCTGCCGGTGGTGCAGGACACGGCGGAGGTCGTCTGGCCGACCGGCAGCGACACCCGCTCCGTCAACGCGCCCTTGACCGGGTACTGGGCCCAGGACCTGCGCGCCGAGCTGCCGTGCGCGGCCATCCGCTCGGTCGACGCCCGCACGAACGGTCCCGGTCTGCTCTTCGCCACCGTGCCGGACGGGCGCACCGACCCGAACGCCGGAAAGGGCGTCGGCCTGCAGCTGCGCGTCGACAACGGCGTGCTGTTCGCTTCCAGCCAGGGCCAGCAGATCGCCCAGCAGCCGCTGCCGGCCGAGAAGTGCGACGTCGAGCTGGACGTCGACGCGACCCAGATGACCCTCGCCGTGGCCGGGACGCCGATCTTCCACACCGGCGGCGACGTCCGGCCGCGCGTGGTCGGCATCTACTCCTCGATCAACTCGGGCAAGGACCCGATCACC
Source organism: Amycolatopsis sp. NPDC049252 (assembly GCF_043197175.1). Classification (NCBI taxonomy): domain Bacteria; kingdom Bacillati; phylum Actinomycetota; class Actinomycetes; order Pseudonocardiales; family Pseudonocardiaceae; genus Amycolatopsis; species Amycolatopsis sp. NPDC049252. The sequence continues at coordinate 114,442 of NZ_JBICSQ010000008.1, forward strand.
GGCCTGCACGTCTCGATCGTGCCGGACACGCGCTACCAGACGTCGCCGACCGCGCTGAAGGTCGGCGTCGGCGTGGTCGCCATCCTGTCGCTGATCGGCTGCATGATCGCGGTCTGGCGGCGCGACTCCGGCTTCGCCCGCCGCGCGCCGCGCTGGGCGCCGGTCGGCTGGTGGCGGCTGACGCTGCGGGACGCGACGGTGATCGCCGCGCTCGGCGCGTGGGTCTTCATCGGGCCCGTGACCTCGGACGACGGCTACATCCTGACGATGGCGCGGGTCACCGAGCAGACCGGGTTCCTGACGAACTACCACCGCTGGTTCGGCGTCGCCGAGGCGCCGTTCGGCTGGTTCTACCACGTGTTCGAGCTGATGGCGCACGTCAGCGTGGTGCCGCCGTGGATCCGCCTGCCGTCGTTCCTGCTCGGCGTCCTGTGCTGGCTGCTGATCAGCCGCGAGGTCATGCCCCGCCTCGGCGCCCAGGTCCGCACCAGCCGCCCGGCCAGCTGGGCGGCGGCGACGGTGTTCCTGGTCTGGTGGATGCCCTACAACAACGGCGTCCGCCCCGAACCGGTCGCCGCGCTCGGGTCGCTGCTGGCGATCTGCGCCGTCGAACGGACGCTGGTGACCCGGCGGCTGCTGCCACTGTGCCTCGGCCTGACCGCGGCCGGGTTCACCCTGGCCGCGACGCCGACCGGGCTGATCGCGGTGGCGCCGTTCCTGGTCGCCGCGCGCCCGCTGTTCAAGCTGGTCCGCCAGCGTGCCAACGAGAACGGCTGGCTTCCGGTGCTCGCGCCGGTCGCCGCGGCCGGGCTGCTGGTGCTGGTCGTGGTGTTCGCCGACCAGACGTTCGCGACGGTCCAGGAGGCGACGCGGATCCGCACGCAGGTCGGCCCGAACCTGTCGTGGTTCCAGGAGCTCGCGCGCTACCAGCTGTTGTTCGCCGACCTGCCGGACGGCTCGGCGCCGCGCCGGTTCCCGGTGCTGCTGATCGTGCTGTGCACGGCCACCTGCCTGGTGATGCTGCTGCGCCGTGGCCGGATCCAGGGCGCGTCGCTCGGCCCCGCACGCCGCCTGATCGGCACGACGGCGTTGTTCTTCCTGCTCCTGGCGCTGACGCCGACGAAGTGGACGCACCACTTCGGCGCGTTCGCCGCGGTCGGCGCGTCGATGGCGGCGTTGACGGCACTCGCGACGAGCTCGACCGTGCTGCGGTCCAAACGCAATCGCGCGGCGTTCCTCGCCGGGCTGCTGGTCGTCGGCGCGCTCGCCGCGACCGGGCCCAACACGTACTGGTTCGTCTCCCGCCTCGGCGTCCAGTGGACGAACGTGGCGCCGTCGATCGGCGGCATCGGGCTGTCCACGATCCTGCTGGTGGCGGCCGCGATCGCGGGGATCTACGCGTTCGTCGAGAACGTCCGGGCCCATCGGCCCACCGCCGCGCCGCCGGTGCAGGAAGGCCGGTTGCGCGCGCTGCGGCTCGGGTCGCTGTCGCTGGTGGTGGTCTGCGGCCTGGTGGCGGGCGGCGAGTTCGTCACGATGGCGTGGGCGATCCACAACCAGGCCGGCAGCTACAGCCTGGGCGCGGCGAACGTCGGGCACCTGTTCGGCCAGAGCTGCAACCTCTCCGACCACGTGATGGTGGAGCGCGACGCGGCGACGAGCATCCTGCACCCGCAGACCGAGCAGCGCACGGTCGCCGACGAGACCAAGCCGCCGGAGAACTCGCCGCTGCCCAACCCCGACCGTGACAACGGCCGCGTCCAGACGGGGTTCCACACCCGCCCGGTCGACGACAAGGACCCCCTCGCCGAGCCGCCGCACGGCTTCACGCCGGAGAACGTGCCGATGTGGTCGAGCTACCTCGACCCGGAGACGCGCGCGGGCCGCCTGCGCAGCGACTGGTTCGCGCTGACCGAGAAGCCGGGCGACGGCCAGGTGGTGGTGGCCACGGCGGGCGCGCCCCGGCGGCCGACGTCGGTCAGCCTCGACTACGGCGTCAACACCCCGGAGGGCGTGAAGATCCTGCGCAGCCAGTTCGTGCTGCCGCCGGGATCGGGCACGGGCGGCTGGAACGACACCCGCATCAACCTGCGCGACCTCCCCGCGGAGACGAACGCGGTGCGCATCAACATCGTCGACAACGACCTCACGGAGGACGGCTGGATCGCCGCGTCGGCCCCGCGCGTCCCGACGTTCACGACGCTGACGGACAAGATCGGGTCGAAGCCGGTGTACATCGACTGGCCGGCGTCGTTCGTCTACCCGTGCGCCCAGCCGGTGACGTCCCACGACGGGATTTCCCAGGTCCCGGAGTACCGCATCACGGCAGGCGGCCTGGCGGACGAGGCGGAGTGGGCGTCCTCGACGAACGGCGGGCCGATCGGCTGGCTGGAGGAGCTGGCCGAGGAACCCGAGGTGCCGAGTTACCTGATCGGTCAGCCGAGCCAGTCGTGGGGCCAGCTGCTGCAGATCGAGCCGTTCACCGAGGGCATCGCCCCGACGGTGATCCACGGGGAAAAGACCGTCCCAGGCTGGTGGTCACCCGGCCCCGGCCCGAGCCAGCCGAACGGCAAGGACCCCACCCGCTGACAAGGTCCGTGAATGTCGCATTGAGGGACTCTAAGTCCCTCAATGCGACATTCACGGCTTTCAGTAACTCCGGGGAGTCCAGACGATGCCGTTCTCCGCTCGGGTCCGCGACGAGCCCACGATCAGCAGGCAGCGCATGTCCACAGTGGACGGATCCAGGTCGCCCAGCGTGGTGATCCGGACGTCCTCCTCCGGGCCACCGACGTCCCGGGCCACCACCACCGGGGTCGACGGCGCGCGGTGCCGCAGCAGGACAGAGCGGGCGTCGGCCAGCTGGGTCGTGCGGGTGCGGGACGCCGGGTTGTACAGCGCCAGCACCAGGTCCGCCGCGCCGGCCGCGTCCAGGCGCTTCTCGATGATCTCCCACGGCTTGAGCCGGTCGGACAGCGAGAGCACGCAGTAGTCGTGCCCCAGCGGTGCGCCGACCCGGGACGCCGCGGCCTGCGCTGCCGTCACGCCCGGGACGATCCGGACGCGAACGCCGGCACCGTGGCCCGAAGACACCTGCTCCAGCACCGCCGACGCCATCGCGAACACCCCCGGGTCGCCCGAGGACACCACCGCGACACGCGCTCCGGAAGCAGCCAGCGACAACGCATCGCGGGCCCGGTCCGCCTCCACCCGGTTGCCCGACGCGTGCCGCTGCTGGCCCGCCTTCTGCGGCACCCGCGCGACGTACGGGCCGTACCCGACGACGTGGTCCACGGCCGAAAGCTCCGCCGAAGCCTCCGGCGTCAGCCACTCCGGGCCCGCCGGGCCCAGGCCGACGACGACCACCTCGCCACCGGAAGAGTCCACCGGCGGCGAAACAACGGGAGACTGGCGGGAAGCGTAGGCCGGCGAAGGCAGCAAAGCCAGCGAGAAGTACGGCACCGTCGAAGGATCAACGTCCGCCAACGGCGAAATCCGCTGCTCCCCCCACGTCGCGCGCTCGATGTAGAACGCGTCGTCCAGCTTTCCGGCCTCCGCCAACGCCTCCCGCACCGAGCCGAACGTCCGCCCCAGCTTCAAAACTGCCGCCGCGTCGGTGTCGGCCAGGCGACGGGCCAGTTCCGGGGCGGGCAGCGTGCCCGGCAGGATCGTCAGCACCTCGTCGCGCTGGACCAGCGGGCGGCCCAGCACCGACGACGCCGCGCTCACCGACGTCACCCCCGGCACGACCACCGCCGGGAACCGGCCGGAAAGCCGTTCGTGCATGTACATGTACGAGCCGTAGAAGAACGGGTCGCCTTCGCAGAGCACGACGACGTCGCGGCCCGCGTCGAGGTGCTCGGCGAGCCGCTTCGCGCTCAGCTCGTAGAAGTCGGCGATCGCGCCTTCGTAGCCGCCCGGGTGGTCGGTCGTCTCGGTCGTGACCGGGTAGACGAGCTTCTCCTCGACCTGCCCCTCACGCAGGTACGGCTCGGCCACCGACCGCGCGATGCTCCGACCGTGCCGCGCGCAGTGGTACGCGATCACCGAGGCTTCCGAGATCAGCCGCGCGGCCTTGACCGTCATCAGTTCCGGATCGCCGGGGCCGAGCCCGACGCCGTACAGCGTCCCAGTGCTCATTCTTCCGCGCTCGCAAGAGCGTTGATCGCGGCGACGGCCATCGCGCTGCCGCCACGGCGTCCGTGCACCACCAGGTAAGGCGCCGGTGCCCGGTTGGCCAATTCCACTTTGGACTCCATCGCGCCGACGAACCCCACCGGCACGCCGATGATCGCCGCGGGGGCGCCGACGCCTTCGTCGAGGATCTCCAGCAGGCGGAACAACGCCGTGGGCGCGTTGCCGATCGCGACGACCGAGCCGGGCAGCTTGTCCCGCCACAGTTCCAGCGCCGCCGCCGAACGCGTCGTGCCCATCCGCTCGGCGAGGCCGGGCACGCTCGGCTCCGACAGCGTGCAGACGACTTCGTTGCCCGCGGGCAGGCGACGCCGGGTGACGCCGCTGGCGATCATCTGCGCGTCGCACAGGATCGGCGCCCCCGCCTCCAGCGCGGCGCGGCCGGACTCCACGACGTCGAGGGTGTAACGCAGGTCGTCGACCAGATCGACCATGCCGCAGGCGTGGATCATCCGGACCGCCAGGCCGGCCACGTCGCCGGGCAGGATCGCCAGGTCCGCCTCCTCGCGGATCGTGGCGAACGAATGCCGGTAGATGTCGGCACCGTCCCGCAGATAGTCGATCACAGGGTTCCTTTCAGCTCTTCGAACGGCACCCACCGGCCGTCGACCCGGTAGCCGCCCGCCTCGGCGACAACGTCCACATGGGACTGTGACGGCTTCCCGCACCGCCGTTCACAGCCCGAGAAATGAGCGCGCAGGCCGGGCCGGAACACGGCGTCGGCGCGGACGTCGGCCCGCGACTTCGCGCAGCCCGGCCGTCCGATGCACGCGCTGGTCCCGAGCGCCTCGCCGCCGAAACCCAGCCGCTCGAAGACGTCGGCGGGCACGTCCGGCAGCACCAGGGACTTCCACGGCGTGACCACCGCCGGCCCGAAGGACGCCAGCGCACGCACCTGCGCGGCCGACAGCCGCCCGAACCGCGGGACCACGCCCGCGACGGACTCCGAGATCATCCCGGCCGGCACCGGGATGTCCGCGCGGGGAACCGGCGTTCCGCGCCACGCCGGGTCGTCGAGCTCGGCGACCCGCCAAGCGGACCCGCGGATCCGAAGGAACTCCAGCGCGACGCCGATCAGCGTCGAGACGGCGTCAGCGCGAGTCACCCGGCGGCCAGTGTCGCCCCCCGCGAGCAGCAGGGTTCCCGAAGAAGACCCGGTCGCGCGCCAGCAGACGTCGGCGCCTTCCCCGGCGACGTCACCGCGGCCGTCGTCGAAGGCGAAGAGGAACCGTCCGGGCAGTGACGCCAGCTCCGGTGTCGCGCACAGGAGGCGGTCCAACGACAAAGCCAGCCCGCGGACGTCGGCGAGGCCACCGGTCAGTCCGCTCAACGGCGACGCCAGCACGTTCCGGACCCGCTCGTGCGACGGCGACGGCAGCAGGCCCGCGTCGGTCAGCCGGGCGGCGAGGCCGGGCCGGGTGACGCCGCGCAGCTGGACGTTGCCCCGCGAGGTGAGGTGGAGGTCGCCGTCGCCGCACGCGTCCGCGCAGTCGGCCAGCGCCCGCAGCTGCGCGGGGGAAACCGCACCGCCGGGCAGCCGGACCCGCGCCAACGGGCCGTCGGCGGCGTCGTGAGTGGCGAAAACACCGGGACACGCGTCGGCTCGCACGCGCGCGGGGGTCGGCATGAGGTCACTGTAACTCGCGGTTCTCCGGCTCCCGAGGGGCCGGACGCGGGCGCAGGACGGCGGTTCCGGCGTCCAGGTCTACGTCACGCCGGGGAGGCGCGCCGTCGGCGTCCTGCTCGACGAGCATCGACATCGTTTCCCGGTGTTCCAGCTCACGCCGCTTGGTGCCGTAGAGGAACGCGGTGGTCTCTTCGATGCAGGTCGCGGACAGCCGCGCCTTGAACCGCGAGCCGCTCTTGCGCGGCCGCAGCTCGATCGCGGCCATGACCAGCAGGATCACCACGCCGCCCGGAAGGGCCAGCCCCAGCCAAGTTCCCATGCCCGGCGAACCGGATGACCGCCGGTCAAGTTCCGGGTGCAGCAGAAGTCACACCGGATGTAGTAGATGTGCTACATTCGATCGCATCAGTCAGATGGGGGTTCGGACCATGAGAGATCCAGCGGACCCCGCCGTCCGCGTGAGCGGGCTGCGGATGCGCTACGGCGCGAACGACGTCCTGCACGGCGTCGAGTTCGAGGCGTACCGGGGCGAGGTCGTGTGCCTGCTCGGGCCGAACGGCGCGGGCAAGACGACCACGATCGAGATCCTCGAAGGCTTCCGGATGCGGTCGGCCGGCGAGGTGAGCGTGCTGGGTGTAGACCCGGCGCACGGCGGCGAGGACTGGCGGGCACGCCTGGGAGTCGTGCTCCAGTCCTGGCGCGACCACGGGAAGTGGCGCGTCCGCGAGCTGCTCGCGCACCTCGGCCGGTACTACGCGCCGTACTCGACACCGTCGAGCACGCGGCCGTGGGACGCCGACCAGCTCATCGCGGCGGTGGGGCTCACCGAACACGCGCAGAAGAAGATCAAGACCCTGTCGGGCGGCCAGCGGCGGCGGCTCGACGTCGCGATCGGCATCGTCGGCCGGCCGGAGCTGCTCTTCCTCGACGAGCCCACCGCGGGCTTCGACCCGGAGGCCCGGCGCGAGTTCCACGATCTGGTGCACCGGCTGTCCGACGAGCTGGACACCACGATCCTGCTGACCACGCACGACCTCGACGAGGCCGAGAAGCTGGCCGACCGGATCCTCATCCTCAACGGCGGCCGGATCGTCGCCGACGGCTCGGCCGACGCGCTCACCCGCCAGATCGCCGGTGAGGCCGAGGTCCGCTGGACGATCGGCGGCCGGCACTTCGTCCACTCGACGACCGAGGCCACGAAGTACGTCCACGACCTGTTCAAGCAGCACGGCGAGGCGGTGGCGGATCTCGAGGTCCGCCGCGCGTCGCTGGAGGACACCTACATGACGCTCGTCCACCGCGCCGAAGCCGGCGGCGAAACCGAGCTCGGCCTGCAGGAAGCGGGTACGCGATGAACACCGCCGTGGTGCGGGCCGGGCTGGCCCGGGGCTGGATCGAGTTCAAGCAGACCTGGACCAACCGCGAAGACCTGGTCGGCCAGATCGTCTTCGCGGCGCTCTTCCTCGGCGTGGTGTTCTTCATGCGCGACGCGACGGTGCCCGGCACCGGGTTCTCCCTCGGCGCGGCGACCGTGCCCGGAGTGCTCGGAGCCGGGATCGTGTTCACCGGGCTCACCGGCGCGGCGAGCTACCTGGTCATCGACCGTGAGGACGGCACGCTGCTGCGGGCGAAGGCGACACCGAACGGCATGCTCGGCTACCTGGTCGGCAAAACCACGACGCTGTCACTCGGGCAGGTGGCGTCCCTGCTGGTCGTGCTGATCCCATGCCTGTTCCTGTACCCCTCGCTCGCGCCCGACGGCCTCTGGTCCTACCTGCACCTGCTGGGGGTGCTGGTACTCGGGCTGCTCGCGACGTTGCCGATCGGAGCCGCCCTGGGCTCGCTGATCAGCAGTCCGCGGTCCACCGGGCTGATCGTGCTGCCGGTCATGGGGCTGGGCGCGATCTCCGGGATCTTCTACCCGGTGATCGCGTTGCCGGTGTGGGTGCAGTACATCGCGCAGGTGTTCCCGATGTACTGGCTGGGCCTCGGCATGCGCTCGGCGTTGCTGCCGGACAGCGCGATCGTCGCCGAGATCGGCCGGTCGTGGCGGCCGGTGCCGACCCTCGCCGTGCTCGCCGCGTGGGCCGTGATCGGATTGGTCCTGGCGCCGGTCCTGCTTCGCCGCATGGCGCGGCGTGAGTCGGGTTCGTCGGTGGCGCAACGCCGGGAGAAGGCCATGCAGCGTGTGGGGTGAGTCATGAGCGAGGTCGTCTACAACCGGATCGCGATGCTGCGCGCGGAGCGGTCGATCTCGCGCCGCGAGCTGGCCGACGCGCTGGGCGTGCACTACCAGACGATCGGCTACCTCGAGCGCGGCGAGTACAGCCCGAGCCTCTACCTGGCGCTGCGGATCGCGGACTTCTTCGAGGTCAACGTGGAGGTCCTGTTCTCGACGAAGCCGTTCCCCCGTCTCGGAGAGCGGTCCGCCTAGGGCTTGCGGAGGTCGGCGTCCAGCAGCGCGCGGACGACGTCGGCCCGGCGGGTCTCGCGGACCGTCCGGCTGAGCTCGACGTGCAGGAACGGCGTGCCCGCGGCGGCCTGGCTCTGGACGTTCGTCGTCCCGGCCAGGCCACGGCAGGGTTCGTCCCAGGCCCGGCAGACGCGGAACCCGGCGGCGGCGAACCGGTCGGCCGCCCGGCGGGCCGCGTCCCCGGCTTCGGCGGCGCCGGCCGAGAGCACGACGTCGGCCGAGGTCAGGGTGGTGTCGCCGAAGCCGTGGAGCTGGACCTGCGGCAAGCCGCGCCGGGCGAGCAGCGTCGTCACGACGTGGAAGACGCTGCGGGTCTCGTGCGCGGGGTCCTCACGACGGCGGTGGGCACCGCCGATCGCCAGGACGGCTCCGGGCACCTGCCGGAAGAGGGCGAGCCCGATCCGGTCGGTCCGCAGGTCGGACGACGCGTGCGGCACCTCGACGACCAGCGACAACGGCGCCGACCGGTCGACCACGTAAAGCCCCCACGCGCGCTCGGTACCCGGCTCCTGCACCGCCAGGGTGTCACCCTCGACGGAAAACCCCAGCTCACCGAGGTCGTGGGACCGGTGGTCGAGGAAGGCGGCGAACGCGCTCTCGGCGGTCCGGAGCTCGGCCGGCGTGGGCACCCGGTACGGCTGACGAGCCGACTGCGCGGCCGTGAAGCCGCGCAGCAGGGAGTCCACACCGCCAGGTCGTGAGCCGCTCACCGCTTGACGTCGATCTCCACCCTGGGCCAGGGGACGACGCGGATCCGGATGCGGATGTCGCGCTCGGGAGCCGCGAGAATCTTGTGGACCAGCGCCAGAACGATCCCCGCGGTCCAGGCCGGCAGGATGAGCGTCAACGCCACGAACCCCCACGGAACGGTGGTCACGCGAACTCCTCGGACCGCCCGGTTGACAGGATCCCCACCCCGGCGCGGCGGTCGGTGCGCTGCTCCCACCATAGCCGCACACGTCACCTTGACGCCACGCCCCGGCGCACCGGAGAGTGAGTCCGATACCCACGCGTCGGCAGGTGGAGGAACCCGGTGAGAGTCCGGGGCGGTCCCGCCACTGTCACCGGAGACCTGGGTCCGATGCCGCCTCCACGGGAGGAAGTGCGTCGGCGGGTCTCCGGGAGCCAGGAACTCCGGCCGGCGCGCCCGTACTACCCGGGGCGCGGACCCCGAGGAGGACCTCGTGATCCTGCTTCTGTCCACTTCGGACACCGACCTGCTCAGCGCGCGTTCGTGCGAGGACGAGTTCCGGCTGGCGAACCCGTCGCGGCTCGACGTCGCCGAGCTGCCGGGCCTGCTCGCCGGCGTCCGCATCGTGATCGTCCGCATCCTCGGCACCCCGCGCAGCTGGCAGGAGGGCCTCGACACGCTGCTCGCGTCGGGCGCGCACGTCGTCGTCCTCGGCGGGGAGCAGACGCCGGACGCCGAGCTGATGAAGCTCTCGAACGTCCCCGCCGGTATCGCCGCCGAGGCCCACGCCTACCTCGCGCAGGGCGGCCCGGCGAACCTCACGCAGCTGCACCGGTTCCTCTCCGACACGCTCCTGCTCACCGGCGACGGCTTCGAGCCGCCCGCCGAGCAGCCCGGCTGGGGCATCCTCGAGCGGCCTTCTTCCAGGGCGGACGGCCCGGTCGTCGGGATCCTCTACTACCGCGCGCACCACCTGTCCGGGAACACCGCGTTCGTGCACACGCTCGCCGACCAGATCGAGGCCGCCGGCGGGCGCGCGTTGCCGGTCTTCACCGCGTCGCTGCGGACCCGCGAGCCGGCGATGATGGCCGAGCTGGGCAAAGTCGACGCGCTGCTGGTCACCGTGCTCGCGGCGGGCGGCACCAAGCCGTCCGAGGTGGGCGCCGGGGGTGACGACGAGGCGTGGGACGTCGCCGAGATGGCCGCGCTCGACGTCCCGATCCTGCAGGCGCTGTGCCTGACCAGCGACCGCGAGACGTGGGCGGCGAGCGACGACGGCCTCTCCCCGTTGGACGCGGGTAACCAGATGGCCGTCCCGGAGTTCGACGGGCGGCTCATCACCGTGCCGTTCTCGTTCAAGGAGCTGGACGAGGACGGGCTGCCGCGCTACATCCCGGACGCCGAGCGCGCGTCCCGCGTCGCGAAGATCGCCCTGGCCCACGCGCGGCTCCGGCACACGCCTGCGTCGGAGCGGCGCATCGCGCTGATGCTGTCCGCGTATCCGACGAAGCACTCCCGCGTCGGCAACGCAGTCGGGCTGGACACGCCCGCGTCGGTCATCGAGCTGCTGCGGCGGATGCGCGAGCTGGGCTACGACCTGGGCGAGGACGCCTTCCCGGGCGTCGAGCCGACGGGCACCGACCAGCCCGACGGCGACGCGCTGATCCACGCCCTGATCGCCGCCGGCGGTCAGGACCCGGAGTGGCTGACCGAGGAGCAGCTGGCCGGCAACCCGATCCGGGTGCCCGCCGCGCGCTACCGCTCGTGGTTCGAGGCACTGCCGGACGAGCTGCGCGAAGGCATCGAGGGACATTGGGGTCCCGCTCCCGGCGAGCTGTACGTCGACAACGGCGACATCGTGCTGGCGTCGCTGCAGAGCGGCAACGTCATCATCATGATCCAGCCGCCACGCGGGTTCGGCGAGAACCCCGTCGCGATCTACCACAACCCGGACCTGCCGCCGAGCCACCACTACCTGGCCGCCTACCGCTGGCTGGAGGAGGAGTTCGGCGCGCACGCCGTCGTCCACCTGGGCAAGCACGGGTCGCTGGAATGGCTGCCGGGCAAGACGGCCGGGCTCTCGGCGTCGTGCGCGCCCGACGCCGTGCTCGGGAACCTGCCGCTGATCTACCCGTTCCTGATCAACGACCCCGGCGAGGGCGCGCAGGCGAAACGGCGGGCGCACGCGACGATCGTCGATCACCTGATCCCGCCGATGGCGCGCGCCGAGTCGTACGGCGACATGGCGCGCCTCGAGCAGCTGCTCGACGAGCACGCGAACATCGCGGCGATGGACCCGGCGAAGCTGCCCGCGGTGCGCGCCCAGATCTGGACGCTCATCCAGGCCGCCAAGCTGGACCACGACCTCGGCGTCGACGAGCGCCCGCACGACGCGGAGTTCGACGACTTCCTGCTGCACATCGACGGCTGGCTGTGCGAGGTCAAGGACGCCCAGATCCGCGACGGCCTGCACATCCTCGGCGCGGCGCCCACCGGCGAGGCGCGCGTCAACCTGGTGCTGGCGATGCTGCGCGCGCAGCAGGTCTGGGGCGGCAAACAGGGCGCCCTCCCCGGGTTGCGATCGGCGTTGGGGCTCAAGGAGAACTCCGACGCGCCGACGTCCGAAGTGGACAAGATCGAGAAGACGGCCCGCTCGCTGGTCGAGGCGATGGAGTGGCGCTCCTGGGACGTCACCGCGGTGCGCGGCATCATCGACGACAAGCTGGGCGGCCCGGACGAGCAGGTGCAGCTGATCCTGGAGTTCGCGGCGAACGAGATCGTGCCGCGGCTGGCCGCGACCACGGGTGAGCTGGACGCGATCCTGCACGCGCTGGACGGCGGCTACATCCCGGCCGGGCCGAGCGGGTCGCCGTTGCGCGGGCTGGTCAACGTGCTGCCGACCGGGCGGAACTTCTACACGGTCGACCCGAAGGCCATCCCGAGCCGGCTGGCGTGGGAGACCGGGCAGGCGCTGGCGGACTCGCTGCTGCGCCGCTACCGCGAGGACACCGGCGACTGGCCGCGCTCGGTCGGGCTGTCGGTGTGGGGGACGTCGGCGATGCGGACGTCGGGCGACGACGCGGCGGAGGTCCTGGCCCTGCTGGGCGTCCAGCCGGTGTGGGACGAGGCGTCACGGCGCGTCACCGGCATCGAGGCGATTCCGCTGTCCGAGCTGGGCCGGCCGCGCATCGACGTCACGATCCGCATCAGCGGCTTCTTCCGCGACGCCTTCCCCCACGTCATCACGATGATGGACGACGCGGTCCGGCTGGTGGCTTCGCTGGACGAGCCTCTTGCGGAGAACTTCGTCCGCGCACACGTCTCTTCCGACTTGGCCGCGCACGGCGATTCACGGCGGGCAACCACGCGGATCTTCGGCTCGAAGCCGGGCGCGTACGGCGCCGGGCTCCTGCCGCTGATGGAGTCCGGAAACTGGCGCGACGACAAGGACCTCGCCGAGGTGTACGCGGTCTGGGGCGGGTTCGCGTACGGCCGCGACCTGGACGGCCGGCCGGCGCGCGAGGACATGGAAAGCTCGTATAAGCGGATCGTGGTGGCGGCCAAGAACACCGACACCCGCGAGCACGACATCGCCGACTCGGACGACTACTTCCAGTACCACGGCGGCATGATCGCGACGGTCCGGGCGCTGACGGGCACGGCCCCGGCGTCGTACGTGGGCGACAGCACCACGCCCGACGCCGTCCGCACGCGCACGCTGGGCGAGGAGACGGCCCGGGTGTTCCGCGCCCGTGTGGTGAACCCCCGCTGGCTGGCGGCGATGCGGCGCCACGGTTACAAGGGCGCGTTCGAGCTGGCGGCCACGGTGGACTACCTGTTCGGCTTCGACGCGACGGCCGGAGTGGTCGGCGACTGGATGTACGAAAAGCTGACCGAGTCGTACGTCCTGGACGAGACCAACCAGGAGTTCCTGCGCCAGGCCAACCCGTGGGCGCTGCGCGGAATCGTGGAGCGGTTGAACGAGGCAGCGGACCGCGGCCTGTGGGAGGACCCGGACCCCGAGCTGCTGGCGCAGATGCGCGAGGTCTACCTGTCCTTGGAGGGCGACCTCGAGTCGGAGTGAGGCGGTTGTCCACACCCGTCCGGGGTGTGGACAACTCTCCCGTCCCCGACCGGATCACGGCTTCTTGTCGGCCCCCGCCGATAGACTGGAGCAGGGCACGCCCCCCGTTACCTTTTTCGTGGCTCCTGATCAGGGAGTTGTGGTCACCAGGTTCGGCATGACTAACGTCCCCAGTCGCAGGCATGATCCGGGGGGTGGTGTCACCGGGCCTGGTGGCATCGAGGGACCGCTGATAGGGACACGGCCACCGCCGGGTAGGTCTCGTCGTAACGTGGGTGCCGGCCATCGATGCCCAACCCGGTGACCACGACACGACGAACGAACGGCTGGTGGATGAGCAGCGATTTCGGGGTGTTCCTCGGCCTGGACGTCGGTAAGGAAGCCCACCACGCGGTCGGTCTCGATCCGGACGGGAAGCGGCTGCACGATGGACCGTTGCCCAATACCGAACCGAAACTGCGTGCGCTGTTCGACAAGCTCGTCGCGCACGGGCCGTTGCTGGTCGTGGTCGACCAGCCCGCCACGATCGGGGCGTTGCCGGTCACGGTCGCCCGCGCGGCCGGTCATCAGGTGGCCTATCTGCCCGGGTTGGCGATGCGCCGCATCGCCGATCTCTACCCCGGCCGGGCGAAGACCGACGCCCGGGACGCGTTCATCATCGCCGACGCCGCCCGCTCTCTGCCGCACACGCTGCGCCCGGTCGACGTCGGCGATGACGCGTTGGCCGAGCTGGAGGTGCTGGTCGGGTTCGATGACGACCTGGCCGGCGAAGCCACCCGGATCGCCAACCGCATCCGGGGCTTGCTCACTGGCATCCATCCCGCTCTTGAGCGGGCCATCGGATCCAGGATCGCGCATCCCGCGGTGCTGGAGATCCTCTCCCGTTGCGGCGGCCCCGCCGGGATCGCCCAGGCCGGCCGCCGCAAACTGACCGCGATCGCGAAGGTCCACGCGCCGCGGGTGGGTGACAAGCTGGTCGAGGCGATCGTGGCCGCGCTGGGCGAGCAGACCGTCACCGTTCCGGGCGCCGCAGCCGCGGACACGGTGCTGCCGCGGCTGGCTGACAGTCTGAAAACCGTCTTGCAGCAACGCAAACAGGTTGCTGAGCAGGTCGAGGGGATACTTGATGCGCACCCTCTTGCCGGGGTCCTGACTTCGATGCCCGGCATCGGTGTCAGGACCGCAGCCCGCATCCTGCTCGAGGTCGGCGACGCCTCCAACTTTGCCAGCTCCGGGCACCTGGCCGCCTACGCGGGCATTGCTCCGGTCACTCGCAGTTCCGGCACCAGCATCAAGGGCGAGCATCCGGCTCGGACCGGCAACCGGAAGCTGAAACGGGCGTTCTTCCTGGCCGCGTTCGCGGCCTTGCACGACCCGGCCGGCAGGGCCTACTACGACCGCAAACGAGCTGAAGGCAAGAAGCACAACGCCGCGCTGATCTGCCTGGCCCGCCGCCGCTGCGATGTGCTCTACGCGATGCTGCGCAACGGGACTCACTACCGCCACCCCGAAGCAGCTCCCGCCCCTGCTGCGGCTTGACAACCACATAGGGACACCCCCCCGGTGGAGGGCAGGGTTCCGGCAAAGTCGTGTGGCCTGAGTGCAGAGCGGGCACGACCCTCATCGATCATGTGATTGTCCAGGTCCCATGATCGTCTGAGAGAGCCGTGCCCGCTACGCAATCGTGCCCTGATCCCCGTCGTCCGTGATCGCCTGACCCGGGTCATCGACTCCCACATCGATCCATACTGGGCCGCTGACCTGCGCACACAGCTCGCCGACATACCTGACCCACGAGACCGGCGAGAATACGCCATTCGATCGGGTCGATCCTGGCGCTCGCGGCCGCCGCCGTCGTAGCCGGCACGCAGTCGTTCACCGCGATCGGCGAATGGGCCGCCGACGCACCACAGCCGATCCTGGCCGCACTGGGCACCCGATTCGATCCCCGCCACAACCGCTACGCCCCACCCGATGAAGCCACCGTCCGACGCGTAGCCACCCAGGTCGACGGCGACATCCTCGACGACCTCATCAGCACCTGGCTCACCGAGCACGACACCGGCGACACCGACCTGGCCGAGACCGCACCGGCAGCGATCGCGGTGGACGGCACATCCCCGCGCGGCACCTTTGCCCGCACCGGAGGCACCGGAGTGCACCTGCTCGCCGCGATCACCTACGACACGGCAACAGTGCTCGGTCAACGCCAGGTCCCGGCCGGCAGCAGCGAAATCACCTGGTTCCAGCCACTGCTGGACACCATCGACCTGACCGGGCGGGTGGTCACCGCCGATGCCCCGCACACCACCGCCGACCATGCCCGCTACCTGCATCAACGCGGCGCGGACTACGTGTTCACCGTCAAGGAGAACCAGCATCGTCTGCATGGCCTGCTCGACACCCTGCCCTGGCACGAGATACCCGCCCACATCACCAGCGGCAGCGGGCACGGCCGCAGCGAACGCCGCACCGTCCAGCTCGCCCCGCTGGGCGAGTTCCTCGGCTACCCCACGATCGACTTCCCCCACGCCAGCCACGCGTTCCTCATCGAGTGTTACACCACCCACCACGCCAGCCGGAAACGGTCCGCCCACGCCGCATTCGGCCTTACCAGCCTCACCGGCCGCTACGCTCACCCCGCCCAGATCGGAGGCTACGTCCGCGGTCACTGGCACATCGAAAACAAACTCCACTGGATCCGCGACGTCACCTACAACGAAGACCGCTCCCGTGCCCGCACCGGCACCGCACCCCGGGCCATGGCCAGCCTGAGCAACCTCGCCACCAGCGCACACCGTCAAGCCGAGCACACCAACATCGCCAAAGCACTCCGTCACACCGCCCGCGACGCCACCCGGGCCCTCACCCTGCTCGGAATACCCGTCTAAGCAACACAACGACTTTGCCGGAACCCTGCCGGCGGAGGGTGGGGGCCGCCTTCGCGCGGTCTGGTGATGGGCTGCAGAACCGGTCTCCATTCCGGCTTGCGCACATGCCGGCCGCACGTGCCGCGACGCGCTCATCGTCCCCGTGGCGTCGTCTACGTGAGATGTGCGGCGAGACCGGCCGCCCGATCGTGACGGGCGTCGGCGTTCCGAGATCGAGCGGCAGCAGCGGCGTGCCGCGCCCGGCCATCGCGGTGACCGCGAGATATTCGCGAGCCAGCTGCTCCGGCCCGAACGCGCCCGCGCGAATGGCCTTTGCCTTCAGCAGCACAACGGTGTTCGGCGAGGTGCTCGTCGCATCCCGCTCCAGGGTCAATTGGCTGTCGCTCAGGGCCGCAGGATTGAGGGCGGTCTCCGCTTCGGCCGCGGCCGGCTCGGACGCCGCCGAAGGGGCGTGCGCGTGCCGGAGAACGTTGGCCAGGTGGGCGTCGCGGGCAGGTAGTCCAACGCGGTCAGCACCTCGGCCGTCAGGACGTTTCCTTGCCGTGGTGGCCGTCGCGGTACTTGGACACGCTGCGGCCGTCCCACGAGATCTTCTCGAGCAGCCGTGACAGCGGCGTGCGGGCCGACCAGCCGGCGAGGGCGGCACCGTGGGTGGCACAACCGCCTTTCGTCGTGTGTCGAATGCGACATTTCTCGGGTTTCGCCCGTAACCCCGCCTTCGTCTTGACTTTGAAATGGTCTAGTCCAATGATCTGTCCACCCTCGAACCCCACCGGGAGGACAGATCATGCGCAGAAGCAGACTGGCCGCCGTCGGGCTCGCCGCCGCCACCTTCATCGGTACAGCTGTGAGTCTCGTGATCGGCGCGCCCTCCGCGACAGCGGCGCTGGGCAACAACTGGTACGCCGCGGCGCCGTATCTGATGCCCGTGAGCAACAATCCACCCGACCCGATCACCGTGATGAACGCGACCGGGCTCAAGGCGTTCCAGCTGGCGTTCATCCTGGCGCCCAACGGCGGCGGCTGCAGCCCGACCTGGGACGGCACCGCGGCGGTCTCCTCCGACACGAACGTCGCCGGCGTGATCTCCCGGATCCGCGGCGCGGGCGGTGACGTCTCGGTGTCCGTCGGCGGTTACGGCGGCACGAAGCTCGGCCAGACCTGCGGGACCGTGGCCGCGACGGCCGCCGCCTACCAGCAGGTCATCTCGAAGTACTCGCTCAAGGCGATCGACTTCGACCTCGAAGAGCCCGAGTACGAGAACACCGCGGCCATCGCGAACGAGCTCGGGGCGGCGAAGACGTTGCAGGCCAACAACCCCGGCCTGTTCGTGTCGGTGACCATGCCGGGCACCGCGGCCGGCACCGGCTGGTTCGGCACGCAGCTGCTCGACCAGGCGAAGTCGATCGGCTTCTCCCCCAACAACTTCTCGATCATGCCGTTCGACGGCGGCTTCAACGGCGGTTCGTCGCAGGTGTCCGCGCTGGAGGCCATGCACGGCCTGCTGATGTCGCACATGGGCTGGGACAGCGCGACGGCGTACTCGCACGAGGGCTTCTCCGGCATGAACGGCAAGTCGGACGCGGCGGAGATGTTCTACACCTCGGACTTCCAGACGGTGTACGACTACGCGACCAGCCACGGCCTGGGCCGCTTCACGTTCTGGTCGGTCAACCGCGACCGCGCCTGCGTCGGTACGACCGACAACGGCGTCTGCAGCAACGTGCCGCAGAACGACTGGGACTTCACGAAGTTCAGCGTCCGCTTCGCCGGGGCCACCCCGCCCCAGACGACGCCGACGACCACCCCGACGACGCCGACCACCCCGGGCGGCGGCTCCTGCACGGCGGCGGAGTGGGATCGCACCAAGGTCTACGTGAAGGACGACGTGGTCAAGCACAACAGCCACAAGTTCACCGCGAAGTGGTGGACCCAGGGCGAAGAGCCCGGGACGACCGGTGAGTGGGGCGTCTGGGTCGACAACGGCGCCTGCTGAGCTAGTTCCCCGAAGGCCGCCCCGGGTTCGCCCGGGGCGGCCTTTCGCGTCAGAACTCGAGGTGGGTGTTCTCGCGCTGGACCTCGGGGGTCAGCGCGGGCACCTCGACGACGTGCCGCCCGGCCTGCCGCAGCAGCTCGGTGCCCTGGGCGTCGACGAAGACGGGGGGCTCGCGCCAGGCGAACACGACCCGCGGGATCCCGGCGTCGAGGATCAGCCGGGTGCAGCTGCGGGGGTGCGAGCTGCGGTTGCTGCACGGTTCGAGCGAGCTGTACATGGTCGCCCCGGCCAGCCGGGGATCGCCCACACACTTGGCCAGGGCGGCTTCCTCCGCGTGGTTGAGCGGATCGCCTTCCCCGGAGTGCCCGGTCGCGATGACCTCGTCGTCGGCGTCGACGACGACGGCCCCGACGCGGAAGGTGTGACTCGGCGGGCATTCGGCGGCGAGCGCGATGGCCTCCCGCAGCCGCTGGACGTCCCGGCCGGTCGGCTCGTCGGCCGCGCGGTACTCGAGGATCGCCATGCCGGTGAGCTCGCGGGCGCTGGTGAGGCGCAGCGGCCGCGGGAAGAGCCCGGGCCCGACGAACCGCGGCGCGTCCGGCTGCCCGACGAAGAACGGCGCGATCGCGAGCCGCAGCTCGTCGGCGAGTCCTTCGGCGAGGAACCGCGTGTGGATGCCGCCACCGCCCTCGACCAGCAGGTTCTTGATGCCGCGCGCCCCGAGGTCGTCCAGGACGCGACCGAAGTCGGGCGGATCCCCGGCGTCGACGACGGTGGCGACGTCCTTGAGCGCGTCAGCCGCTCCCGGCGGCGCGTAGACGATCTTTTCGGTGTCGCCGGCGGTGAAGAACTGCGCACCGGGGTCGAGGCCGCGGGTGGTCAGGGTGACCTTGACCGGCTGCTCGGGTTTCCCCTGATCGAGGCGTTGCCGCCGCAGCTCGGGCGACCGCACGAGCAGCCGCGGGTTGTCGGCCCGCACGGTTCCGGCCCCGACCAGGACGGCGTCCGCCTCGGCCCGCAACCGGTCGACGATCGCGAAGTCGTCCTCAGTGGACAGCACCAGCCGTTCGGGTGACGTGTTGTCGAGAAAACCGTCGAGCGACTGCGCGGCGGAGAGCAGGACGTGCGGCCGGTCGATCACCCGGCCCAGTATGCCGGGCCGTAACACCGCGGGCGATCGGGACGTCCTAGGAACCATGACCACGCGAGGCTGGCAGAAGGAGCGGACGATCACCACGCTCGACACGGTGGGCCGCCGGGTGGCGGTGACGACCGGCCTCACCCGCGACCCGGAGGGCCGCCTGGTGGCGGTCATCGCGGTCGGCGACGGCCCCACGGCGATCTTCCGCCACCTGAACGACCTCGACGACCGCCCGGAGCTGGTGGCCAACGCGGCCGACACCGCGGCCGACCTCCACACGATGACGGGTATCGCGCCGGTGCGGCAGCTCCGGCGCCGCCGTTAGGGTCGGCGGCGCCCGCGCCGCTCAGGCGGGCAGGACCGCGTACTGGCGGACGTAGAGGTCTGTGTACGTCACCGGGCCGCGGGGACCCGGGACCTTGTCCAGGTTGATGCCCGTTTCCGGGACCGCGAGGAGCTTGAAGCCGTCCAGGAGGCGGGTCGGAGCGTTCCAGAAGACGCCCGTACCGGTGTAGCCGTCGAAGAACGCGTCGGCGGCGGCTTCGTCCTCGGTCGCGATGCCCGCGGCCAGGCCGGAGGTCTGCTCGTTCGCGATCTCGACGGCGTCGGCCAGGGCGCCGACCTTGGCGACCGTGACCGTCGCCTCGTGGTCGGAGTCCAGGGCCCACTCGTAGCCGATCGCGTGCTCGTGCGGCGCGAGCGACGGCGTGACGCCCCGCTCGGCCAGCGCGTCGGCGATGCCCGGCCAGACGTCGTCGTGGATGTTCTCGTGGATCAGCAACAGGTTCAGCCGGTTGCACACCCCCAGCCGGTCGAGGCTGGCGAAGACCAGGTCGCGCGCCTTGGTGACGTCGGCGCCGCGGTCGACGTACAGGACGCCGCCCCCGTCGGCGTGCGCGAGGGTGCGCACGCCGTGGACCGCCGCCTCGGTGGCGAGAGCGCGGGTGCTGTCACCGCTGCCGCGCAGGATGACGAGCGGCACCAGGTCCGGCAGCCGCACCAAGGCGGACGCCGCCTCGCGTTCCACCCGCGGCACCAGCTGGACGCAGTCGGCGTCGATGCCCGCCTCGGTGAGCGCCGGCGCGATGACGACGTCACGCAACCGCTGCGCCGAACCGAGCGCCGCCGAGCCGGTGCGCAGCACACCGGCGTTGCGCGACTTGACCAGCTGCGACGCGACGTCGACGGTCACGTTCGGGCGCGCCTCGTAGTTCGCGCCGATCACGCCGACCGGACGGCGCCGTTCGACCAGCCGCAGCCCGCCGTCGAGCGTGGACACCTCGACCGAGCGCTCCTGGTGCGGGGCACCGGCGAGCAGCCGCAGTTGCTCGGCCATCCCGGTGAGCCGCTCCGGGGTGATGGTGAGCCGGTCGAGCAGACCGGCGCTCATCCCCTCGGCGCTCGAGCGCTCGACGTCGGCCCGGTTCGCCTCGAGGATCTCGTCCCGGTGCGTGAGCAGGCGCTCGGCCATCCCGGCGAGGGCGGCGTCGACGGCCTCCGCACTGGCGGCGGCGAGCGACGGCGCGGCCAGCTTCGCCGCCCGTGCGCATTCCTCCACGGCCTTGGCGACCTCGTCCATCGTTCGGCTCCCTCCGGCGGACCAGCGAGAGACCAGTTTGCCGCATGCACCCGGCCCGGTGGCCAGGGGCTCCGTCACGACCACGAGCGACGGCTGCCCGCGACGAGACAGCGCCGCCCGCACATCGAGGACGCCAGGTGCCCCACGCCGGACCGGACGACACCGCGGACCGGACGACACCGCGCCGTGGTTCGGGCAGCCGATCCGCGGTCACCGGCCCCAGCCGGTCGCCGGTGCCGGTCAGGCGGCCACGGGCTCCAGCAGCCACAGGCCGCCGGCGATGAGGCAGCTGACCGTCGCCACCGCGAACACCAGGACCCACAGCACCGGGGGCACGGCCGTGAGGCGGCCGAGCTGGTCGGCGTCGGAGTCACGGGCCTGGCCGCGGCGTCGCTTGGTCTGCAGCTCGATCACCGGCCGGACCCCGCCGAACAGCAGGAACCACGTCAGCAGGTAGCCGAACGGTGCCTGGACCTCGACCGGCGCGACGAAGGCGACGAGCGCCAGCACGACCGCGCTGACGACGACGGTGAACACCCCGTAGGTGTTGCGCACCATCACCAGCACGCCGAGCAGCAGCAGCGCGACGAGCACGAGGACCGTGCCGACCAGGTCGTTGCCCAGCAGGCTGGCGAACAGCAGCCCGAGCACCGACGGCGCCAGGTACCCGGCCATCGCGGTGAACGCCATCCCCGGCCCCTCGGGCTTGCCGCGCGAGACGGTGACGCCCGACGTGTCCGAGTGCAGCTTGATGCCCTGGAGCCGCCGGCCGACCAGCACGGCGGCCAGCGCGTGCCCGGCTTCGTGCACGATGGTGACGACGTTGCGCGCCCGCCGCCACGGTGTGCCACCGACGAGCACCACCAGCAGCGCCACACCCCCGGCGACCAGGGTGATCACGGCGGGCGTCTGGGCCTGCTCCAGCAGTGTCCCGGCCGGGTCGGCAGCGGCCTGGAGGGCCACCGGGACGTCACGAGCCGTGCTGCCGAGCGCGAGTTGAACGGGCGAGCTCACCCGGACACCTCACCACAGGCGACATCTGGCTACGGTGAGTCCCCGCCTCAGGCGGGTTCGCGGCTTCCGGTATTGGGTCGGATCGTCGGTGTACCTCCTTCCTGCGGGTCGGGGTGGCCCGCTCCGTAGCGCGTCGGGGCAGGTGCTCGACGCAGGAGTTCGTTCGGCAACGAACCCTGTACGAGCAGGACAGACGGGCTCAGGTCATCGCGACTCCCGCATCCGGGCCTCGCCCTCCACCCGGAACAGGAACGACGCCCAGCTCCGGAACGGTGCCCAGGCCTCCGCGATCTCCGCCAGCTCGGGGACACCCGCGTCCGGGAGGTGGTAGGCCTCGCGCATGATCTCGTGCAGGCGGCTCTCGCCTCGCGGGAAGACGTCCGGGTGCCCGGCGCCGCGGATCAGGATCAGCTCCGCGCTGAACCGGCCGACGCCCGGCAGCTGCTGCAGCTGGTTGAGGGCGTCTTCCGCCGGCATCGCCCGCAGGGCCGCCGCGTCCAGCAAGCCGTCTGCCGCGGCCTGGGCTATTCCACGCAAGCGCTGCAGCTTGTGGGCGGGCGCACCCGGCAGGTACTCGAGCTTCGCCAGCTCCCTCGGCGCCGGGAACGACGGCAGGCGTACGCCGCCGACGTCGACCTCCGTGCCGAGGCGGTCGGTGAGCCGGCGGCGCAGCCGCACCGCCTGGGTCATCCAGATCCGGTGGCTCAGCACCGCCCAGCACGCCGCCTCGTACGGCGACGCGAACAGCACCGGGCGCAGGCCCGGGTGCAGGTCCTGCAGCAGCGAGACGACCGGATCGCGGCGGCCCGCCGCCGGGAACGCCGTGGCGTCGACGTCCAGCGAGCACATCCGCGTCACCTGGGCCACCACCGCCTCGGTGTGCTCCTCGGGGCCGTGGACCTCCACCTCGACGGCATCCGGCGCTCTCTGTCTCAGGACCGCGCCCGCCGGTGTCCACGCGCCGTCGACCGGGAACGCCACACGGAGCGCTCCGGGCTCCGCGCCCGCTTCCGGCCGCCCGGCGGGCGCGAAGCCCATCAGGAACCCGGCGGCCGCGGCCAGGTCGAAGCCACCGTGGATCAGGATTTCCGCACTGGGCGGGGAAAGGGTCGAAGCTGTCATGTCTCCTCCTCGGAGCGGTGAGCTCGGCGGATCCGAACCTCGCCGACGACGTTAGGAAGGACCACCGACAATTTCCGAGCCTCGAACGCCTGAGCCCGGCGTTGTTCACTCGGTCGAGTGACCGCGGCTTTGACATACTGCCGGTATCCGACAACGGGAGTGCCTGTGCCGACGACCGCCCTCGACCGGCTCGACCAGCTGCTGCAGACCCCGGCGGAGGCCCGCGCGGGCTTCCTCGACCTGCTCGGCCCCGCGGACCAGGCCGGCCCGCCGACCGGGATCACGCAGCGCCTGATGCGCACCGCCCTGCTCCCGCGGGTCTACGAGCGGTACTGGCGTCCCGCGCTCGGCCGCGCGCTGAAGGGCCCGGCCGGCCCCAGCATGGCGGGCGAGGTCCGGCTCGCCACGAAGCTCCTCGACCTGAAGCCGGGCCAGACCGTGCTCGACGTCGCCTGCGGCACCGGCCGGTTCACCCGTGCGTTCGGGGCGGTCGTCGAGAAGGGCGGGCTCGCGATCGGCCTCGACGGCGCGCGCACGATGCTCGCCAAAGCCGTCGCCGAGGGTGGCCCGGACACCGTCGCGTACCTGCGCGCGGACGCGGTGCGGCTCCCGCTAAGAGAGTCCACAGTGGACGCCGTCTGCTGCTTCGCCGCGCTTCACATGTTCGCCGAACCGGAGACCGCGTTGGACTCCTTCGCACGCGTACTGAAACCAGGCGGCCGGATCGTGCTGCTCACCAGCGCCCGCCGCGGCCGGCAACCGGTGCGGCTGCTGGAGTCCCTGGGCGGGATCGTCAGCGGGCAGAAGATGTTCGACCGCGGCGAAATCGCGGCGAGCCTGCGCGCCCGCGGCTTCACCGGCATCACCGAGCGGTACGCCGGGGTGACGCAGATCGTGGCGGGCCGATCGGCGCGCACTGTCGGGGGTGGCGGTTAGCATCGCCCCATGACCCACGCAGATCCCGTCCCGCCCGACGACAGCTACCTCCGCTCCCTGGTCGAAGCCACGGCCGAAGCGGTGGCGGCGGCCGAACCGCTGCCGTCGGCGCACACCGGCGCGGACGAGGCGACGCGGGCCGAGGTGACCGCCGCGGTCGAACGCAGCTCACCCGATCTGGTGGCGTTGAGCCAAGATCTGCACGCCCACCCCGAGGAGGGCTTTCAGGAGCACCGCTCGGTGCGGGCCCTCGCGGACCTCCTGAACCGTCATGGCCACGAGGCGACCGTCGGCGTCGGCGGCCTCGACACCGCGCTGCGCGTGAGCACACCCGGGCGGGACGGCCCGCACATCGCCGTCCTCGCGGAGTACGACGCGCTGCCCGGCCTCGGCCACGCGTGCGGCCACAACGTCATCTGCACCACCGCCGCGGGCGGCTTCCTCGGCGCGGCCACGGTCGCCGAACGGCTCGGCGGGCGCGTCAGCCTCATCGGCACACCGGCCGAAGAAGGCGGTGGCGGCAAGGAAATCCTGGCCCGCGCGGGCGTCTTCGACGACGTGGACGCGGTGATCATGCTGCACCCGTTCAGCCACGACGTCGCGCTGCACCCCTTCCTGGGCCGCCGTCAGCTGGAGATGGTCTTCCACGGCGTCGGCGCGCACGCTTCGGCCCAGCCGTTCATGGGCCGCAACGCCCTCGACGCCGCGGTCGCCGCCTACCAGGGTGTCTCGGCGCTGCGGCAGCAACTCCCGCAGAGCGATCGCGTGCACGGCGTGTTCAGCGACGGCGGCGCTAGGCCGAACGTCATCCCGGCCCGCGCCGCACTGCTGTTCTACCTGCGTTCCCAGAACCCCGAGACCCTGCGCGACCTGGCCGCCCGCATGACGTCGATCGCCGAGGGCGCGGCGGCGATGACCGGCTGCGGCGTCGAGCTGATCTGGGACGCCCAGGCCGCCTACCTGCCGATCCGGTTCAACACCGCGCTCGCCGGGCGCTGGTCGGTCAACCAGGCCGGCACCGGCCGCAGGCCGCTGCCGCCGGGCATCGTCCCGGAGTCGCTCACCGGGTCGACCGACCTCGGCAACCTCTCCTACCGGATGCCGGCGCTGCACCCGATGCTCGGGATCTCCGGCCCGACGGTCGCGTTGCACACCAAGGAGTTCGCGGCCGCGGCCGGTTCGGAAACGGGTGACGCGGGCGTGCGCGACGGCGCGCTCGGACTGGCCCTGACCGCCGCGGACTACCTCGGCGACGCCGAGCTGCGGAAGGCCGTCCACGACGAGTTCGAGGCCGCGGGAGGTGCGCTGGACGTTCCGTCCTTCTTCGACTGAGGCACGCGGAAAGCCTGAGAACCGCCTGAGTTTTCTCAGCTGATTCTTCTCAGCAAAGCCTGAGGGATTTCCACAGGTTGTTCACAAGCACAGGCGCGAATCTTGGTTCATGACCGAGAACGAGAGTCGGCCCGGCCCCGCCTCCACCGGTGGGCACCAGCCGCACCAGAGCACTCAGCAGTACGGGCCGTACGCGCAGTACGCCTACCACCAGCAGGCGGCGCCGAATCCGCTCTTCACCCCGCAGCCGCCGCCGGCACCGCAGGCGGTCAAGAAGCCGCGCAAGGGCGGCCGGGTCGCGATGCTGGTCGGCGCCACCGCGCTCGGCGCGGCGCTGGTCGGCGGGGTCGGCGGCGCCGCGATCGTCGGGCTGACCGCGACCTCCGCGGACGGCACGACGTCGGTGAGCGCACCGGCGGCAACGGGGCAGACGGTCGCCAACAGCACTTCCGGCGACGTCAGCGGCGTCGCGGCGAAGGTGACGCCGAGCGTCGTTCAGATCAACGTCACGACCGGCCAGGGCGAGGCGATCGGCTCCGGCGTCATCCTCACCGCGGACGGCCGGATCCTCACCAACGCGCACGTCGTCGACGGCGCCCAGAACGTCGTCATCACGACGTCCGACGGCACCAAGTACCAGGCCAGCGTGGTCGGCGCGGACACCAAGGCGGACATCGCGGTGGTCCAGGCGAAGAACGCGAGCGGCCTGACGGCCGCCAGTCTGGGTGATTCTAGCAAGCTCGCCGTCGGCCAGGAGGTCGTCGCGATCGGCTCGCCGGGCGGGCTGCAGAACACCGTCACGACCGGCATCGTCAGCGCGCTGAACCGGAACCTGTCCGACATCGGCCAGGGCGGCGGACAGCAGCAGCAGTCGCCGTTCAACCGCACCTCGAACCAGACCAGCGACTCGCCCAGCTACACCGCGATCCAGACGGACGCCTCGATCAACCAGGGCAACTCCGGCGGCGCGCTGGTCGACGCGAACGGCAACGTGATCGGGATCAACTCGGCGCTCTACAGCCCGACCGCGTCGGCGAACGGCTCCGCGGGCAGTGTCGGGATCGGCTTCGCCATCCCGATCAACGACGCCAAGAAGATCGTCGACCAGATCGTGAACAACTGAAAGGCGTGGACGGGCCGTAATCGGGGCGGCCCTCCCAGTCCTCCCGCGTCGGGGCGCGGAGGACATCCGGCGAAGGCCGTTTCGAGAGTCAATCGGGGGCTCTCGAAACGGCCTTTGCGCTGGCTACAGCTCGTACGTGAGCGTCAGGGTGTGGTTCTGCTCCGCGTCCATCTCGATGTTCGCGGTGCCGGAGATCCCGGTCAGCTCACCCGAGCCGGAGCCGGTGAGGATCTTCAGCGTCAGGCCGCTGTCGTCGGCCGTGTGGTGCAGGACGAACGCGCCCTTGCGGCCGTCGACCGAGACGGCGAGACGCTCGAAGGCGACGTACGCGCGCGAAGTCGCGTTGGACGCCGTGAGCATCTCGACCGTGCTGGTCCCCTCGACCGCGCCGGTGAACGTCTTGGCGATCGCCACGCGGGCGAACTCCGTGCCCGCGGCCTCGTCGGTCGCCTGCGGCTCCCACTTGTCGAGGACGAACGACCCGGTGGCGGTGCTGGTCATGGCTAGTTTCCCCTGTTCTTCGAAGGTGAGTGCCACCTTCGCAGCGATACCTGACAGGTCGCGTCAGGTTTTCTCAGCGCTTCCGGTTGCCGAACAGCCCGCGCGTGATCTCCCGGCCCAGCGCACTGGCCGCGGACCGCATGAACGACTTCACGGCCGGGTTCTTCATCGCCGACTCCACGAACCCGGGCTCTTCCTTCTCCTTCTTCGGCGCGGGGGCAGGGGCTTCGGGAGCAGCTTCCGGGGCGGGCGCGGCGACCTTCGCGGCCAGCTTCTCGTAAGCCGACTCCCGGTCGATCGTCTCGGCGTACTTCGCGTGCAAGTCCGACGAAGCGACCGAAGCGGCGATGGCCTCCGCGCCGATCGAGCCCATCTTCGACCGCGGCGCCCGCAGCCGCGTCCACGCCACCGGCGTCGGCGCACCCCGCTCCGACAGCACCGTGACGATCGCCTCGCCGATGCCCAGCGACGTCAACGCCGTGTCGAGCTCGCAGAACTTCGTCTTCGGGTAGGTCTTGACCGTCTTGGCCAGCGCCGCCTGGTCGTCCGGCGTGAACGCCCGCAGCGCGTGCTGGATCCGCGCGCCCAGCTGCGAAAGCACGTTGTTCGGGATGTCGGTGGGCAGCTGCGTGCAGAAGAACACGCCGACGCCCTTCGACCGGATCAGCTTCACGGTCTGCTCGATGCGCTCGAGGAACGCCTTCGACGCGTCGTTGAACAGCAGGTGCGCCTCGTCGAAGAAGAACACCAGCTTCGGCTGGTCGAGATCGCCCTCCTCGGGCAGCTCCTCGAACAGCTCGGCCAGCAGCCACATCAGGAACGTCGAGAACAACGCCGGCTTCGCCTGCAGGTTGTCCAGCTCCAGCAGCGTGACAACGCCCTTGCCGTCGTTCTGCCGCATCAAGTCGTGGACGTCCAGCTCGGGCTCGCCGAAGAAGTCCTCACCGCCTTGGGCCTCGAGGTTGGACAGGGAACGCAGGATCACCCCCGCCGTCGCGGCCGAGACGCCGCCGATGCCCTTGAGGTCCGCCTTGCCCTCGTCGCTGGTCAGGTGCGTGATGACCGACCGGAGGTCCTTCGTGTCCAGCAACGCCAGCCCGCGCTGGTCGGCCCAGTGGAAGATCAGGCCGAGCGTCGACTCCTGCGTCTCGTTCAGCCCCAGCACCTTCGACAGCAGCACCGGCCCGAAACTCGTGATCGTCGCCCGGATCGGCGAGCCCTTCCCGCCGGTGCCCAGCGACAGGAACTGCACCGGGAACGCCGTGCCCGCCCAGTCGTCACCCAGCTCCTGCGAGCGCTTCGACACCTTGTCGTTCGCCTCGCCGGCCGCCGCGAGCCCCGACAGGTCACCCTTGACGTCCGCGAGCACCACCGGCACCCCGGCCGCCGACAACTGCTCCGCCACCAGCTGCAACGTCTTCGTCTTGCCCGTCCCGGTCGCCCCCGCGACCAGCCCGTGCCGGTTCAGCGTCGCCAGCGGCAGGCGCACGGCGGCGCTCGCGTCCGCCTGGCCGTCGATCACCACCGCGCCCAGCTCCAGCGCGGCACCCTCACTCGCATAACCGGCGGCGATCTCGCCCGCCGGGGACCCCTGCTCCGTCACTCGCGACTCCCCGATCTGTGTCCTGCACCACACCGATGGCGGCCTCGCGAGCGTAAACGCGCCGTACGCGCAGGTAACGCACCTCTCATCCCCGTGTCGGGTTAGGGTCACCAGGTGACCGACCGCCTAGTCTGGATCGACTGCGAAATGACGGGGCTCGACCTCGGCAAGGACGCGTTGATCGAAATCGCCGCCCTCGTGACCGACGCGGAGCTGACTGTGCTCGGCGAGGGTGTGGACATCGTCATCCACGCCGACGAGGAAAAACTCGACGGCATGCCCGAGATCGTCCGCGAGATGCACGCCCACTCCGGCCTCACCGAAGAAGTGCGCCGCTCGACCGTGAGCCTCGAAGAAGCCGAACGCCGCGTCCTCGAGTACATCCGCGAGTACATCCCCGAACCGGGCACCGCGCCGCTGGCCGGCAACTCCATCGCCACCGACCGCGGCTTCATCTCCCGCGACATGCCGGCCCTGGACGCGCACCTGCACTACCGCCTCGTCGACGTCTCCTCCGTCAAGGAGCTCGTCCGCCGCTGGTACCCGCGCATCTACTACGCCAAGCCGGAAAAGGGACTGGCCCACCGCGCCCTCGCCGACATCAAGGAATCGATCGGCGAACTCGACTACTACCGGCGCGTCGCCTTCGTCCCCCAGCCCGGCCCCACCAGCGACGAAGCCAAGGCCGCGGCCGCTGAGGTGCAGGAACAGCACCAGGGGTAACCCCCTGAAAAACCAAGTGCGGGCACCCGCTACGATTACGTCATCGAGGTGATCGCACGCGGTTGCCTCAGATGGTGGGCGTAGCTCAGCTGGTAGAGCACCTGGTTGTGGTCCAGGAGGTCGCGGGTTCGAAACCCGTCGCTCACCCCATCACCCCGGTTTGGTCGGGCCTTCGTGGCCCTTCACCAAGCTGGGGTTTTTGTTTCCCACGGTGATCGGCCGTTGGTGGCAACCCTCACGACCGGATGGCTCAGCGTGCGAGCGGCCGGTTGCCGGTGCACCGTGGAGCGGTGGGAATTTCAGGGCCGAAGATCCGGGGTCGGAAGAAGAAGCTGCGGTACGAGGACATCACCGTCGTCGACCAGTCGCTGCTCAAGCGGGCGGTGGGGGCCGCCGCGCTGGGCAACGCCATGGAGTGGTTCGACTTCGGCGTCTACGCCTACATCGCCGACACCATCTCCGAGGTGTTCTTCCCCGCCAGCGTGGCACCCGGGGTGCGGCTGATCGGGACGTTCGGGGCGTTCACCGCCGCGTTCCTCATGCGGCCGCTCGGCGGGCTCGTGTTCGGGCCGCTCGGGGACCGGATCGGACGGCAGAAGGTCCTCGCCGTCACCATGATCATGATGGCGATCGGCACCCTCTGCATCGGGCTGATCCCGTCGTACTCCTCCATCGGCGTCTGGTCGCCGATCCTGCTCGTGCTCGCCCGGATGGTGCAGGGCTTCTCCACCGGCGGCGAGTACGGCGGCGCGACCACGTTCATCGCCGAGTACTCCCCCGACAAACGCCGTGGCTTCATGGGCTCCTGGCTGGAGTTCGGCACGCTGTCCGGGTACGTGCTCGGCGCGACCGTCGTCACCGCGATGAAGACCTGGGTCCCGCACGAGACGCTGCTCGACTGGGGCTGGCGGGTCCCGTTCCTCGTCGCCGGCCCGCTCGGCATCATCGGCCTCTACATGCGACTCAAGCTCGAAGAGACCCCCGCGTTCCAGAAGCACGCCGAAGAGGCCGAGAAGCGCGGCCGCTCCGGCGAGCCGTTCTGGAAGATGTTCACCGACTACTGGCCCGCGCTGCTAATCTGCGTCGGGCTGGTGCTCGTGTTCAACGTCACCGACTACATGCTGCTGTCGTACATGCCGACGTACCTGTCCGAGCAGCTGCACCTCGACGCCACGCACGGCCTGCTGCTGATCATCGTCGTGATGGTCGTGATGATGCTGATCATCCTGGTGGGCGGCCGGATCACCGACAAGGTCGGCCGCAAGCCCGTGATGATGGCCGGCTGCCTCGGTTACCTCGTGCTGTCGTGGCCGCTGATGCTGCTGGTGCACGACGGCGGCCTGGTCCTCACCTTCCTCGGCCTGATGGGCCTCGGCCTGCTGCTGCTCTGCTTCGAGGTCTCGATGCCCGCGGCGCTGCCCGCGCTGTTCCCGACCGCGATCCGCTACGGCGCGCTGTCCATCGCGTTCAACATCTCCGTGTCCCTCTTCGGCGGCACGACACCGCTGGTCATGCAGGCCCTGATCTCCTCGACCGGAAACGACTTCTGGCCGGCCTGGTACCTCATGGCGGCGGGCGCGGTCGGCGCGGTCGCGGTGTACTTCAGCCGGGAGACGGCGAACGAGCCGCTTTGGGGCTCCGGCCCGGCGGTCGAGACCGAGGCCGAGGCCCGCAAGCTCGTCCGCGACTCGGGTTAGGCCGCCTCGAGCAGCAGCTCGGTCAGCTCGACTGGCATCGTGATCATGCAGTCGTGGCCGGTCGGCAGCTCCCGCACCGGTTCACCCGCCGGGACGGGACGCCGGGTGATGCCCTTCGGCTGTCCGGCGACGCAGTGGATGTGCGTGCGCGGGATCGCCTTCGCCGCCGGGTTGTCCAGGCGGACCGGCTCGGTGAGGCACCGCACCGGCTGGTCCGACAGCATCGAGCGCAGCCAGGTGACGTCGTCGGGATCGGTGACGCCGAACAGGCCCATCGGCGGTATCCGCCAGCCGTCGACGGCCTGGTCGATCAGCTGTTTCGTGATGGGGAGGACGTCGGCGGCGGTCTCGCCGTCTTCGGGGACCATCGCGTCGAGGAACACCAGGCGCGCGATCCGCTCCGGGACCCGGTCGGCGACGCCCGAGACGACCATCCCGGCGTAGCTGTGCCCGACGAGCACGACGTCGTCGAGCCGCTCGCCTTCGATCAGGCCGGCGATATCGTCGATGTGGGTGCCGAGCCCGACTTCGGGGCTCAGCAGGTGGGCCTTGTCGCCGTAGCCGGTGAGCGACGGCGCGAACACGCGGTGCCCGGCGGACTCCAGCAGGGGAACGACCCGGTCCCAGCAGCGCCCGCTGTGCCAGGCGCCGTGTACCAGCAGAAATGTGGACATGTCACCATCGTGATCCACTCGGCGCGCACCGGGCAATACGGCACTAAATGGTGCCCCGGTTCTCAGGAGGTAACCATGCAGGACCCGTGCCAGGCACGTGAAGTCCTCGGGATCGTCGGGGACAAGTGGGCGCTGCTGGTCGTGCGCATGCTCAAGGACGGGCCGCGGCGGTTCACCGAGCTCAAGCGGTCCATCGACGGCATCAGCCAGCGCATGCTCACCGTGACCCTGCGCGACCTCGAGCGCGACGGGATCCTGACGCGCACGGTCCTGGCCGTCATGCCACCGCACGTCAGCTACGAGCTGACGCCGATGGGCCGGACGTTGCGCGAAGCCACCGCGCCGCTGCTCGAGTGGAGCATCGAACACCTGCCGCACATCGACGCCGCCCGCGCGGCGTACGACAACCGCTAGTTCGCGGCGGCCCGCCACTCGTCCCAGGACAGCTGCCAGACGCTCCAGCCGTCGGTCGGCTCGAGCTTGGGGCCCCCGCTGTTCTGGACGGTGACGATGTCGCCCTTCTTGGACGTGTCCATCAGCCACTTCGTGTTCTCGGTGGACAGGTTCAGGCAGCCGTGGCTGACGTTGCTGTGGCCCTGCTGCCGGACCGACCACGGCGCGGAGTGGTAGAAGATGCCGCTGTAGGACAGGCGGATCGCGTACTGGACGTAGGTGCGGTACCCGCCGGGCGCGTCCTCGGGAACGCCGTAGGTGCCGGAGTCCATCGTGTAGCCGGTGTGCTCGCTCATGACGGTGTAGTTGCCGGCCGGCGTGTTGTGGCCGGGCTTGCCCATGGAGGTCGGCATGGTCTTGACCACCTGGTCGTTGACCGAGACCGTCATCTGGTGGGTCTGGCCGTCGGCGACCGCGACGAGCTTGTCGCCGACGGTGCCGCTGATCGCCTTGTCCTCGCGGCCGTAGCTGCCGTTGCCGAGCGGCTTGCCGTAGACGGCGGCGTCGACCTTGATCTTGGTCCCGCTCTTCCAGTAGTCCCTCGGCCGCCAGGTCACCTGCTTGTCGCCGGACCAGCGGAACGCGCCCTCGGTGGCCGGCTCGGCGGTGATCTTCAGCGCCTTCTCGGCCGCGGCCTTGTCGGCGACGTTGCCGGTGAAGGTGAAGATCAGCGGCAGCCCGACGCCGACGGTCTCACCCTCGACGAGGTTGACGGAGACGCCCAGCTGACGTGCCGGCTTGACGGTCGTGAAGCTCGACTCCGCGGTGACCGGCTTCCCGTCGGTACCGGTCGCCGTCGCGGTCAGCTTGTAGGCCTTGCCGTACCCGAGCGGCTCGGCGGACTCCCAGCCGGCGCCGTCCGCCCGCGGCTTCCCGGCGACGGCCTTCCCGTCGGCCCCGGTCAGCTTCACGTCCCCGACCTTCCCGTCGGCGACGGCGACGGTCACGGGCTCACCGGGCGCGACGTCCTTGGCGTCCTTGGCCGGGCTCAGCGTGAGCACGGCCGGCTTCACCACGGGTTTCGGCGCGGGCGTCGACGTCGCCGCCGACGGCGGTTCACCCGAAGGAGTACCGCTGCTGCACCCGGCCACCGTGAGGCCGATCACCCCCGCGGCCACCAGCAGCCGCACCGTCATGCCGGTCGAACGCCTCATGCCACCCGCCTGTTTCGTCGTCCATGTCCGGCTCCAGTGTGCCCGACCAGGCCGGACACCGGGGCGCGAACACCCGAACCCACGTAAGGCGACCCCCCTTGAAACGGGCTGCGAAGCTGGTGCTAATCTTTTCCACGTCGCCGAGGGAAACCTCCGGCAGACACCGGCGCCATTAGCTCAATTGGCAGAGCAGCTGGCTCTTAACCAGCGGGTTCGGGGTTCGAGTCCCTGATGGCGCACCCCACTGAATCGAAGCCCACCTGCGGGTATCCTTGATCACGAGGATCTTGCCGGTGGGCTTTGATCATGAGTGAGACCGGCGAGGGACCGAATGGGGTCAACCCCGCGGGGCACTTGGTCCTCTTAGGACGCCTGTACGGCGCAGCCGCGGCAGTGACGGTCCGATTTCCACCGCCTCAACGCCTCTGACATCTCCCACGCCGAAATCAGGTGCGAGGCGACCACTTGTTCACTATTGCAAATCTGGAGCGCGGGTATTCAACGAGCTGGGTCAGGACTGCCGCCGACGGTCCACTGCGACTCGCTTCGTTCTACGATCTCCAGCTCGGTCATGGGCGGCTCGGCTGCGTCGACGATCTTCTTCAGGTTCTCAGAGCAGCTGGCGCACGGGGTCCTTCTACGGTGCGACCTTGTGTGCCGACTTCCGCGTCGACCCCGGCCTGCGGTGCTTCTTCGTTCCGTAGTGGCGTGTGGCTTTCCGGGAGTCGCGGCGGACCTTCTTCGCCGTCCGCCGCGCCGCTTTCATGACCAGATTGGCGGTGGCTTCGGCCGCCTGGCAGGGCAGCACGCTGGTGTAGGTGTCGGCGGTCAGCACGATCCTCGAGTGCCCCAGCATCGCCTGCACCACCTTCAAGTCGTTCCCGGCAGCCAGCGACAGGCTCGCCGCACCATGGCGAAGGTCATGCAGCCGGATCGACGGCAAGTCCGCGCCAGCGATGAGCTTTGCGGAAGGCATGAGTGAAATAGCCGGGACTCCGCCGGGAGCGCCAGCGTGACCGCGCCGTGACGCAGGCCATGCAACGTCGCCAGCGGCAACCCAGATCGGTGTCGACCCAGTCACCGTCGAGCTGCCCCTTGGCCGCATCCTGGCACGCGATTGTGCCTGACCAGTACCAGAACCGTGTCCGATCTGGTTCGCCACCTCAATCTCTCGGCGGGCCGAGCCGGCGACCGGATGGCTCCTCGACCGAACGCCGACCACCAGAAGTGGGTTACGTGGGTGGCCCACTTCGGAGACCCGTTCGTGCGGCCCGCGTGAACGCTTCCGCCGCGCAAACCCAATACTTGCTGTGACTATGACGCGGCAATCAACTCCGGCAAGCGGTGATGATCGGCCTGACCTGCGCCGCGGTGATCTCGAGGAGACTTTCCGGCGTCTGTTCGACGAGCACGCCGCGGTCCTGCACCGCTATCTGGTCGGGAGGATCGGTGTCGACATTGCCGGTGACCTGCTCAGCGAGACGTTCCTGATCGCATTGCAGCAGCGCGACCGCTACGACGCTGAGCGAGGAAGCGCCCGGTCCTGGCTGTTCGGTATCGCGACGAACCTGCTGCGCACGGAGGTCCGCAACGAGGTCGCTGCCCAACGCAAACAGTTGCGCCTGGCCGCGCACGAGCACAGCAGGCGGGTTGTGCACGGGCATGCCGATCGGGTAGCCGAACGGATCGACGCGCAGACCCGGGTGCAGCACCTGGCTGGGGCGATGGCGCAACTCTCGCCGAACGACCTGGACGTACTGCTGCTGACCAGTTGGGCGGAACTGGCGCCGACCGAGATCGGCGAGGCGCTCGGTGTTCCCGCCGGCACCGTGCGCTCCCGCTTGCACCGGATCCGGCGCTTGCTGAAGGCGTCCGCGGCAGCCAGCTCCGCGCGCGATGAGGAAGGAGTACGGGCCGATGACTGAGGACAACGTCCACCGCTTGTGGACCGACGAAGAGCTGGACGAAGGGCTGATCTCGATGCTCCCCGGCGAACTCGCCAACCGGCAGCCCCTGGCCGAGGCACGAAACACACTGTTGAACGCAGTGCGCTCGCTCGAAGGAAAGGACACCCTGGTGGCCGACACCGACCCAGTGACCGAGCCGACACGAAAGCCAGGACTCCCCGCCGGACGGCGCTGGTGGCTCAGCGCGGCGGCCGCCGCGGTAGTGGTCGTCGCCGTCGGCGCCACTGTGGCGAGCACCGGCGGAGACCACGGTGCCCCCTCGGCCCAGTCGACGTCGTCGGTGCCGGCGGTGAAATTCGCGTCGGTGCAGCAGGCCCTGGACAAAGCGGCCGACATGATCCATGTCACGGGCGAGGCGCCCATTCCCGCAGGGAAATTCCGGTACACCGAGACCCGCGGCTGGTACCTGGTCGCCAGCAACGAGCCCCGGTTCGCTTTCCTCGCCGAAGAGCTGAAGCAGACCTGGCAGCCGAGCGATTTCGACAGTGAATGGCTGCTCAAGATCAGTCAGACGGGGAACAAGCAGTGGCTGCTGGGCAACGAGCAGACCCCCACCACCGAGGGCCAGAACAAAAACGAAATCCGTCAGTCCGGTGAGTGGCGCGCGCGGGGTGGCCAGTTCCCCGAGAAAGCGTTGATCTTCGCCGGCCGGGGCGCCGGCAAATGGAGCGCACCCACCAAACAGCAGCTGGCCGACTTGCCCCGCGACCCGCAACAGCTCTACGACCTCATGCTCAAAGATCCCTATCTGGCGAACAAGCCCCGCGGCGGAGGTGTGCTGGCAGTCGCGGCCACTCTGCTGAAGACCGGTGTCGTACCCGCCGATCTCAAGGAAGCGGTGTACCGCGCGGTGGCCAAGATCCCCGGGCTGAAGATCACCGCGCAGGTGGCGAACCTCGACGGCCGCAAGGGCGTCGCCCTGGGTGTCACACCCCCGGACGGTGGCTATCTCTACGAGATCATCGTCGATTGCGACACCGGCGAGTTCATCGGGGAACGGACGACCCAGTTGATGCCAGGAGGCGACGCGGGGATCGAAGGCATCAAAGCCGACACCGTGACCTCCTACAGTTCGGTCCACACCGCCATCACCGACCAGGCGGGGACCGTTCCAGCGGGAAACTGACCGGCCAGAGTGGGCTCGGCACTCGCTCGGGGCGGGTGCCGGGCCCACTTTCCGCTCGGTTGCGAACCGGCATCTGCGAGCCCGCACCTCCGATCAAACAGTCAAAGCTGTCGCCGTTGCGTCGGTGTCGCGGTTGTCGGCGTACTGAGTTGTTGGCTCAGTCGTGTACGGATGAACGTGCTTGGCGTCCTCGTTCGAACATCGCTTGCGGGACGCCCGGCGAGCCGGACGTGGCTGACGTCCCTCATGCCGATGGGCGGGCGCCTGAGCGTGTTCCCCACCCGCGCCGCCGCGCTCACCGAGAGCGCGTGAGTTGCCATGTCCGTCACCACACCCACCGACGCCGCCACCGAGCTGCCCGCCACGCCGAGCGCAGCGCCCGAGGACACACCGGACGACGACTACCTCAAACCCGGGGCGCCGAACCTGCGACATCAGGCGGTGCTGGCCGCGCCCGCGCAGCTGGTTCGCATGCGCGAGCAGCTCACCACGTGGGCCGGCGAGACCGACCTGAGCGTCGAGCAGGTACAGGCCCTGGAGCTGGCGGTCTACGAGGCCATGGCCAACGTGGTCGAGCACGCCTACCCCGGCCGCATCGGCACGGTGACCCTCCACGCCGTTTGGCACGGCGACACCGTCAGGGTCACCGTCACCGACCACGGACAATGGCAGCCCGCTCCCCGCCCCGGTCTTCTGCACGGACGCGGCCTTCCGCCGATTCATACTCTCGCCACGACCGCAACCATCGAATCCACCGCAGCGGGCACCACGGTCACGATGACGTGGACCCGCGCACCTCGCGCCTGACCGCCGTCGCCCACGCTCGCGGTGGCCTGAGAACCGTCGACGCGGCACCCTCAGTGAGAACTGGAGGGGGTGAACGCCGGTGAGGGGGCGTTCGACTCTGCCCACCCGTCTTGCGAGAGGCACAATGCAGCCAAGTCGCAGGACAGTGGGCCCGGGCGCCGGCGGCCCAGGTTCGCGGTCCCGGCACAGCAGCGGCGCCAGAGCGCACGCCGTCCTCGGGATCGTTCCCGCCAGCCTTCGCGCAGCGGCCAGCCGGCCGTCACCGGTTGAAGTCGCGTCTTCGAGGACACAGTTCGGGCGGGTTGCCTCGCGGAGATGCTCGAGGCGGTGTGGAGCGGGCGCGTACCGCAATGGCCCAGGTACTCCGAGCCCGCCGGGGGCGACCGTGAGGCTGACAAACCGCGCCAGCAGATTGGCACTGACGCTTGCCGGGAGCAAGGCGACATTCTGGCGTTCTTGAGCGGGGTTCCCGCCGCTGTTTCGGATGTAGCGCTCGTCATCGAGGAGTCCGAGCTTGTCCTTCTGCACCGCGGCCGGATCGAGCTGACCGTTGCAGACCAGGTACGGCTGTCCGGGCATGATGGCGTGTGTCCGCCACGTCGTGCCGCGCATCGCGCCGTTCGCAGACACTCGCGTCGAGTTGCGCGAAGTCGGGGCTTTTGCTGTGGTGGCTCGCATCATGAACCGATGCGCGACCTCCGTGCGGTCGAGGTTGACGATCTCCAAGCTGTCGAAGTCCAGCACCGCGACGTTCACCAGACCGGTGGCGGCGAGCCGCAGAGCGACGTCGAGTCCGATGCTGCCGACGCCGACCACCAGGACTCGTGTCCGAGCCAGGCCGGCTTGGACGATCTCACCCCAGGACGAGACGGTGCGCACTTGGCTGGCCGTCGCGAAGGGCGCGGGACGAACCCGGTCATTCCCGGTGATTCGCCAGCGGGTGCCCTTGCCGACGCGGCTGCCGAGGAAGCCGCACACTGGATCATGGCGTTCGCCATCGACCGGGTCGCCGGACGCTTCGCCGACGTCCACCTGCGTGGCCGAGACCACGGTTGGGTATTTGGTCCTCGTCACGCCCCACGAGCAAGGAAATCGACGGTGCAGGTGCTGCTGCGATGACCGAAGACGCCCACGCGCCGCTGGCCGATCCCGGCCGGCTGGCCGCGCTGGCCGAGACCGGGCTGGGCAACGAATCCGACGTGGCGCTCGACGCGCTGGCCGAACGCGCGCGGCAGCGCGTCGGCGCCCCCGTGGCGCTGGTTTCCCTGGTCACGGACCGGGAGCAGGTCTTCCCAGGCTTGGCGGGACTCGGCGAGCCGTGGGCGCACACCCGCCGCACGCCGCTCTCGGCGTCGCTGTGGCGGCACGAGGTGGTGACCGGTGCGCCGCTGATCATCGAAGACGGCGCCCTCGATCCGCGGTCGCGGGACAACCCGGTGGTCGCGGACATCGGCATCGGCGCCTACGCCGGGCTCCCGGTCACCGACGCCGCCGGTCGCGTCCTGGGCAGCCTGTGCGTCATCGACCACCGGCCCCGCCGGTGGCGCGAGGACGAGCTGGCCGTGCTGGCCGACCTCGCCCACAGCTGCTCGCTCGAGGTGCGGCTGCGCATCGCCACCCGGGACGCCCACCACGAACGCGCCCGCACCGACACCGCCGAGGCCATGCTGCGGGTGGCGTTCACCCGCTCCCAGCTGCTGCTGACCGCGTCGCAGGCCCTCGCCCGCGCCGACGACATCTCGCAGCTGCGCGAGATCGTCACCGACCTGGTCTCCGGTGACCTGAAACCGGCCTACGTCGGGCTCACCCTCACCGAAAGCGGCGGCGACCTGCGCCGCATCGACGACCCTCTGCAAGCACTCGGCCCCGAGTCCGGCGACGCGTTCTCCCATGTCGAGGACGACACACCGATCGCGCTGACCGCCCGCGAAGGGAACCTGCAGCTCTACCCGGACCCCGAAGCCATCGCCGCCGCGTTCCCCGAGACCGCGCAACGCCGCTACGCCGAACTGGGCCTGCACGCGATCACCTGCGTCCCGCTGCCCGGACCGGACGGCGTCGCCGGCGTCCTGCTGTTCGGCTGGGACACCCCGCACGACGTCGACGTCCACGAGCAAGCCGTGATCACCACGCTGGCCGGCTACGTCGGACACGCCCTGGAACGCGCCCGCTTCGTGGAAGACCGCGTCACCGTCGCGCGCGAGCTGCAGGAGGCGATGCTGACCCGGCTTCCGGACCTGGCCGGAGTGCGGCTGGCCGCCCGCTACCTGCCCGTCGGGCGGCTGGAGCAGGTCGGCGGCGACTGGTACGACGCCATCGACCTCAACGCCGTCGGCGGCGCCGACCGCGACGCCGTCGCAATGGCCGTCGGCGACATCACCGGCCATGACATCCACGCCGCCACGCTGATGGGCCAAGTCCGCAGCATGGGCCGGCAGGCGGCCTGGGAGCGTCCCGCCGGACCACCCTCGGCCATCCTCGCCGCGGTCGAGCAGGCCTGCGCCACCACCGGGATCGGCGCGACCGGCACCGTGCTGCAGGCCCACCTGCGCCCCGACGCCGGCGACCGTTGGCTGATGCGCTGGGCCAGCGCCGGGCACCTCCCGCCGATCGTGCGCCACCCCGATGGCACCACCACGGTCCTGACCGGCGCGGACCTCATGTTCGGCTACCCCGAGCTGCGCAAAGTCCCGCTCACCGATCGCCAGGTGCGGCTGGGGCCGGGCGACACCGTCGTGCTCTACACCGACGGCCTGGTCGAACGCCGCGGGAGCGACCTGGACGTCGGCATCCGCCGCCTGCGCGACACTGTCGCCGCGCTGGACCCCACCGACCCGGCCCGGTTCGTCGACGACACCATCCGCCGCATGCTGGGGAACGGCACCCCGCACGACGACGACGTCGTCGTGCTCGCCGCGCACCTGCCCGCGACCGATCGGCGGTGACCGGCCGCGCGCAGTACCGTCGACTCCATGTGGTGACACGCCCTTGCCGGGGAGATCGCCATCCCGCCCGTCTCGCGGACCGCGTACCGCCGGTCATCGCATCCCCGGCCTGGAACGAGGTCCGTCTGTGACCGCCCCAGTTTTCCTCGGCTCGATCACCCCGCGTGAAGGAGCCATAGTGCTCGCCTTCGCCGGTGAACTGGACCTCGCGACCGCACCCGAAGCCCGCACCATCGCCGTGCAGGCGCACGAGGAAGCCGCCGAAGCGGGCAAGAGGCTCGTGATCGACTTGCGCGCGGTCACCTTCCTCGCCTCGGTCGGCCTGGAACTGCTCGCCGATCACCGCAGTCGAGCCACCGACACCGGCGTCACGATCGCACTGGTCGCCACCACGCGGGCTGTCACCCGTGTGCTTGAGGTAACCGGCCTGAGCGCCCAGTTCACCACCTACGCCGACGTCGAGACCGCGGTCGCCGACTAGCCTGTGCCCCTACGGGCATCTCGAGCCATCAGCCAGCGAGGCGAGTTCGAGCCGGCCCGGGGCGCCAAGGACGACCTCTACCCGTTCACCCCGGCCCGGTTGTGCTTCACCTGCGCAACATAGGCGTTCGAAGGCGGCAGGTAGGAGAGCACCAGCGCGAGCACCGAGATCGCCGTGCTGACGTAGTTGACGGCTGTTCCGGAGGTCGCCAGGAGGGAGGCGACCTGCAGCAGTGTGACGATCGTGAGGACGATCCTCGCCCAGTTCCGGCCCGCCTTCAGCTTGAAGCTGAGCAGCAGGTACAGCAAGGCAAGCACGACGAGCACACCGATCCCGACGGCCTGCGCGACGGTCGCCGAGTGCTGGATCTGGTCCTCGGTGAGGTGCGCCCCGCCGTTGTTCACGCCCGTGCGCAACGCGTCGGCGAGCTCGTCCCGATAGCCGAGCAGCAGCCCCGCGCCGACGAGCGCCGAGACGGTGGAGACGAGGTAACCGAAGAAGGCGGCAACCAGCGTGCCCGGGGGATTTCCGTTGAAGGTTCGCGTTTCCATCATGCGAAGCTAAGCCCGGGTCCGGTGCGTCCACCGCCTGAAAGCGCCGATTTCCGACCGCGGTACTAGCGGCCGCCGCGAGCCTCATACCGGGGTATGAGGCTCGCGGCAGCGCCGGCGCTGCCGCGAGGCTCACGACCTCAGCCAGCTCACCGATATCCGCGAGCACCTCGTCGAGCACCGGAGCCGGCAGCAAGCCGGACGGAGTCGTCAGCGTTTCCGACAGGCGGCCGAGCACCTCGAACGTTCCGCCGGAGTGCTCGCCGGCACTCCGCCGGGTCCGTCTGCCCTCGACGATCACCGAGAATCGAGGCGGGGAAGAGCTACGGAAACCTTACGGCGTGTGGGTGGCCTGACGGCCGCCGAGCGTGCGGCGCTGCTGCGTGGCGGAGGCCACCCGGCCAGCTCACCACTACGCACTGCGGTCACGCCCGGCTTCGGGAGGCCGGTTCCAGCCGCACCACCCCGGCCACCCCCAGCCGGAACAGCCTCTGACGCACGGGGCCGATACTCGAACGAGAAGCGGTCCGTGGTCGAAGCACCGCCGCGCGATCTTCATCTGCGGTACGACGGCTTTCATGACAGGTACGTGACCTCCGACAGGTCGACGAGAACGTTCGCGCCCGCCGGGTCGACTGTTGCCTCCGGGATTCGGTGCAGCCCGCAGGTTCAGGTTGCTTCGTTCAGCCAGGACACCTCGCTCCAGACCGGAACTTCCGCCCGGCCGGCAGGCGGTTCACCGGCCCGCTCTGTCCACGGAGGTCACGACCAGGGCGGCACAGCGCGCCAAGGAGATGTGCCGCTCGCGCGCCATCTCCCTCAGCTCGGCACCGGCCCTCGCGGTGCCGAGGCCCCGGGCGGCGAGGATGGCGACCGCGCGGTCGACGTCACTGAGGGGCACGGTCATCCTCTTGCGAATCCGCATGACAAACCTCTCGCTGCACTACTTCGTCGCGCGTGAGTACCCCCGGGGATCTCCTCGTAATCGCGGAACCGCACGTCACCCTGGTGGGCGGTGGCCCATGTTCATCCGGGACTCCCACGGGGTATCTCCTCAGCCGGATGCCCCGTGAGTGGTCGCGGGGCTCGGCGGAAGGCGAGCACCCGATGACGATCGAGCAGACGCGGCCCAGTACCGACGAACTGCGGGTCGTCGCGCTGGAGGTGGCGGACGACCTCAACGAGCTGGCGGCGGTGCGTGCCTGGGCCGACCGGCTCCTGCTCGACCTCCCCGACGACCTGCGCCACGACGTCGTGACGGTGGTCGACGAGCTCACTTCCAACGCATTGCGCCACGGCGAACCCCCTCGCCAGGTCCGGTTGCTGCGGCGCCCGAACTGGCTGTGCATCGAGGTCGACGACGCGTGTCTCGATCCCGCGTGCTCCCAGCCGTCCATGGGTGCCGCGCCGCACGGGCTGGTGCTGGTCGCGGGGCTGAGCGTCGCGTGGGGACAGTGGCAGCGCTCGACGGGGAAGACCGTGTGGGCCGAGATCACCCTCGACGCGCGGTAGGGAACCCGGCGGCGATCTGCTGCTGACGCGGCCGGCCGGCTGTCACGGGCACAGGGCAAGTCC
Organism: Amycolatopsis sp. NPDC049252; assembly: GCF_043197175.1. Taxonomy (NCBI): domain Bacteria; kingdom Bacillati; phylum Actinomycetota; class Actinomycetes; order Pseudonocardiales; family Pseudonocardiaceae; genus Amycolatopsis; species Amycolatopsis sp. NPDC049252. The sequence continues at coordinate 156,902 of NZ_JBICSQ010000008.1, forward strand.
GGCTTCTCGAATGGCCGTGATCACGGGGTCAGCTGGACCTGCTCCGGCTCCCCCAGGGCCCAGGGGTGTCGTCGGGCGGAGTTTCCCGGCGGTCGCCCGGCCCGGCGGGCCGGGTCCGGCCGAGGTCGTTGGCAGTACCGACGAACACCGGCGTCCGTGTCGATCCACTTGAGACGATGCGCAGCGTAGATCAACGACTGCAGCGAAAGCTTGTCGGCCCGGTTGGCGGGCCGGATGTTTTCAGTCTTCGCTTCCGGTTCGTCCCAGATGGACTCGGGATCGGCCGGTTCTCCGCCGCGTCGAGCAGCAGACCCTCGAGCAGGCTGCCCAGGAGGATCATCGCCGCCAGGTGGCATCCGTTCGCACGGCACTTCTCGACCTCGATCACTCGCTGCCCGAGGACGGCGACGAGCCGCTTGTCCGTGACGATCTCGCTGACTGGCGTCGGCTGGGCCAGCTCAAACAGCAGTGGAACGTCAGCCTCAAGTTCATGAGCGAGGTCACCTACCGCAACGCGATGACAACGGTGTCGAACCGCGGCTGGCGACGTCGGGAGCCAAGCCCCATGCCGCTTCTCGAGCAACCTTCGCTGCTACCTCGCGCAATCGAACTCCTCAAGACCGAGACCGACGTCGATGAACTCGCCCTCGCATCCGAATGCCAGGCACCTCTGAGTCTTTCCGGACGATCACGGCGCGAGCCCCCAACCGACTCGAGGCGCCGAAACGTTGCCGCAAAGCTAGGGCGCTGCAAAGCCTTCACGACCCAGCCGCCGACACTGGGCCGACCGTTGCAGCCCGCAGCGCCACTCCCTCGCTCGCTGGGCGTCGTCACGAATTCGAGCGTCTGCCGCCGGTCTCACGATCGAAGAACTGCACGGTTGACTCGCAACCGTGCAGTTCCCCACGAGGAAGTGACCGTCCTACGTGAGCTCGGCCCCGTCGTGGAACACCTCAAGACGGACCTTCGCCGTTGCCTCGTTGTCCAACCAGCGCAACCCGAACCGCTCGCCGTACCAGTCGAGCCGCGCCGTCTCCAGTTCTTTCCTGCGCGCTGTCCGTCCCCGGATCTGCGCGATCTTCGTACCGCCAGTGCTCCGGCTGGTCCAGGTCCCGTCGTGCGAACACCATGTCGACATACGTGGCATCGCCGGTGCGAGAGCTCTTGGCGAGCTCCGGAACCGTGACGTGGAGGTACCCCTCGAAGCGCGTCCCGTCCATCACTTCGGCGATCCGGTCAGCGAACGCGAAGCCGTTCGACGTGTCGTGCTCCATTGGCACCTCCCGCAGGTCAGTGTCGTACTGCCAACCACGCCGTCCCTCGTTCTCCGGAGAAGCGGTACTGACGTTTCCCGTTGCGGGATACCCAGCGGACGCTGCGGCGTTTGTAACAGTTTCCTGGCAAAGGGTCCTTGTGCACGTCGGGCGGCCTTGAGGATCGTGCCGACCCCGCGGGCGAACTTGACGGCCTTGTAAGCACCGATCGCCGCGCCGGCGGCGGCCGTTCCGATCCCGGCCAGGGCCTGCGCACCGTACCGGGCCGCGGCTCCCCAGTTCCCCTGAATCGCGTTCCCGGCCGCGGCGGCCCCACTCGCGATCGTTCCGATCGGTCAGGGAATCCACGAGGCGACTTCGGCCACCTTGGTCACGACACTCACGATGGAGCTGAACCAGGAGTTGCCGTCGAGGTCCATCGCGTTGATCGGGTCGCCCGCGACGTAGTCGTAGTCGTTGGCGGCTCCTCCGTCGACCGGGTCGACGGAGAGGAAGCGGCCGAGCGCCCATCTGCACCATGGACACGGCGCCCGTGTGCTCGTACGGGCGCTGATACTGCCCGAGCCAGCCGTAGTCCATCGAGCCCGGGGCGTTGTCCGGCACGTTCTGGGCGTCGACCGCACCCGAGGCCCTCAACGGCTGCCCGTACGGATCGAGGGCCCGCAGATCGCCGATCTGGGGGCCCGCCGAATCGGTCGACAGCACCGGGTCGGCGTGAACGCTCCATCGGAGCCTCGTCGTGTAGAGGGCACCACCCGGCAGGGTCAGCGCGAGCAGGCCATCGGCGGACAAGGTCAGGTCCGCCGTGTCACCGTCGCTCGTGTAGCCGTACCGGACGACTGTGTTGTTGTCGCAGTCACGCGGGTCGCGGCGCACGATCCGGTCGGTCACGTCCCGGGTGTAGGCGATGTCGGCGTTCAGCGCCGAGTTCGGACCGGTCGACTTGACGCCGATGTTGCGGTCGGAGCCGTCCAGGTCAACGTGGTCGTACCATCGGCTCCCTTCCAGCCGGTGGCGTTGCCGTTGGCGTCGTAGGTAAATTCGGACAGGGCGGCGGCACCCTCGGTGGCCAGCAACCGGCCGGCCGCGTCGTAGCAGTACCGGGTTTCCGCGGTGCCGGCGGCGGTCTGGTCGAGCAGGCGCGTCCGGTTGGGGTTCAGGCCGGCGTTGCCTTGGGTGCCCTTGTCGTCGCTCACCGAGGAGGTGACCGGGACCCCGCCGACCGCGTAGTCGTGGGTCACCGTCCGTACGGGGGCATCGGTGCGCGCGGGCACCTTGACCTGGACGGGCCGGTCCCGGCTGTCGTAGCTGGTACAGGTCCACGCCCCACCGGTCGACTCGGCAATCACCCGCCCGGATGCGGCGCCGAGGCCCGCGCAAGGGCGTGGTGAGCGGCTCGGTCAGCTGACCGCCCACTGGTGCGTTTGGGGCGGCCCAGGTGTGGAGCAGGTCCTGGACGCCGGGCCGGCAGACTGGCGATGCTGGACCGGTGATCAGCCGCGCGCGCTGTCGGAGCGGAAGATCGGCCAGCCGACCTCGGTCCGCCACTCGCGTTCGGCCGACGTCTCGATCGGGTCGCGCAGGTAGTACTCCCGTAGCGGTCCGGTGACGCCGATCTCGTGACGGGCGGCGTAGGTGCCCAGGTCGCCGTATGTGAGGTCGATGTCGTCCAGCGGGCCTTCATGCACCGTGACCGCCAGCTCCGCCGCAGGCACCACGAAGTCCGTGACCCGACCCACCGGCCGCACCGCGCCGTCGACGGGGACGAACACCACCGCTTCGCCTCGCTCGTGTTCGTACAGGTCGCTGTCGAACAGGCCGCCACTGGGCCCGGTCCGGTGAAGGCGCTGCGCGCCGACGATCCCGTTCAGCTCCCCCAGCGCGCCCTGCCACCAGCTCAGCACGTCGACGCGGTCGATGACCGCCCGGATCCCGATGGCCGGCTGAGCCGGCACGGAACGGTGCTCGACCACCGGACCGGCCGGGGATCGCCGCAGGAGGTCCCGCAGCGCGTCGACGGCCGTCCGCGCTTCGACGAGCTTCGCCTCCAAACGGTCCAGGTGCACCGCGATCAGCTTGTTGCGGCCGGCCACGTCCTCGGCGGACAGGACGGCCCTGACGTCGGCGACCGGCATGTCCAGGTCACGCAGGCGGCGGATCACCTGCGCCGCCGGCACCTGGTCGAGCGAGTAGTACCGGTAGCCGGTCGAGGAGTCGACGTCGGCCGGTTCGAGCAGTCCGACGTCGTGGTAGTGGCGCAGTGTCTTCGCGCTCAGGTGCGTCACCCGGGAGAACTCGCCGACCGTCAGTCCTGCTCGCATGGCCTCCATTCTGGACCTTCCCCCTGCCGGAAGGTCCACGCGCCGATCACCGCTTGCCTCTCCCCTGACCGCCGGGCCCAGCATCAGCGGTACAACCCGACGGAAGGAACCACCATGGACCGCACCGACCTCCCCGGCGTCGTCGCAGCGCACATCGCGGCGGTGAACGCCTTCGACCTCGACGGGATCGCCGCTACTTTCCACGACGACGCCGTGGTCAACGACGTGCACCGCGAGTTCGCGGGCACGGCGTCCATCCGGGAGTGGATCGCGCACGAGATCGTCGGTGACCGGGTCACCATGGACGTCATCGACGTGCGCCACCACCACGGCCAGGTCATCGTCAGCGCCCGCTACGACGGCGAGTACGACAAGACGAACCTGCCCGCCGAGCTCGTCTTGACCAACTACTTCAGCGTCGAAGACGGCAAGATCACCACCTTGATCGTGGTGCGCAACACCCCGGCCCCCTACTGAGGCAGTGCTCAGTCCGTGAGCGCCGCCTCGGTGGCGTTCCACAGCTCGCGCTGCGCTTCCGCGGACCTTCCCGGAGCCGGGCATTCGAGCCTTCGCCCGGTGCGGGCGAAGTACCCGCCGGTGACCTCGGCGAACGCCGGATCCGTGGCGAGCCTGGTGATGATCGCCGCGCCCCGGCTCGGGTCGCCGACCCGGGCCGCGGTCAGGATCTTGTGCAGGACACCCGAGAAGGGCAGCTCACGTCCCAGCCCGGTCGTGGTGAAGCCCGGGTCGCAGCAGTTGGCGGTGACACCCGAGCCGGCGAGCCGCCGGGCGAGTTCCTGGGTGAACATGATGTCCATCAGCTTCGTGCGGCCGTACCAGGCGCTGGATCCGCGTCGGGTGTACGGCTCGGTGCACCGAAGGTCCCGCGCCGGGTCGAGGCCGCCCGAGTGCCGGGACGCCTGCGAGGCGACGTTCACCACCGTCGCGGAAACGGATCCGGTCAGCTTGGGCAGCAACGTGGTCGTCAGAACCCAGGGGGCGAGGTAGTTGACGGCGACCATTTCGCTGAAGCCCTCTCCGGTGACCCGCTGCGAGAAGGCGTGCAGGCCGGCGTTGTTGACCAGGACGTCGATCGCGTCGGCGCCAGCGAGGATCCGTTCCCCGGCCTGTCGCACGTCGCGCAGGTTCGAGAGATCGGCTTGGCAGGCCGAGACGATCGCCGCGTCGCCCACCTCGCGGCGCAGATCGTCCACCTTTCGCGGTCGCGGGCGACGACGGTCAGTTCGGCTCCCCGCCGCGCCAGGTCGAGAGCGACGAGCCGGCCGAGGCCGTGGGTGGCACCGGTGATGACGACGTGCATGTCACACCCTTGTTCGTGAGGTACCTCAGCAACGCTAGCATGTACTGAGGTACCTCACGAACCAGTCGAGGAGTGACGATGAGCGAGGTGGCCGCCCTCGGGCTGCGCTATCTGGAGGTCGCCCACCAGGTGCGCCGGAAGATCGACGAGCAGCTGGCCGCGGACGGGATCTCCTTGGCCCGCTTGAAGCTGCTGCAGGCGGTGGACCGGCACGCACCGGTCAACCAGGCCGCGCTGGCCGAGAACCTCACGATGGCCCCCCGCTCGATCACCCAGGCCGTGGAGGCACTGGAACGCGACGGTCTGGTCCGGCGCACGGCCGCCCCGGGCGACCGTCGCTCCAAGCTGGTCGTGCTGACGGCGGCGGGAAGCGCCACGCTCGCGACCGGAGTCGCCGCCGGCGAGAAGGCTGTCGAGCAGGCTTTCGGCGCCCTTGACGCCGGCCAGCTCGCCTCGCTGCGAGCCCTTCTGGACACCGTCGAAGCCGGCACGACCGACGCGGACGTCACCAGGTGACCCCGCTCGAATCCAGGCTAACGGCGAGGCGACGGTGGTGCTCCAGCCGCCACCGACGACCGGGGGGCCGCCCGGAGATGCAGGCACCTCGCATGCGAGGGATTCACCTCATCCGGCCGGGAGCCCCAGTTGACGTCGTTCCAGGTTCGAGCGCAGGGCGTGGAGAGTCGCCGAAAGCGCCGTCAGCTCATCAGCGGTGACAGCCCCGCCGAGGATCTCCTGGATCGCCACCCGCCAGACAGGCTCCGCCCGGGACACGGCCGTTTCGCCCTCGGGGGTCAGCATGAGCAAAGACGAGCGGCGGTTGGCCGGATTCGGGCGACGCTCCAGCCAGCCCTGCTTCTCCAGGCGGTCGACGATCTTGCTGGTCGTTCCGACGCCGATCGCGAAGGCGGAGGCGAGGTCCGCGACGCGTGCGTCCGGGTGATCGCGAACATGACGCAGCAGCTCGAAGTAGCCTCCCGCGACGCCGGCCTCCGCCTTCACGCGGTCGGTGACCGCGTTGTAAAGCCGCGTCTCCACCCGCACGAGGTCCGCGAACAGCGTGTCGAGCGAGAGAGAATCTGCCCTTGCACTATCTGCCATGGCATATACTGTAGTGGCAGGAACTCCTCAAGGGAAGGCGGGACGATGTCCACAGTTCAGCGTGAACGCCTGGACGCGCAGCTTCGCGGCGCCGGTGTCGGGGCAGCGCAGTCCGTCGCGGAGACCCGCGAAAACTTCGCGAAACTGATGGCCTCGCTACCGGTGCCGGAAGGCATCCACATGCGCGACGCGTCGTTGGGCGGACGCCCCGCGCTGCACATCAGCCCGGACGCCGAACCCGGCTCCGGGACCCTGCTCTACCTGCACGGCGGGTCGCACGTGGTCGGCTCTCCCCGCACGGCACTCGGCCTCACCGCGGGCCTGGTGGTCAGAACCGGGATCCCCGCCATCTCCCTGGACTACCGGTTGGCGCCGGAGCACCCGTTCCCAGCGGACGTCCAGGACGTGGTCTCGGCCTACCGGGAGCTCCTCGAACAGGGGCGCGCGCCCGAGTCGATCGCTTTCGCCGGCGACTCCGCCGGCGGTGGGCTGACGATCACAGGCGCACTCGCCGCGCGCGACGCCGGGCTCCCCGTGCCGGCGGCGATCGTCGCGTTCTCGCCAGGTGTGGACGCCACCCGGACCGGCGAGAGCATGGTGACCAAAGCAGCCGCGGATCCCCTGCTCGACCGCGCGAGCCTCGACCGCATGAGCAGCTTCTACGTCGCGGATCAGGACCGCCGCCACCCACTGCTCAGCCCGGCGGTGACCGCCGACCTGACCGGTCTGCCGCCCGTGCTGGTGCAGGTCGGCACGAACGAGATGCTCCTCGACGACGCGCGCCGGCTCGCCATGCGCGCGTCCGACGCGGAGGTCGACGTCGTCCTCGACATCACCGCGAAGGTCCCGCACGTGTTCCAGTCGTTCACCGGCATGCTCGACGAGGCCGACGAAGCGCTCGACCGGGCCGCGCTCTTCCTGCGTCAGCGCGTCCGCGACTGACCGGGGGTCGCGACCGCGCCGGCCGGCTGGGCAATCGGCATGCATCGCCGGGCACGTCGCACCACGCCGTTCGAGGACCACGGCGGGCGCAAGATCAGCGTTCCGGCACCGCGACGCGCACGAGGAGGAACTCCACCAGCTGCCCACGTAGCCTTTCCGCGGTCGGCTGCAACTGGGCCCGAGCCGGCTCGGGCGTCGTCCGGACGTGGTTCATGACCGCGCCGCACCGGCGGCCGCTTCGCCGCGACGGATGGCACGCCGGACGATGGCGAGCCAGGCGATGCGCATCTACGTGAGGACGCACCCAGGCCGGTTCGCGGCGGCCAACGCGGCCCGGTCGAGCGGGCCCGACGACCCACTGATTGCCGCAGCCAGCCGGATGATCGACTCCGCGGCCGCCATGTTGCGCGGCTACCAGCTCGACCCCGACCAGGAGATCCACGCCGTGCGCATGCTCCGCAGCACGATGCACGGATTCACCACTTTCGAGGCGGGCGGCGGATTCCAGATCGATGTCGATGTCGACGAGAGCTTCGCCTGGACGATCGCCTTCATCGACCGCGGCCTGCAGGCCATCGCCGCCCGCACCCACGGCACCGCCACTCGCTGACCCTCGTCGAGAACGTCGCGGTCGCCGACCGGCCGGTGACCAGGATGCAGCGGCCAGCAACGGCACGATGCGGGCAGAATCGTCGACCTCCGCAGGGCCGCAGCATCTTCGGCGACAGAGTACGACGGGATCCGGGCTTGAGACGACGACCGCGGTTTCGTGAGCGGCCGGCGACGGAATCATCGCCGGCCGCAAGCTCCGCCTCCGGCGGCGACAGGGCTGCCGCCGCCGTGCCGGATCCTTCTAGTAGTAGTAGATCACTCCGCCGATTCCCGCATCGGACGGCTGCGCCGCCCGTGCCTGGCACCGTACGTTGTATCCGCGCCCGGCCGGAATGGTGCCGATCTCGTGTTCGCTGGAATCACCGGCGTCGATGTAGATCCAGTTGTAGAGCCCCACTCCGTCCACGTAGAGGCGGCACCGCTCACCGCCCGAGGCGTGGTTGTCGATCATGACGTAGCGCATCGCCGTGGCTGCGCTTTCGAACGGGGCGTAGGCACACGTGGGCTCTCCCTTGTCGGGCCGGCAAGGGATGCAGACCACCGGCGACGTCGCGTTGCCGCAGTAGAAACCGCCGGGTATCGCTTGAGCGGACGCCGGCGCCCCGGCCGACACGGGCACATCGGAACCGGGTGCCGTCCTGGGCGTCGCAGACGCGGGTGGGGCCAGAACACTCGCTGTCACCAGCGATAGCCCCACGACCGCAAACCCGAATCCGGACCCGGCAACTCCCTGGACGAACTTGCCGATCAACGATCGCATGTGCTGTCTCCTTCGGATGTACGGCAGCCGAACGTGGTCAACCGATCACGTCACGCTCGTGGCGCCGGGGGCGTTTAGCCGCGGGCCGCACCATCACCCCGATGACGTAATCCGGCTTGTCCATCAAGCCCGCTCCGGCAGATCGACGGTTCTCAGCCCGCGAACGCTGACGCCGAACGGCTGAACGGCGGGTGCTCCCGGGCTGTCGACGGGGTTCGCCAGGCTGGCACAGCGGATCGACTGAACCGCACAACCGGCAAAGGGAGTGTTGAGCACGAGAAAGCACATGATGATCGGTGCGGCGGACGGCCGGAGCCTCTACTGTGGACGGTCCGCGGGATCGTGGTCGAGCAGGCCGTAGGCCCCGGCCAGGCCGGCCGCTTCGACCCGGTTGGCCGCGCCGATCCGGTTCAGCAACGAGGCGACCACGCGCTTGGCCGTGCGTTCGGAGACCAGCATCCGGCCGCCGATGTCCCGGGTCTCCAGGCCGTCCGCTCCGGCGCGCAGCGCCCGCTCGGCGAATTCCAGATCGTCCGATCCGGCCGGCGCGAGCACGCGGGTGGCCGGGTGCCGCCGCTTGATCTGGCGGATCGCGGCCGCTCCGCCCAGCGGCGGCATGGCCAGATCGACGAGCGCCGGATCGGCCGCGCAGGACTCGACCAGCGCGGGTGCCTCCTCGACGTGGGTGGTGGTGCCCCCACCTCGAAGCGGTCGCCGGCGTTGGTCGTCAGCAGCAGCGCCAGCCCTCTGCCGAACACCTCATCACCGGGCACGGCCGGCCGGCTCCCGACGCATGAGCTTTTCGAGCAAGATCGAATAGGTTGTCGCTCAGCAGAGAACCAAATACCTTCAATTGTGGAAAATAACCAATCTGAAGGGATTTGCGGCATGCTCAGGAAAACCCTCGCCGGAGCGGCAGCCGCGGCCGGAGTCGCCGTGCTTCTGCCCACGGTTGCGAGCGCGGCCCCGATGAACGTCCGTGTGCTCAGCGCCGCACAGTTCGGCGGCGCCACCATCTCGCAGAACGTCAGCACGGGCCAGGCCTGCGGAAACCCGACCGGCGGCGGCACCAACTTCCTGATCAGGGGCGGCTGGACCCCCGGCGGATCGCATGTCGACAGCATCGAGATCTCCAGCCAGCTGAACCCCAACAACGGCATGGCGGTGCTGTACCTGAAGGTCCTGGACCTGCACGGAAACGTGCTGTGGCACGGCAACGACGTGGCTGTCACGGTCGGCGTCGACGTCACCGAACCGGTGAACGTCCACACCGGCGACGCCGGGGTACTGGTCAACTTCACCGCGGTGTCCGGTCAGCAAGGCGGCTGCTCGGGCGCCCAGACCTGGAAGATCGTCCCGTAGCTTTCGCAACCGGCGGCGCGTCAGCAGAGCGTCCGGTACGGCGCGCCGCCGAGGTATTCGTCCCACTCCTGCCGGGTCAGGACCGGCCCGGACAGGTCGCAGATCCGCGCGGCGGCCTCGGACGGGCTCGTCTGCCAGAACCGGACGGACCGATCCTGGCTGCCCGTCGCCAGCCACCCTCCGCCGGGGGCGAACGCGAGCGCCGCGGCGAGGTCGGTGTGGCCGGCGAACGTCGCCGTCGGCACCGGGTCGCGGGGGTCGGTGAGGTCCCAGAGCCGGGCCGTGCCGTCCACCGCCACCGTCGCGACCTGGTGGCCGTCCGGGCCGAACGCCACCTTCTGCACCGAGCCCGCCTGGGTGAGCACCGCCAGGGCCCGCGGCTGCGGCCCGGTGACGTCCCACAGGCGCACGGTGTGGTCGTCGCCGCCGGTCGCGAGCACGTGCCCGTCCGGGGTGAACGCGACCGTGTTGATCGCGTTGGCCTGCCAGGGCACGGCCACGCCCCGGCCGGGGTGGGCCGGGGCGTGGACGTCCCACAGCCGCGCGCTGTAGTCGTCGCTCGCACTGGCCAGCGTCCGCCCGTCCGGGGCGAACGCGAGCCCGCGGACGACGTTCTCGTGCCCGGCCAGCCTGGCCACCGGCGCCGGGGCGCCGGGGTCGGCGAGCGACCAGAGGCCGATCACCCGGCTGTCGCCGGCGACGGCGAGCAGGCGGCCCGACGGCGCGAAGGCGAGCGCCTCGAGCTGCTTGTCGCCGGGCCTGAACGTCGCCAGCGGCACCCACCCGGCCGTGCGCCAGAGCCGGACGGCGCCGTCCTCGCCCGCGGCGGCGAGCAGCGTGCCGTCGGGGCTGAACTCCAGGGCGTGGACCGGTGCGTCTCCGGCGGGGAGCCGGGTGAACGCGTCTCCGTCACGCAGCTCCACCGTGCCGTCCTCCTCGCCGATGGCCAGGGTCCCGGTGCCCGGCCGGAACGCGAGGGCGTCGACGCCGGCGGTGCGGGAGAACGCCGGCGGCGGCAGGCGCCAGAGCCACAGCCCGCCGATGTCGTCGCCGGTCACCAGCAGGCGCCCGCCGTCGGCGAACGCCGCGCCGCGGGCCGGTGCCGGGACGTGCAGGGTGGTGATCACCGTGCCCCCGGTGTCCCACAGCCGGACGGTCTGGTCGTCGCCGACCGCGGCGACGGTCCGCCCGTCCGGGCCGAAGGCGAAGTGGTGCACGGCCATGGTGTCCCGGTCCAGCGGTCCGGCGCGGACGAGCCGGGCCGGCCCGCCGGGCGCCCACAGGTCGGCGGTGTGGTCGTCGCTGCCGACGACGGCGCGACCGTCCGGGCCGAACGCGACCGAGCGGACCGCGGCGCCCTTGGTGTCCAGGACGGTCCCGGTGCGGACGGGGCCGGTGAGGTCCCACAGCCGGGCGGTGAAGTCCTCGCCGCCGCTGAGCAGCAGCCGCGCGTGCGGCGCGAACGCCAGGCTCACCACCTTGCCGGTGTGTCCGCTGAGGACGCCGAGCGCGGCCGGCTCGGCGGGATCGGTGGTGTCCCACACCGCGATGGTGCCGTCGGCGCGGCCCAGCGCGAGCAGCTTCCCGCCGTCGCCGAACGCGGCGGCTTCGACCGGCGGCCCGTCCGGGACCGGCCCCAGCGGCACCGGCCGCGCGTCCAGCCGCCACAGCCGGGTGCTCCCGGACTCCCCGGCGATCGCCAGCAGCGATCCGGCGAGCGCGAGCGTCGTGACCTGCGCCGGGCCCGGCAGGGTCGCGACCGGGGCGAGGGAGTGGTCGGCGGTCACCGACCAGATGCGGGTCGAACCGTCCTGCCCCGACGTGACGACCGTGCGCCCGTCCGCGCTCGCGACGATCTTCGTGACGGACCCCGGCTGCCCGGCCAGCTGCCGGACCGGGGTCGACCCGGACGACGCGAGCACGGCACTGCGTGCCTCCGGCGTGTCCGCGACCCGGTAGGCGGCCAGGCTGAGCCGGGTCGCGAGCGCCGGGTCGGTGGGCCGCAGGTCGTTGGCCTGTCCGGCGACGGCACGCGAGATCGCGAGGTCGCGCTGGCCGGTCGCCGCACGGCTCTGTTCGACGGCGACGACCGTGGCGGTCACCGCGAGCAGCGTCATCACCGTGAGCCCGGCGACGAGCCGGCGCAGCCGCCGGGTCCGCCGCCGGGCGGCGAGCCTGCCGGATTCCTCTTCGGCGCGGGACGCCGTCAGGAAGTCGCGTTCGACCTCGCCGAGCCGCCCCGGGTGCCCGGCCGCCCAGCCGGACGTCAGCTCCAGCCGGGCCCCGCGGGAGAGCAGGCCCGGGTCGCGCTGCTCGCGGTCCCACGCTTCGGCGGCCTCGCGCAGCTGCTGGTGCAACCGGAGTCCGGACCGGTCCGACTCGATCCAGTCGTGCAGCCGCGGCCACGCGTGCAGCAGGGCTTCGTGCGCGATCGTCACGGTTTCGGCGTCGACGGTGAGCAGGCGCGCGGTGGCCAGCACCTCGACGGCGGTCTCGACGTGGCCGGGATCGGGCAGCTGACGGCGCAGCGCGGCCCGGCCGGACGGACGACGGGAGTCCTGCTCCTGCTCGCCGACGCGCACCAGGTGCAGCAGCAACGCGCGCGCCGCGTCCCGGGCGTGCTCGGGCAATGCGGCGTAGGCGCGTTCGGCGGTCTCCGCGACGGCGTTGGCGATCCCCCCGGTCCGGCGGTACCCCGCCACGGTGAGGGTGGTCCCCTCGCGTTCCTGCCACGTCGCGACGAGAGCGTGCGAGAGCAGCGGCAGCGAACCCGGCCCGACTTCGGCGAGCAGGACGTCGACCAGGCCCGGCTCCAGCGTCAGCCCGGCCAGCCCGGCCGGCCGGGAGATGGCCGCCCGCAGCTCGGTCCCGGTCATCGGGCCGACCGTGACCTGGTTGCGGCGCAACGCTTCCAGCAGGTGCGGGTAGGTCAGGCACCGGTCGTAGAAGTCGGCGCGCACCGCCAGCACGACCAGCGCCCGGCCGGTCGCCGCGATCCCGCCGAGCGCGTGGACGAACGCGACCCGCTCGCCTTCGTCCGCGCAGAGCGTGAACAGCTCTTCGAACTGGTCGACGACCAGCACGATCCGCTCGGCCGCCGTGACGGGCACGTGCCGGGCGCGGCGGGCGAGCTCGGCACCGGGGTCCGCGGTCGGGGTCATCGTCAGCACCGGCCAGCCGGCCGACTCGGGCAGGGCGTCGCGCGCCAGGGCCGGCAGCAGGGCCGCGTGCACCAGCGACGACTTGCCGACCCCCGACGGCCCGACCAGCACGGCCGGCCGGCCGTTGCCGAGCGCGCCGGCGACCGTGCGCAGGATCTCCCCGGTCGTCTCCTCCCGCCCGAAGAACCACTGCGCGTCGGTCTCCTCGAAGGCGGCCAGCCCGCGGTACGGGCAGACGTCGGCGGGGACCGGACCCGGCGCGAGCAGACGGGCGAGGTGGCCGCCGGCGTCGAGGACCTCGTCGAGGCGCCGGGCGAGCTCCGCGGACGCCGGCTTCGCCCCGGTCTCGATCTTGCTGAGGTAACCCTTGCTGTAGTGGGTCCTCTCGGCGAGCCGGGCGAGCGAGAGCCCGCGTGCGGTGCGGACGCGGCGCAGCTCGCGGCCGAACGGTGCGGGCTCCTGTCCAGCCACGGCTTCCTGTCCCGGTCTCGGTGAAACGCCGGCGCGACGCGGCCGACGGCACAGGCTAGCGGAAACCGTGATCAAGACATCCGTGAAGCACGTGTCACACCGGTCTTTCCGCTGGTCCGACCGGGTTTCCCCACCACACGGCCGAAGAGGCAACCCCCGGGGTCTTCTCCGCCGACGCGGTCCCCGCACATCATCGGACGCCGCCACCGAAGTCCCGGCGGTCCAGCCGCTTCGCGGCGATTCCCGAAAGGTGCCCACCGACCATGCCGCTGCGCATCCGCTTCTCGACCGCGGACCTGACCCGGCTCACCTTCACCACGCGGCCCGACCCCCTGTGGGAGCTCCTGCTCAGCCTGCACGCCCTGCAGGACCGCGCCACCGACCCGAGGCTGGACCGCTGGCGGGCGGGCGTGACGATCGACGCCCGCCTCCGCGCCCTGTTCCGCCTCGCGCCCGCACGCGGCTACTCCCCCGACTTCCTCACCCCGGGCGAAGCCTCGACGAGCCTCGAAGCGGGACTCGACGCGCTGACGCGAACCCCGGCGAGCCGGCTCGCCGCCGAACTGGCCGTGCTCTCCGGCGGGTCGGTGCCACCGCGCTGGGGCGCCCGGCTGGCCGCCGGTGACCGCCGGGAACTCGACGACCTGCGCCACGGGCTGGCCGACTACCACCGGCGGACGCTCGGCCCGTACTGGACCCGGATCGAGAAGGTCGTCGACGACGAGGTCGCCGCCCGCACCCGGCTCCTCGCCACCGGGGGAATCGACGGCCTGCTGACGGCGCTGCATCCCGCGCTCACCTGGCGCGGCCAGGTCCTCGAGCTGGCCGGCGACCACGTCTCGGGCGAGCTCGACCTCGCCGGCCGCGGACTGCGGCTGGTCCCGGCCTACTTCTGCCGGCAGGCCCCGACGCTCCTGGCCGATCCCGGGCTGCCGCCGGTCCTCGTCTACCCGGCCGAGCCCCGCCCGGATCGCCGGAGCCGGCCGGCCGGCGCGTCAGGTGACCCGGCACCGCTGGCCGACCTGCTGGGCGCCACCCGGGCGAGCGCGTTGCGCGTGCTCGCCGACGGCTGCACGACGACCGAGCTGGGCCGCCGGGTCGGGATCACCACCTCGGCCGCGAGCTACCACGCCTCGATCCTCCGCTCGTCCGGCCTGGTCACCAGCGAACGGACCGGCACGGCGGTCGTTCACCGCTTGACGGTCCTGGGCGCCGACCTCCTCGGGCACCGCCGGGCCGGCTCCTGAACGAGCCGCACGCCGGTTCCGCCCCCTCGGCGGACCGGTGTGCCCTCGTCCGCGTTCGCCGCGGGTCCGCTCGGAAAACCGGCACCCCCAGAACCGGCCTTCCCGGCACGAGGATGGGACAGACCGGGAAGGGGCCGCAAGGTATTCGATTCTCCTCGAACAGCCGCCTGTCGGGGACCTGCTCGCACAAGGCGTTGTTCGATCGTCAGTCGAGGCCTTCGACGATGCGGAAGTCGCGTTCGACGCCGTCGTCAAGTGCGGCCAGCGCCTCCTGGTAGGCCGCACTCGCCCGTGCGGCGACCGCCTGTTCGAAGCTGTCGAACTCGACCAGGACGGTGCGCTCGGCGATTCCGGCGTCGTGGGCGACGACCCGGCCGTCGCGGGCGAAGGTCCGCCCGCCCGCGGCCCTGACGGCCGGACCGGCCAGTTTGTTGTAGGCAGCCAGCTTCCCGGGATCCGAAATGGAGCGGTAGACGCTGACCCAGTAGCCCTTGGGCACGGAACCTCCAGTGGGGGGACGAGTACTTGCGCCGCGTCAATGGGTGGCCGGCAGCCCGGCCGCGGTCGCGGCGATCATGCGCTGCAGCGTCGGCCGGAACGGGGGGAACACCCGGGCGATCTCCGGTTCGAGGTCGTACAGCTCCCGCAGTTCGGCCGAGGGACGGGTCAACGGGAACAGCTTCGCGACGAACGCGCCGGCCGCCATGACCAGGGACGCCCCGTCGGCGCCGGTCAGCTCGGGGCAGGCGGTGGTGAGCTGCCGGCCGACGGTGAAGTAGGTGTCGATGGCCCACCGTTTGTAGATCCGCAGGGCGGCCACCGACACGTTGTGCTCCAGCATCGTCTCGGCATGGGTGGTGAGGTCGCAGTACAACGGCCGGTCGGCGTAAGCGTCGGCGAGGGCGGCCGCCGCCGCGGAAAAGCCGTTCGCCTCGGCCAGCGCGGCGCCGGCGGCAGCGGCCCAGTCCGTGCCTTCCCGCATCGTCAGCTGGAGGTAGATCTCTTCGCGCGTGCCGAAGTAGCGCAGGACGTTGGACTTGGCCAGCCCGACCGCCGCGGCGATGTCGCCCAGGCTGACCCGGGCCACACCCGAAGCCCGGGCGAGGTCGTCGGCGGCGGCGAGGATCGTCTCGCGCCGCTGGTTCTTCTGCTCCGGGCGCCGGGCCCGCTGGAACGACGCTTCCATGGCGGTCACCAGCCTAGCCCGTCATCTAGCAGAACGATGTTCTCTTGTTAACGAGACGCTGTTCTTATAACCTCGGCCCGACCCGCTCCCCACTCCGAAACGGCATGCACATGACCGCCCGCAGCACCGATCTCGGCCAGACCATCGACGCCTTCGTGGCCTCCTTCAACGACCCCGACCTCGACCGGGTCATGTCCTTCTTCGCCGAGGACGCCCGCTACCTGCCCGGCCGCGGCCCCGAACTGCGCGGCCTTCCCGCGATCCGGGCGGCGTTCGCGCCGCAGTTCGCCGGCCGCTACGGCGCGATGACCTTCGACGTCTACGACCAGGTGATCGACGAACCCCGCGGCCGGGCGACGATCCGCTGGGTGTGCCGGCTGGACCTGACCGGCGCGCACGGCCGGCGCGCGATACCGCCGCTGCGGTGGTTCGCCCGGCTCCGCTACGGCGGCCGCGTGCAGTGGCACGGCTTGGACGTCTTCCACTTCGACCCCGCCGGGAAGATCAGCGGCAAGTTCACCTACGCGACCTTCCGCCTGCCGCTTTGGGAACGGGCAAGCTGACCATCCGCGCCGGCGAGCGTGCTCGGCCGGGGGGTAAGAACCCGGTCATTCCGGGCGAAGACGGGGCTCGCCGGCGGTGGTCCGGCGGGCCGTGACCAGCAGCAGTGCCACCGCGACGGCCACCAGCACCGACTGCTCGACGATCGCCACCACGCCCTGGCCGATCGCGGTGTTGAGGCCGACCCAGCAGTACGTCAGCAGGGTGCCCGCCGCCGGGGCGAACGCCGGTGGGTTCAGGGCCCGGACGACCACCGCGGCCACCACGACCAGCACCAGCATCAGCGCGGCCAGCAGCCACGGCGAAATCGACTCCCAGCGTTCCAGCAGCTGCACACCGGTGCCGGCGACCAGGCCGACCGCGAACCCGGCCCAGCGGTGGCCCTTCGGCGCGTCGCGCGGCGGCTTGCGGAAGCCGCGGATCGCCAGCACCACCAGCCCGATCACGATCAGCCCGGCCACGATCAGCTGGGCCGGCGCCGCCATGAACGGTGCCGGCCCGACCAGCAGGGAGATCAGGAACTCGGCGGCGCAGCCGAGGACGAACACGACCGACCAGAAGACCAGGCCCAGCTTGCCCAGCCACGGTTCCCGGCCGAACAGCGCCTCGGTGATCGCGATCGGCGTGCCCATGCTCCACACGACGTGCAGTGTCAGCACGTACACCGTCCACGGCGCGCCGATCCCCAGGGCCGGGATGTGCCCGGCGTCGAGCACGCGGATGCCCAGGTAGTCCGGGTTGAACAGCGACTGCGTCAGCAATCCTTCTTCCAGCAGGCCGAAAGCGAGGCTCAGGGTGAGGATCGTCGGCCAGCCGCGGTTCAGGTGCCGGGCGAGCTCGCGGATGAGCAGCGCGGCGCTGCCGTAGAAGGCGACGAACATGCCGAACTGGCCGAACTGCTGCCCGGGCCGCGGGGTGCCGCTGAGGTACTGGTCGCCGAGCAGGAACTCGGCGACGAACGGGGACAGTGCCACCAGGAGGAGGGCCGCAGCCAGACGTCGCGCCATGACCCCATGCTCCCGGTAACCCTCCGGACGCGCTCGGCGATCCCGGCCTCCGACGGCCACGACTTTCCGCGCCCCACGTGAGCCCCGCCACACGCCACGCGTTACTTGGCGCTCCGGCCCGGCGGGAAGGTTTTGCCGCTCTCGTGCGGCTTCTGCGGGGTGTGGTGGTGGAGCGGGCGGTGCGGACCGCGGGTCGCGGTCGACGTCACCGTGGTCATCGACGGCGGCGGCGCCTGGACGGCCGCCGGGGTCCCGCCGGAGGGCGCTTTCCCTTCGCCCGGCGGCAGGACCGCGTCCGAACCGACCGGGGTGAGGACGGGGCCGGAGGGCGGCGGGGCGAACGACGTCGCCGGGATCCGGCCGGGGTCCGGATAGGACGGCGAGTGCAGGCTGTCGGTCACCCGGCCGCTGCCCGTCACCAGCGCGACCAGCACCAGCCCGGCGGCCACCGGCGAGAGCACGGCCGCCGCGACCACGCCGCGTTTGCGACGCGAAGGCAGCGAAGGCGGTGTCACCAGGCCGGACGGCAACGAAGAGGTCCCCGACAGCGCCCGCACGACCTCGGCGGCGGTCGGGCGCAACGCCGGGTCGCGGGCCGTCATCAGGTGCAGCACCTGGGAAAGCTCGTCCGGCAGGCCCTCCGGGATGCGCGGCTGCCGGCTCAGCCGGGCGAGCGCGGCCTCGACGCGCGGGCCGGCGTACTCCCGCTCGGCCGTCACGGCTTCGATGAGCACGAGCCCCAGCGCGTAGACGTCGGCGGGCGGGCCCACGGGCTCCCCGAGCACCTGCTCCGGCGCCATGTACGCCGCCGTCCCGGCGACCGAGCCGACCGCCGTGACGCGCGTGGTGTCCAGCAGGTACGCGACGCCGAAGTCGGTGATCATCGCGCCGTCCCCGCCGAGCAGTACGTTGCCCGGCTTGAGGTCGCGGTGGATGACGCCGCGCTCGTGCACGTGGGCCAGCGCGTCGGCCAGCCGCCGGGCGACGGCGGTGATCTCGTCGAGGCCGAGCGGTCCGGTGAGCAGGCGCTCGGCCAGGTCCTCGCCCTCGACGAGCTGCATCACGAGGTACGCGCGGCCGTCTTCCTCGCCGGCGTCGTGCAGGCCGACGACCCCCGGGTGGTCGAGGCCCTGCAGGATCGCCGTCTCGCGGGCGCGGCGGGGGCCGAGGGTGGCGGCGTTGCGGTGGAACAGCTTGACGGCGCACTCGGCGCCGTCCGTGCCGCGGTCGCGGGCCCGGTAGACGCGGGCGGTGCCGCCGCTGCCGAGCAGTTCGCCGAGCTCGTACCGGTCACCGACCACCGCGGGCGCGGCGCCCGTGTCGGTCCCGGTTTCCAGCGGGTTCGGGAATCGCCGCTCGGTCACGAGGTCGTACCGGCCCGCACCTTCCATCGCCTCCGACCCCCCAGCACGCCGACCGAAGAAGCCAACATAGCCGACGCCGGCCCGAGCCGTCTTCACCTTTCGGCGGCTCGTTTCTTCAACGGCTCCCACCAGGACCGGTTCGCGGTGTACCAGGCCACCGTCGCGGCCAGGCCCTCGTCGAACTTCACCTGGGGCGCGTACCCCAGCTCGGTGCCGATCTTCGTGATGTCCACGGAGTACCGCCGGTCGTGGCCCTTGCGGTCCTCGACCCGGCGGACGCGGTCCCAGCCGGCGCCGGCCGCGTCCAGCAACCGGCCGGTCAGGTCCAGGTTGCTCAGCTCGGTCCCGCCGCCGATGTTGTACACCTCGCCGGGCCGGCCCGCTTCGGCGACGAGCTGGATGCCCTGGCAGTGGTCGTCCACGTGCAGCCAGTCGCGCACGTTCAGGCCGTCGCCGTAGAGCGGCACCTGCCCGCCGTCGAGCAGGTTGGTGACGAACAGCGGGATCACCTTCTCCGGGAACTGGTACGGCCCGTAGTTGTTCGAGCACCGCGTCACGCACACCGGCAGGCCGTGCGTGCGGAAGTAGGCCCGCGCCAGCAGGTCCGACGACGCCTTCGCCGCCGAGTACGGCGAATTCGGCTCCAGCGGGTGCTCCTCGGGCCACGAGCCGTCGTCGATCGAGCCGTACACCTCGTCGGTCGACACGTGCACGAACTTGCCGACCTCGGCCCGCAGCGCCGCTTCGAGCAGCGTGTGCGTGCCGAGGACGTTCGTCAGCACGAAGTCGCCCGACCCGGCGATCGAGCGGTCCACATGCGACTCCGCGGCGAAGTGCACCACGAGGTCGACGCCGCGCATCACGTCCGCCACCACCGCGGCGTCGCAGATGTCGCCGTGGACGAACGTCAGCCGTTCACTACCGGCGACCGGGGCGAGGTTCGCCCGGTTCCCGGCGTAGGTCAGCTTGTCGAGCACCGTCACCTCGGCGCCGGCCAAGACCGGGTACCCGCCGGACAGCGCCTGCCGGACGTAGTTCGACCCGATGAAGCCCGCTCCACCGGTCACCAGGACCCGCATGGTCGTCCCCTCTCAGCCCAGTTCGAAGATCACGGACGCGGCGGGCACCTCGACCGGCCGGGCGCGCAGCAGGCGCCAGCCGCTCTCGGCGAACACGCCGTCCCACTGCGCGAGCGTCGGCAGGTCGACGCCCATCAGGTCGTGCGCGGTCTCGAACCCCAGCGTGAACACGGGTTTCTCGCGGTCCGGCACGCCTTCGGCGCGCGCGGTGTCGCCGAGCAGGAACCGGCGGGCGTCCGGGAACGCCTCGCGCAGCATCCGCAGGGTCGCCACACAGCGCTCCCGCGGCCAGAAGTCGTGCCCCATCATGAAGCACGTCAACAGTTCGACGCCGTCGAAGCGCGGCGACGGCCCGAGAGCGCGGACGTCCGCCTCGACGAACTCGAAGCTCAGTCCCTCGGCTTCGGCGTTCGACGCCGCCGAGCGCAGCACCGCCGGGGCGATGTCGACGCCGACGCCCCGCACACCCGGGAACCGGCGGGCCAGGTCGACCAGGCGCCCGCCGCCGCCGCAGCCGAGGTCGGCCACCTTGGTCACCGGGAAGTCCAGGTCCGCCAGGGCTTCGGCGAACACCGGGTCGAACGCCTGCCGGTTGATGTCCCGGCAGGCGAACCCGATGGCCGCCGCGTCACGCCGGAAAAACTCGCCGGTACGCTCGGCGTTGCGGACGATCCGCGGCATGTTCGCGAACAGCTCGCCGCAGCCGATGGTCAGCCAGTGGAAGAACGCCTTGGCCCGGTAAACCTCGGCGAACTCCGGGCCGGCCACGACGGCGTCCCCTTCGCGCACCACGATGCCGGCCGAAGCCAGCGCCGCGAACGTGCTCCGGATCGACGGCTCGTGCAGGTCGCGGTCCGCGCAGAACCCGGGCACGTCCAGGGTCGCGCCGCCGTGGAGGACGTCGAGGGCGCCGGCCTCCCAGGCCGTGGCGACGGCGAACGCCGCCACGGCCGAGTTGAAGATGCCCGCCGCGCCGCCCGGGATCGGCTCCGGCGCCCAGTCGCCGATCCAGGAGAGCGGGAACGTCGTGGTCTCGGTCATCAGACCAGCCGGACCGTCGGCACGTAGCGGATCCATTGGCCGCCGGCGTCGCGGAACGCCTGTTCCTTGGCCATGATCTCGTCGGCGTGGTTCCACGCGAACAGCAGCGCGTAGTCCGGGTAGGGGTCCGAGAACGCGGCGGCCGGCTTCACCGGGATGTGCGTGCCCGGGGTGAGGCGGTTCTGCTTGGCCGGCGTGGTGTCGCAGACGAACTCGACGAGGTCCGGGCCGAGGCCGCACAGGTTCGCGATGGTCGCGCTCTTCGCCGTGGCGCCGTAGGCGACGACGCGCTTGCCGTCGGCCTTCGCCTGCCGCAGCAGGGCGACGAGGTCGTCCTTGACCTGCAGCACCTTCGCGCCGAACGCCTCCAGCGTCGCGCGCTCGTGCAGCCCGGCGGCCTCTTCCTCGGCGAGCAGCTCGTGGACGGCCGCCGACGGCGTCCGGGATCCGGCCGGCGCCAGCGTGTACCGCACTTCCCCGCCGTGGACGTCGAGCCGCTGCGCGTCGACGAGCTCGAGGCCGTGGCGCTGCGCCATCTGCTGCACCGAACGCAGGGTGAAGAAGTAGAAGTGCTCGTCGTAGATCTGGTCGAACGACGTGCGCCGCACGATCTCGCCCAGGTACGGGTCCTCGAACACGAACACGCCGGTCGGCTTGAGCAGCGCCTTCACGCCGTCGAGGATCGAGTCCATGTACGGGATGTGGCACAGGGTGTTGGCCGCGTAGACGACGTCGGCCGGGCCGTCCTCGGCGAGGATCTCGCGCGCGGTCGACTCCTCGAAGAACGACTTGCGCACGCGCACGCCCTTCGACGCCGCGACGTCGGCGACGCCACCGGAGGGCTCGACGCCCAGGTGCCGGATGCCGGAGTCGGCCAGCGTCTTGAGCATGATGCCGTCGTTGCAGCCCATCTCGACGGCGAACGGGTCGTCGCCGGTGAGCTCGGTGGCGATCAGGTGCTTGGCGAGGTCCTCGAAGTGGCCGCGCATCACCACGGAACCCGAGGAGTAGTACGGGTACTCCTCGTGGAACATCGCCTCGCGGGGCACCTCCTCCATCAGCTGCACCATCGTGCAGCCGCCGCACAGGCCGACGGCGAGGCGGAAGAAGAACTCCTTCTCCGGGTCGGCACCCGGCGCGACGAAGGCGTCGGAGAGCGGCTGGCGCCCGAAGTCGAAGAACTCTTCGACCGTGCCGCCGCAGATCCGGCATTCGGCTGTGTTCGACATGCTCACAATCTCCCTCTTGGGTATGGGAAAGTTTCAGATCCAGACGTTGCGGGCGACCCGCTGCACCTGTTCGATCAGGGCGGCCTGTTCGAGCGTCCCGTCGTGTTCCTCCCGCAGCGGCGCCTGGGTGACGACCGCTTCGACGAAGGCCCGGATCGCCCCGGCGAACTGGTGGTCGGCCGCCAGCACCACCTCTTCGCGGTGGTCCTGCCGTTCGATCCGCAGCACCGGCCGGTGCGTCTCCGGCAGGGTGAACGCCCAGTCCAGCGACAGCCGCCCGGTGCTGCCGGAGAGGGCGTAGCTGTTCTGGTAGGAGTGCTCCATGCCGAAGGTCAGCTGGGCCGGCACGCCTTCGGGTGACGCCAGCAGCACGCTGCCCGACATCACGACGTCGAGCGCGCGGTCGCGGCGGAACACCGCGCCCTCCACCGACAGGTCCCGGCCGAGCAGGTGCTGCGCCGCGCGGATCGGGTAGCCGCCGAAGTCGAGGAACGCCCCACCGCCGACGTCCGCCTGGTAGCGGATGTCCCCCGGCGGCTTCGGCGGGATCGTGAACGCGCTGTGGAAGCCGCGCAGGTCCCCGATCGCGCCGTCGGCGAGCAGCTTGCGCACCGCCGCGTGCTGGGAGTGGTAGAGGAACATGTAGTTCTCGAGCAGCACCAGGCCGCGCTCGCGGGCCAGGTCGAGCAGCCGCGCCGACTCCTTGCCGCCGTCGGTCATCGGCTTCTCCACCAGCACGTGCTTGCCGGCTTCGAGGCACCGTTCGATCCACTCCGCGTGCAGCATCAGCGGCAGCGGGATGTAGACGGCGTCGACGTCCTCGTGCTCGGCCACCGCCTGGTAGCCGGCGTAGGGCGTGCCGCCGAAGCGGTCGGTGAACTTCCGGGCCCGCTCGCCGTCGCGGCTGGCGATCGCGACGACGTCGATCGCCGGGTCGGTCTCCATCGCCGGCAGCGTCCGCCGCCAGGCGATGTCCGCGCACCCGATCACCCCGAAGCGCAGCCGCTGGGCCGGTTGGTAACTCGTCATCGGCAGAAACTCCGCTGCTCGTCGGGATGGGGGAGGTCGGTGGGCTCGTCAGGAGGCGTGCGCCGCGGGGGCGCCCGCCCCCAGTGCCGCGTAGTGCGCGAGGCACTCCTCGTAGGTCGGCAGCAGCCCTTCGGACTCCGCCTCCTTGAGGCCGATCCCGTTCGCGTCCTTTTCGGACATGATCGGCGGCCCGGTCAGCTCCCACGGGATGCCGATGTCCGGGTCCATCGGGTTGAGCACGAGCATGGTGCCCGGCACGTAGTTCTGCGAGCACAGGTAGTTCATGCACGCGTCGTCGGTCAGGGCGTGGAAGGCGTGGCCCAGCCCGTCGGCCAGGTAGACCGCCGTGCCGGAGTCCTCGTCCTGGTAGGTGACGTCGTAGACGCCGAACGTCGGCGAGCCGACGCGCAGGTCCACCACGACGTCCATCACCGCGCCGCGCACGCACGTGACCAGCTTCGCCTGGCCCGGCGGGAGCGTCGTGCCGTGAATACCGCGCACGGTGTCGCGGCGGCTCGTGGAGTAGTTCACCTGGTTGACCACGAACGGGTAGCCGATCAGGTCCGACAGGGCGTCCGCGCGGAACGCCTCGTGGAACCGGCCCCGCTGGTCCGGGAACTGCTCCGGGAACAGCCTGAAGGCATTCGGGACCTTGGTCTCTTCGATCCGCATTCCGCCCGGCATAGCTACCAGCTCCCCAATTCGTCCCAGAAAGAGTTCGTCATGCCGCGACCAGTTTCTCCAGCAGGCCCACGACTTCCGCGGGCGAACGCTGGGCCCGGACCGCGGCGGCGGCGCGCACCGCGCCGGTGGTGAAGGCGGGCTCGTCCAGCAGCGCGCGGCACCTTTCGGCCACCCGCTCCGGCGAGATCTCGTCCAGGGAAAGCTGCAGGCCCGCGCCGCTCGCGGCCACGGCCGCGGCGTTGTCGAACTGGTCGTCGAACTGCGGGAGCACCAGCTGCGGGCAGCCGGCCTCCAGCGCGGTGAGCACGGTGCCCTGGCCACCGTGGTTGACCATGGCCTCGCAGGCCGGCAGCACCTGGGCGAGCGGGAGCCGCCCGGCGCGGTCGGCCGCGGCGGCCAGCTCGGGCCAGTCCGCCAGCACGTCGTCGGCGGCGGCCACCACCAGCTCGACGTCGAGCTCCTTGAGCAGCTTCAGCATCGGGGCCACCGTCTCGCGCAGCCCGAGGGCCGCCATCCCGGGCAGCACCGTGCCGAAGGTGACGCACACCCGCGGCCGCTCGCGCGGCTCGAGCACCCAGTCCGGCAGCCGGACGTCGCCGTTGAACGACCCGCCCTGGACGCCTTCGTGGCCGGACGCGTGCGGCAGCCGCATGCCGGGCGGCCACGGATCGAGCGTGGCGACCGGGTCCGGCGGCGCCGCGGCGAGCTCGATCGCCGCCGCCCGGCCGTACTCGGTCAGCGGCGCGACCCCCCAGTGGTACTCGACGACCGGGACGTCGTGGGCGGCGGCCGCCAGCGGGCCGGCGAACTCCGCCCGCTCGCCGACGACGAGGTCGGGCCGCCACGCGCCGACCAGCTTCCGCGCGCCGGGCAGGCAGGCCCGGGCGATCTGCCCGAACGCGTGGCCGTGCTCGGCGCGGCGGATCCCGGCCCCGCCGGCGGTCACCGGCGGTTCGCCGCCGACCAGCTCGACGAAGTCGGGCGCGGCACCCCAGGACGTGACCGGCAGCCCGCACCGCAGCACGACCGGCGCGAACGCCTCGGTCGTGGCGACCAGGACCTCGTGGCCGGCCGCCCGGGCCGCCCAGGCGAGCGGCACGAGGGGGAACAGATGGCCGCGCAACGGCGCGGTCGTGAACAGCAATCGCACGCGAACTTCCTTTCCCGGTGCGGTTTTCCTCCGGCGGCAATGGCGGGGGCGGGCTTCAGCAGAGGCTGTGGATGCAGGCCAGCAGGCTGCGGGCCTCGATGTTGAGGTAGTGCCCGTGGCGCAGCAGGTCGATCAGCTGGCGCACGGTCATCCAGCAGTAGTTCGGCGGCACCTCGACCGGGAACTCGTCGCCCACCTCGATCAGCTGGTAGCGGGTCAGCGCGTGGTAGAACCGGCCGCCCTCTTCCGAGAGCTTCTGGTCGTAGTGCGTCTTGACCCCGCCGACCTCGAGCACGTCCCGCAGGAAGGGCTCCTTGATCGACGACGCGTCCTGGCCGGGCAGCAGGTGCACGGTGGGCGCCATCTCGACCATGTCCATCAGCCCGTACTCCGGGCGGGCCTGCACCAGCAGGTGCAGCACGCCGCGGACGCGCCGGGCGAGGAAGGCGGCGTGCCCCTCCCCCCTGGGGTGGAGGAGGGGCTGCCGCCAGGCCTTGACCTCCCGGGTGCCCGCCTCGACCCGCACGCCGATGATGCGGAAGTTCGCCCCCGCGTCGTCGGTGATCTCGTCCTCGTCGCGGTGCCAGCCCGTCGTCGCCGACAGCGGCGTCAGCCGGGCCGACCAGTCGCAGCGCGTCTTGGCCTCGGTGAACCAGCTGAGGATGTCCCCCGCGGTGTGCAGGGCCGGGCCGGGCGCGTCCTCGCCGGCGTACTGGTAGGAGCGCACGAGCGCGTCCCGGAAGTCCTCGCCGGTCGCGCCGTCGCCGTCGGGGAGGGCGAACGGGATGCACGAGAGCACCGTGCGGGCGTCCATGTTCACCAGGTTGTCCCGGTGGGAGAGCTCGCCGATCTGGGCCAGGCTCAGCCAGCAGTAGTCCTCGTGCAGCTCGACGTCGCCGGTGACCAGCACGACCATGTTGCGGTTGCGCTTGCGCCAGAACCACGCGCCCTGCTCCGACTGCAGCACGTCCACCAGTACCTGGCCGCGGCCGGCGCCGACGAAGTACTCCAGGTAGCGCGTGGTCGCGCCCCGGTGCACCTGCGTGTAGTTGCTGCGCGTGGCCTGCACCGTCGGCGACAGCTGGAGCGTGTTGACGTTGCCCGGCTCCATCTTGGCCTGCATCAGGCAGTGCAGCACGCCGTCGAACTCCTTGACGACGATGCCGAGGATGCCGATCTCGGGCTGGTTGATGATGGGCTGGGACCACGTCGGGACGCCGCCCTCGCGCACCTGCAGGCCTTCGATGGTGAAGAAGCGCCCGCTCTTGTGCCCGAGGTTCCCGGTGCCGGGCTCGAACTGCCAGTCGCCGAGTTCGGCGAACGGGATCCGGTCGACGGCGAAGCGCCCGGCCGCCGTCCGCTGCGCCCACCAGTCATGGAACTCCACCATGGACATCATGCTGCCGCCGGTGGTTTCGGGCCCGGGGTTGAGTTCCCGGTGCAGCACCGCGAGTCGCTTCATGCTCGTGAGCTCTCCTGTCTCGTCGGTAACCCCGACCGCGCCGCGGTCAGAGCTTCGCCAGCACCGCCTGCACCTTTTCCACGACCCGTTCCTGGTCCACGTCGGACAGCGACGCGTACATCGGCAGCGAGAAGATCTCGTGGGCCGCCGCCTCGGTCTCGGGCAGCGCACCTTCGCGGTAGCCGAGCTTCGCGAAGCCGGACTGCGTGTGCACCGGCCACGGGTAGCTGATGTTCAGCTCGATGCCCTCGGGCTTGAGCCGCTCGATGATCTTGTCCCGCAACGGGTGCCGAGCCACGTAGACGTAGTAGACGTGGTCGTTGCCCGGGGCCAGTGCCGGCGTCACGAGGTCGGTGCCGGCGAAGGCCTCGGCGTAGCGCTCGGCGATGAGCCGGCGGCGGGCGATGTAGTCGTCGAGCCGGGTCAGCTTGCGGCGCAGGATCTCCGCCTGCACCTCGTCGAGCCGGCTGTTGTACCCCGGCGTGGAGACGACGTAGTAGACCTTCTCCATGCCGTAGTAGCGCAACCGCCGCAGGTTCGCCTCGGTCTCGGCGTCGGACGTGATCGTCGCGCCGCCGTCACCGTAGGCGCCGAGCACCTTGGTCGGGTAGAAGGAGAAGGCCGCGGCCTGGCCCATCGACCCGGCGATCTTCCCGTGGTGCCGGGCGCCGTGCGCCTGCGCGCAGTCTTCCAGGATCGGCAGGCCGTGCTTGGCCGCGATCGCTTCCAGCGGCGCCATGTCGACGCACTGGCCGTACAGGTGCACCGGCAGCAGGCAGCGCGTGCGCTCGGTGATCGCCGCTTCGACCTGCTCGACGTTCATCAGATACGTGCCGGGGTGGACGTCGACGAACACCGGCACGGCACCGATCTGGTCGATCGCCAGCACGGTCGGCGCCGCGGTGTTGGACACCGTGATCACCTCGTCGCCGGCTTCGACGCCGAGGGCGCGCAGGCCGAGGACGATGGCGTTGGTGCCGTTGTCGACGCCGACGCAGTGCTCGACACCGTGGTAGGCGGCGAACTCCTCTTCGAACGCCTTCACACTCGGGCCGAGCACGAGCTTGCCGGAACGGAAGACCGTGTCGACGGCGTCGAGAATGTCGTCCCGTTCTTTCTCGTACTCCGGCAAATAACCCCAGACATATTGAGCCATCAGGGCGGGTCACCTCCAGGGGATCGGCCGTGGCACGACCGGACAGGGCTCGTACGACGCGGGCGAAATTCCCGGTGAACTTCCGGGTCGCCGCAACACATGGGCTATTCGGCGCGACGATTATTCGGTTTACCGCATCGCGCCGCCGGAGTCATGGAAGCACACTTCCGCTCGGCTGTCACAGCCTTGCCGGCCATCATTCGACGCGCATTACCGGCGCGTCCCGCCGGCGGGACAACGACCGTCACGGTGTTGTTGACCGGGGCCGGAGGGCTGGCTAACCTCGGCCGGGTTCCGGCTGCCGACTGGGGGCATTCGCCCGGAGCGCGTCACCCCGCATCCGGGGAAGGATTCGCCGCGCGGCCACACGGACGATTAAGCGGAAGGGCTGAATTGTCATGTCAGAGAACGCCACGAAAGTCGACCTCACCAATGTCGACGACGTCGAGGAGATGGTCCGGGAGATCGCCCGGATGATCTGCGCCGAGCAGCCCGACATGCCCGAACCGGAGAGCCTGCGCGACCTCGACTCGTTTTCCGTGGTGCAGGTCCTGCTGGAGGTCGAGAACACGACGGACCGGAAGCTGCTGGAGAAGTTCGAGGACTTCACCGAGGGCGAGGAGTTCCGCGACCTGGCCGCCTACATCGTGAAGATCGTCGCCGAAGAGGACGCGGCCCCGGCCGACGCCGACGCCGCCGCCGAAACCCCGGCCCCGGCAACCGGAACGGCGGCCCCCGACGCCGCCGCTCCGGCCACCGAGGCCTAGGGGGCGCCGGTGTGCGGGCGCCCCGGGCCCGCACACCGGGTCCCGCCGGCGAGACACGGTTCTCCTCACAGATCGGACGCCTCAGCCGATGGACCACTCCACCAAGGATTCTTCACGGCCCGTGCTCCCGGTCCGGCAGGAACCCCTCGCCGTCCGGCCGCCGCGGCACCGGCTCGCGCGCCGGTTCATCCTGTGGCGCACCCTGAACACGCTCTTCTGGGGCCTCGGCGTGCTCGGCGTGCTCGTCACGCTCCACATCGTCTTCGCCGGCATCCGCACCTGGCTCGACCCGATCACCTGGGGCGTCGCCGGGCTTTTCCTGGTGAACCTGCTGTTCATGCCGACCTACCGGTACCTGGTGCACCGCTGGGAAACGACCGACGCGGCCGTCTACTCGCTCAGCGGCTGGATCACCCGGGAGTGGCGGATCGTCCCGGTGTCCCGGATCCAGAGCATCGACACCGTGCAGGGCCCGATCGAGCAGCTGCTCGGCCTCTCGACCATCAAGGTCACCACGGCCTCGCACGAGGGGCACGTGAAGATCGAGGGTCTGGAGACGCCGATCGCCGAGGAGGCGGTCCGCCGGCTCAACGAGATCGCCCAGGCCACGCCCGGGGACGCGACGTGACGGCGGAAGCGACGACCGAGCCCGTGACCCCCGCGCCCGCCGGCGAGAGCGAGCTTCCCTGGCTGCGCCTGGACATCAAGCTCTTCTACGTCAACGCGGCCAAGTTCACGATCTCCTTCGCCATCAGCATCACGAGCTACTTCCTCTACGACTCGGGCCCGGTCTGGCCGCTGCTGGTGG
The DNA here is from genome assembly GCF_043197175.1 of Amycolatopsis sp. NPDC049252. Lineage (NCBI taxonomy): Bacteria > Bacillati > Actinomycetota > Actinomycetes > Pseudonocardiales > Pseudonocardiaceae > Amycolatopsis > Amycolatopsis sp. NPDC049252. Next base: position 185,997 of record NZ_JBICSQ010000008.1, read on the forward strand.
TCAGCGGCATCAGTGCGCTGATGACCCTGCGGGACCTGTGGCGCTGGCTGTTCACCCGCTACCGCGTGACACCCGAACGCGTCGAGCGCCGCACCGGCCTGCTGGTCCGCGAAGAGCGGCACGTGCAACGCGACCGCATCCGCAGCGTCAGCAGCAGCGCGAAACTGCGGCACCGCCTGGTGAAACTGCGGGTCGTCCACGTCGGATCGGGTGAGGGCAAGCACTTCTCGGCCGCGTTCAAGCTCGACGCGCTCTCGAAGGAGATGGCCGCGCAGCTGCGGCACGACCTGATCCCCCGCGACGCCGAGGCGCCCGAGGAACGCGAAGTCGTCATCGCCCGGCTGCGCTGGATCTGGTTGTGGTACAACGTTTTCCACGTCTGGGCGATCCTCGCCGGGGTCCTCTTCCTCGTCTCGCTGTACTTCACGATGCAGACGTTCGCCGTCGACCTGATCGACGTCGTCGCCGGCCTGATCCGCTGGGCGAACCTCGGCGTGTGGCGCACGATCGGCGCGTCCGTCGTGATCACGTTCGTCCTCGGGTACTTCTCCCTCGGCCTGGACTTCGCCGCGAAGCACTGGAACTTCGAGCTGGTCCGCACGACCAGCGGCGAGGACGGTACCGAGCTGCGCACGCGGCAGGGCCTGTTCACCACCAAGACCGTGCACCGGGAGGACCGCCGCATCCGGGGCCTGCACCTGCACGAACCGCTGCTGTGGCGGTGGATGCGGCTGGCCGAGACCAAGGTGATCACGACCGGGCTCAACGCGTCGCTCAACGAGTCGGCCAACATCCTGCCGCGCACCCCGCTGCGCGACGCCCGGCACGCGGCGAGCTTCGTCTTCCCGGACGGCCACCAGCCCCTCGAAGCACCGCTGCTGCGCCACCCCGTCGGCGCGTTCCGGCGGCGGCTGTACTGGGCGACCTACGGCCCGGCGGCCGTCGCGGGCCTGCTCGCCTGGCTCGGCACGACCGGCGTCGTGCCGCCGTCGTGGTGGCCGCTGCCCCTGCTGCTCCTGCCGCTGACCTGGGCGCTGGCCTGGGTCGCCTACCGGACGCTGGGCCACGCGCTGGTCGGCCCCTACCTGGTCGTGCGCAGCGGCGCGGCGGGCCGCTCGACGACCGTGCTGCGCACCCGCGCGGTGCTCGGCTGGCGGCTGCGGCAGACGATCTTCCAGCGCCTGGGCTCGCGGATGACGATCGGCGTCCCGACCGCGGCCGGCGACCGCTACTACCGCGCGATCGACGCCGGGACCGGGCAGGCCCTCGCGTTCGTCGCCGGCGCCGACCCGGAACTCGCGCACGAATTCCTTTCCGGCACCGGGACTCCCCCGGCCGATTCGCATTTCGCTCCGCGATCGGACGCTCCATGAATCGCCCTTGTGGCTATCGGAGGTGAATATGCGGCACACACGGCTCACCGAAACGCTTTCCGTCGGCGAGATCGGGCTCGGCTGCAGTTCGATGTCCTACGGTTACGGGCCCGCCCGGACCGCGCGGGACCACGAAGAGTCGGCCCGGGTGCTCCGGCACGCGGTCGACCTGGGCGTCACCGTGTTCGACACGGCCGACGTCTACGGCCCGTTCACGAACGAGCAGCTGCTCGGCGAGGTGCTCGCCCCGTTCCGCGCCCGGACCACGATCGCCACCAAGGTCGGGCTGGTCCTGCGGCCCGACGGCACCCTGGAACGCAACGGGCGCCCCGAATACCTCCGCGAGGCCTGCGAAGGTTCGCTGCGCCGGCTGGGCGTCGACGCGATCGGCCTCTACCAGCTGCACCGCGTCGATCCCGACGTGCCGCTGGCCGAGTCGTGGGGCGCGCTGGCCGAGCTCGTCACCGAGGGCAAGGTCCTCGGCCTCGGCATCTCGCACGCGACCGTGGAAGAGCTGGAGCAGATCCACGCGCTCTTCCCGATCGCCGCGGTGCAGTACGAGCTGTCGGTGTGGGAACGCCGGAACCTCGACGAGATCCTGCCCTGGACGTGGAAGAACGACGTCGGCTTCCTCGCCTGCTGCCCGATCGGGCGGGGTTACCTGTCCGGGCGGGTCGCCGTCGACGAGCTCGTCGCGGGCGACTCGCGGCGGCGCGACCCGCGGTTCGAAGCCGCCGCGGTCACCGGCAACCAGCGCATCGTCGACGGCCTGCACCGGGTCGCCGCCCGGCACGGCGCGACGCCGGCGCAGGTGGCGATCGCCTGGCTCACCACGCACGGCGACAACGTCGTGCCGATCCCGGGCACCCGGCGGCTGCGCTGGCTGGCGGAGAACGTCGGCGCGGCCGGGCTGCGGCTGAACGCGGAGGACCTGCGCGACATCGACACCCTGCCCGTGGCGACCGGCGAAAAGCGCTGGGACGAACACCGCGAAGTGACCGTGTCGAAATGACCGCGCAATTCTTTGGGTACGGCGGCAAAGCTGTCTTAGACTTCGGGCAGCTCACCGGCCGAAGAAATCCTTCCGTTCCCGGAAGAGCCTTTCCACTCATTCACCGTGACGCGAAACTGGAGGAGAAGCCGTGGGCGAACAGGCACGACCGCTGATCACGGTGCTCGGTTCGTCCGGGCTCCTGGGCACCGCCATCACCCGCGAACTGGCCGCCCGGCCGGTCCGGCTGCGCCTCGCCGGGCGCCGGCCGACCACGGTCCCGGCCGGGGCGCGGGCCGACATCGACGTCCGCACCACCGACCTGACCGCCGACGGGGCCGTCGCCGACGCCGTCGAGGGCGCCGACGCGGTGATCCACCTGGTGGCGCACATCGCCGGGGCCAGCACCTGGCGGGTGTCGTCGGACGACCCGGTCGCCGAGCGCGTCAACCTCGGGCTGGTGCACGACCTCGTCGCCGCCGTGAAGGACCAGCGGCCGGCGAACCCGCCGGTGGTCCTGCTGGCCGGGTCGATGTCGCAGGCCGGGCGCTCGATCTCGGGCCGGATCGACGGCACCGAACCCGACCAGCCGCTGACCACCTACGACCGGCAGAAGCTGGACGCCGAGCACGCGATCCGCGACGCCGTCGAGGCCGGGCTGCTGCGCGGGGCGTCCCTGCGGCTGGCGACGCTCTACACGCAGGGCTCCGACTCCCCCGCGCTCGACCGCGGCGTCGTCTCGACGATGATGCGCCGCGCGTTCGCCGGCGAGCCGCTCACCATGTGGCACGACGGGACCGTGAAGCGGGACCTGGTGTGCGTCGACGACGTCGCCCGCGCCTTCCTGGCCGCCCTCGACCAGCCGGACGCCGTCGACGGCCGCCCCTGGCTGGTCGGTACCGGGCTGGCGACCAGCGTCGCGGACCTGTTCGGCGGGGTCGCGAAGGTCGTCGCCGCGCAGACCGGGCGGGAGCCGGTGCCGGTGGTGTCGGTCAAGCCGGCCGACCACTCGATGCCGACCGACCTGCTCGACTTCGTGCTCGACCCGTCGGGCTTCCAGAACGCGACCGGCTGGGCGCCGCGCGTCACGCTGGAGCAGGGCCTGGAGAACCTCGCCGTGGTGATGGCCCGCGACGCCGTCGCGCAGAGCGTCTGAGGGGGTAGGAGTGCGCGTCCTGCTGGTCCTGCCCGCCGAGAAGAGCATCTTCAACTACCTGGTGCCGGTCACCTGGGCGCTGCGCACCGCCGGCCACGAGGTGCACGTGGCGAGCCTGCCGCGGTTCGCGAGCACGATCACCCAGGCCGGGCTGACGGCGGTCCCGGTCGGGCACGACCGGGACCCGTGGCGCATCACCGAAAACCGGCCCGAGGAGCGTGCCGCGCTGCGCGCCGGGGTGGCCGCGCCGTACGACCTGTTCGACGCGCCCGGCAGTGCGTCGTGGGACTACCTGCGCGACGGGATGACGGCCGCGGTCAACGGCTGGCACCGGCTGACGAACTTCCCGATGATCGCCGACCTCGTCGGCTACGCCCGGTTCTGGGAGCCGGACCTCGTGCTGTGGGAACCGCTTTGTTACGCCGGGGCGATCGCCGCCAAGGCGTGCGGCGCGGCCCACGGCCGGCTCCTGTTCGGCATCGACGTCTTCGGTGCCACCCGCGTCGACTACCTGCGGGCGCAGGCCCGGCAGGCGCCGGCCGACCGCGTCGACCCGCTCGCCGGCTGGCTCGGGAGTTACGCCCGCAAGTACGGTTTCGACGCCGGTGAGGACCTCGCCGTCGGCGACTTCACCATCGACCAGCTGCCCGCGTCGCTGAGCCTGGACGCCGGGCTCGACACCGCGCGCGTGCAGTTCGTGCCCTACGGCGGGGCCGCGGTGGTGCCGGACTGGCTGAAGCGGCCCGCGGAACGCCCTCGGGTCGCGCTGACCCTGGGCCTCACCGCGACCGAGGTCTTCGGTGGCTACAACGTCCCGCTGTCCGAGATCCTCTTGGGACTGTCCGAACTGGACGCGGAGGTGGTGGCGACCGTCGCCGCGGACGTCCAGGAGCTGCTGCCGCCGATGCCGGAGAACGTCCGGATGGTGCCGTACGTGCCGTGGCACGCGCTCGCCCCGACGTGCGCCGCGGTGGTGCACCACGCGGGCGCGGCGACCCTGGCCACCACCGCCCGGCACCCGGTGCCGCAGCTGGCGCTGCACTTCCACTTCGACCAGCCCTACCTGGGCCGCAAGCTCGCCGAACACGGGGCCGGGCTGGAGTTCCACACCGGGGACGCGACCGGGCCGAACGTCCGCGACGCCGTCTCGCGGCTCCTCACCGAGCAGTCGTTCAAGGACCGGGCGGGCGACCTGCGCGACGAGATCCTCGCCCTGCCGACCCCGAACGAGCTGGCCGGGACGCTCGAAGAGCTGACCGCCAAGCACCGCACCCGCTGAGCCCCCGGAAAGGAGCACCATGCGCGTCCTGTTCGCCACCACGCCGCAGAAGAGCGTCTTCCTGTACCTGGCGCCGATGGCGTGGGCGCTGCGCACCGCCGGCCACGAAGTCCGCTTCGCGAGCCAGCCCGCGCTGACGGACGTGATCACGCAGTCCGGCCTCACCGCGGTGCCGGTCGGGCACCCCCGCAACCGCCGCCTCAGCGACGACGACGGCCGTGAAGAGGGCCGCGCCGGGTTGCCCGCGCCGTACGACGTCTTCGACGACTACGAGCGCGCCACCTGGGAGTACCTCGAGCCGGGCATGGCCGACGCGGTGCGCGGCTGGCACTGGCTGACCAACCACCCGATGATCGGCGGGCTCGTCGAGCTCGCCCGCGCCTGGCAGCCGGACCTGATCGTCTGGGAGCCGTTCTGCTACGCCGGGCCGATCGCCGCGAAGGCGTGCGGCGCGGCACATGCGCGTCTCCTGTTCGGGGTGGACGTCTTCGGCGCGGCCCGCGAGCAGTACCGGCGGCGGCTGGCCGAGGAGCCCGGCCGCGTCGACCACCTCGGCGCGTGGCTCGGCCGGTACGCGCGGATGTACGGCGCCGAGTTCTCCGAGGACATGACGACCGGGCAGTTCACCATCGACCAGTTCCCGGCCAGTTTCCAGCCCGCGACCGAGCTGGACGTGCTGCGCACGCAGTACATCCCGTACGGCGGCCCGGCCGTGGTGCCGGACTGGCTGTCGAAGCCGCCGGAGCGCCCGCGCGTCGCGATGACCCTGGGGCTGACCGCGACCGAGCACTTCAACGGCTACACCGTCGGCGTCCAGGAGGCCCTCGACGCCCTCGCCGACCTCGACATCGACCTGGTCGCGACCGTCGCGGAGAAGGCCCAGGCGGAGCTGACGCGGATCCCGGACAACACGCGGATAGTCTCGTACGTGCCGTGGCACGCGCTCGCCCCGACGTGCTCGGTCGTCGTCCACCACGCCGGCGCGGCGACGATGGCCACGACGTCCCGGCACCCGGTGCCGCAGCTGGCCCTGCACCACCACTACGACCAGCCGTTCCTCGGCCGCAAGCTGGCCGAGCACGGGGCCGGGCTGGAGCTGCCGACCCACCGTGCGACCGGCGCGCGGATCCGCGAGAGCGTCGAACGGCTGCTGACCGAACAGTCCTTCAAGGACCGGGCGGTGGACCTGCGCGACGAGATCCTCGGGCTGCCGTCGCCGAACGCGATCGTGCCGGAGATCGAGGCGCGCGTCCGATGAGGGTCCTGCTGACCACCTACCCGGAGAAGACGTTCTTCTACCACCTCGTCCCGCTCGCCTGGGCGCTGCGGACGGCCGGGCACGAGGTGCGCGTGGCGTGCCAGCCGAGGTTCGCGCCGGTCGTCACCCAGGCCGGGCTGACCGCGGTGCCGGTCGGGTCCGACCGGAACTTCTGGCGGATCACCGAGACGCGCGCCGGCGGCACGGAGGCGATGCGCGAAGGCATCATGCCGCCGTACGACGCCTTCGACGACGTCGCCAAGCAGAACCTCGGCTACCTGCAACCGGGGCTGACCGAGGCGGTGCGCGGCTGGCACCGGGTGAGCAACTTCCCCATGGTGGCCGACCTGGTCGAGTTCGCCCGGGCCTGGCGGCCGGATCTCGTCGTGTGGGAGCCGCTGAGCCAGGCGGGCGCGATCGCCGCGCGGGCGTGCGGCGCGGCCCACGCGCGGATGCTGTGGAGCGTCGACCTCTTCGGCGGCGTCCGCGACCACTACCTGCGGCTGCGCGGCGACGAGCCGGACCCGTTCGAGGACTGGTTTTCCGGGTACGGCCGCAAGTACGGCTTCGAGTTCGGCGAGGACATGGTCACCGGGGACTTCACCCTCGACCACGTTCCGGGCCGCCTCCAGCTCGAAGCCGACCTGCCGTACCTGCGTTTCCAGTACGTTCCCTACGGCGGCCCGGCGTCGGTGCCGGACTGGCTGCAACGTCCGCCCGAGCGCCCGCGGATCGCGCTGACCATGGGACTGAGCGCCACCGAGATCTTCGGGGGGTACCACCTGTCCCTTTCGGACGTCCTTTCCGGACTGTCCGATCTGGACATCGAGGTGGTGGCGACGGCTCAGGGGCTCGGCGCGGTGCCGTCGAACGTCCGCCTGGTCTCGTACGTCCCGCTGCACGCGCTGGCGCCGACGTGCGCGGCCGCCGTCCACCACGGCGGGCTCGGCACCCTGGCCACGTTCGCCCGGGCGGGCGTGCCGCAGCTGTGCGTGCCGCACCACCTGGACGAGCCGATCTTCGCCGCCGGCCTGGCCCGTGCCGGCGCCGGGATCGACCTGCGCGCACCCACCGCCGAGACGATCCGCGCGAGCGTCCGGCAGCTGCTCGACGACCCGTCCTTCGGCCGCGGCGCCGCGAGCCTCCAGTCCGAAATGGACGCGCTGCCGTCGCCGAACGAGATCGTGCCGGAACTCGAAGAGATCACCGCCAAGTACCGCGCTCGCTGACCGGAAGAGAGACCATGCGCGTCCTGCTCACCACCTACCCGGAGAAGACCATCTTCCAGCCGATGGTCGCGCTCGCGTGGGCGCTGCGCACCGCCGGGCACGAGGTGCGGGTGGCGACCCAGCCGGGCTTCGAGGACGTCATCACCGGCGCCGGCCTGACCGCCGTGCCGGTCGGGCGCCGCGGCGTCGGCAACTGGCGACGGCTCACCGAGGCCTACCCCGACCTGGCCGAAGCTGAGCGCGTCGGCCTGCCGTCTCCTTATGACGCCGCGGTTTCCGGCGTCGGTACCCGCGAGGAGATGGCTGCCGGCTATGCGTCGATCCTGGAACTCTGGCACAAGCAGAACAACTTCCCGCTGGTCACCGGCCTGGTCGAGTTCGCGCGGGCATGGCAGCCGGACCTGGTGATCTGGGAGCCGACGACGTACGCGGGCGCGATCGCGGCCGCGGCGTGCGGTGCGGCGCACGGCCGTCTCCTGTGGAGCATCGACGTCTTCGGCGCGGCCCGCGAACGGTTCCTCGCCCTGGGCCCGGGTCCCGACCCGCTGGCCGAGTGGATCGCCGGGTACGGCCGCAAGTACGGCTTCGCGTTCGACGAGGAACTGATCACCGGCCAGTTCACGATCGACCCGGTGCCGGACCCGATCCGCCTCGACACGCGGTTGCCGGCGCTGCCGGTGCAGTACGTCCCGTACGGCGGCGCGGCCAGCGTCCCGGATTGGCTGAAGCGAAGGACCGACCGGCCGCGGATCGGCCTCACCCTGGGCACCACGGCGACCGAGCACTTCGGCGGCTACACGGTGAGCGTCCCGGACATCCTGGCCGCACTGTCCGATGTGGACGCCGAGATCGTCGCCACCCTGCCCGACGCCGAAGCCGCCAAGGTCGAGGACGTGCCGGCCAACGCCCGGATCGTGCCGTACGTGCCGCTGCACGCGCTCGTCCCGACGTGCGCCGCGGTGATCAACCACGCCGGCCCGGGCACCTACCTGACGACGGCCCGGTACGGCGTCCCGCAGCTGGCCGTGCCGTGGGAGTTCGACGAGCCGGAACTGGCCCGCCGCGCGACGGTCCACGGCTCGGCCCTGACCCTGACCGGCGCGGAGGTGTCGGGCAAGGCCGTCCGCGCGGGCGTCCTGCGGCTGCTGGACGAGCCGTCGTTCGCAGCCCGGGCGCGGGAACTCGCCGCGCGGATGGCCGCCACCCCCTCGCCCAACGACGTCGTCCAGGCGCTCGAAGCCCTCGCCGCCCGGAGAAACGCATGAGGACCACCCGGCCCGGCCCCGGCCGCCCGGCCTTCCCGGCGCTCCGCGACCTCGCCACCCGGTACCGGCGCAGCTCCCGGACGTCGAGCCCCGCCGTCCGCGCGAGTGTGCTGCGCCTGCTGGCCGCCGCTCCCTCGCCATCCGAAGCCCGCTGACCGGAGGAAAGCCATGCGCATCCTGTTCGTCTCCAACCCGCCCCGGACCGTCTACAAGTACATGTTCACCATCGCCTGGGCGCTGCGGACGGCCGGGCACGAAGTCCGGTTCGCCAGCCAGCCCGAGTTCGTCGACGAAGTCCTGCAGGCCGGGCTGACCGCCGTTCCGGTCGGGCACAGCCGCGACATGCACAAGGTCGCCGCGCGCACCCGCGGCGTCGAAAACGAACGCGCGGGCATTCCGGCGCCCTACGACGTCTACGAAGAGCCCGAGAAGGCCACCTGGGAACACATGGTGTCGACGATGGCCAACGAGGGCATCGAGTGGCACAAGTACGGCAACTTCCCGATCATCTCCGGGCTCGTCGAGTTCGCCCGCTACTGGGAACCCGACCTCGTCGTCTGGGACCCGCTGAGCTTCGCCGGCGCGATCGCGGCCAAGGCGTGCGGCGCGGCCCACGCGCGGCTGCTGTTCGGCGTCGACGTCTTCGGCAAGGTGCGCCAGCAGTTCGTGAAGCTGCGGGACGCGCAGCCGGCCGACCAGCGCCGCGACCCGCTCGCCGAGTGGATGGGCGCCTACGCCCGCAAGTACGGCTTCGACTTCACCGAGGACATGTTCACCGGCGACTTCACGCTCGACCAGTTCCCGCTGAGCTGGCAGGACGAGGCCGACCTGGAGTACGTGCGGACGCAGTACATCGCCTACAACGGCGCTTCGGTCGTCCCGAAGTGGCTGCAGACGCCGCCGGCGAAGCCGCGGATCGCGATCACCATGGGCAACAGCGCCGTCGAGGTCTACCGGGGTTACAACGTGCCTCTGAGCGACCTGCTCGACTCCGTCGCCGACCTCGACGTCGAGGTGGTCGCCACGGTCGCCGCGTCCCAGCAGCCGCTGCTCGGCAAGACGCCGGCCAACGCCCGGATCGTCGACTTCGCGCCGATGCACGCGCTGGCCCCGACGTGCTCGGTCGTCGTCCACCACGCCGGCGCCGCGACCATGGGCACCACCGCGCGCCACCCGGTGCCGCAGCTGGCCCTGCCCTACCACTACGACCAGCCGACGCTCGGCAAGATGCTGGAGAAGCAGGGCGCCGGGCTGTCGATCCACGTTTCCGAGGTCACGCCGGAGAAGTTCCGCACGGCGATCGACCGGCTGCTCACCGAGCAGGTGTTCCAGGACCGGGCGGTGGCCCTGCGCGACGAGATCTTCGCGCTGCCCACGCCGAACCAGGCCGTGCCGCGCATCGAAGAGCTCGTCGTGAAGCACCGGGCGCGGTGACATGCGCGTCCTGCTGACCACCTACGCCGAGCGGACCCACTTCCTGATGATGGTGCCGCTCGCGTGGGCGCTGCGCACCGCCGGGCACGACGTCCGGGTGGCGGTGCAGCCCAAGCTCGCCGGGGCGGTGACCGGGGCCGGGCTCACCGCCGTCCCGGTCGGGCACGACCGCGACCTGTGGGACCTGCTGCGCCGCACCGGACCCGGGCACCTGTTCGGCGTCGAGACCGGCTGGCCTGCGCCCTACGACGCGGCGGCACTGTCCACCCCGGACTGGGAGCACGTGCTGCGCGGCTACCGCGACATCGCCGTGCGCTGGCACAAGACCAGCAACGTCCCGCTGATCACCGACCTCGTCGACTTCGCCCGGTGGTGGCGGCCGGACCTGGTGCTGTGGGAGCCGACGACGTACGCCGGTGCGATCGCGGCCAAGGCCTGCGGCGCCGCACACGGCCGGATCCTCATCGGCGAGGACGTCTTCGGCCTGACCCGCGACCACTTCCTGCGGCTGCGGCCGGACGGCGCGCCGGACCCGCTCGGCGAGTGGCTGGGGGCGTACGCACGCAAGTACGGCGGCGAGTTCAGCGAGGACATGATCACCGGGCAGTTCACGATCGACCAGCTCCCGGCGTCCCTGCGGCACCGGGCGTTGCTCAAGCACGTCCCGATGCAATACGTGAACTACGGCGGCGCCGCGGTGGTCCCGGACTGGCTCTCGACGCCACCCTCGCGCCCACGCATCGCACTCACCATGGGCCTGACCGCGCACGACCGCACCGGCGGCTACCCGGTGGACCTCCAGGACGTTCTCGACGCGGTCGACGGCCTCGACGTCGAACTGGTCGCCACGGTCACCCCCGAGACCCGGCTGAGCAGAGTCCCCTCGCGAACACGCCTGGTCCCGTTCGTGCCGCTCACGGCCCTGCTGACGACGTGCTCGGTCGCCATCCACCACGCCGGCGTCGGCACCCTGGCGTCGACGGCGTTGCGCGGCATCCCGCAGCTGACCCTGCCCTGGGACGTCGACCAGCCGACGCTCGGCGCCCGGCTGGCCGCCCAGGACGCCGGGATCTCCATCCACGCCACCGAAGCGACCACCGAAGGCATCCGCGACGCGCTGGTCCGGCTGCTGCACGAACCCGCGTACACCAAGGGCGCCGCCCGCCTGCGCGACGAGATGCTCGCGATGCCGTCACCCAACGACGTCGCCCACCAGCTAACCGAGGGATGAGGCCATGCGCGTCCTGTTCACCACCTACCCGGAGAAGACCCACTTCCTCGCCATGGCGCCGCTCGCCTGGGCGCTGCGCACCGCCGGCCACGAGGTGCGCGTCGCGTGCCAGCCGAAGTTCGCCGACGTCGTCACGCAGGCCGGGCTCACCGCCGTGCCCGTCGGGCCGGACCGCGACCTGTGGCAGCTGATGGCGCGTGACACGAACTGGTTCAGCGTCGGCCTCAACGGCCTGCCGGTGCCCTACGACACCGTCGACTGGCGCCCCGAGGACGTCTCCTACGAGTACCTCCGGGACGGCTACCAGCTGCACGTCACCAAGTGGCACAAGATGAGCAACGTCCCGCTGCTCCCCGGCCTGGTCGAGTTCGCCCAGGCGTGGCAGCCGGACCTGGTGATCTGGGAGCCGTCGACGTACGCGGGGGCGATCGCGGCCGAGGCCGTCGGCGCGGCGCACGCGCGGCTGCTGTTCAGCCTCGACACCTTCGGCGTCACCCGCGACCACTTCACCCGCCTCAGCCCCGAAGGCGCCGAAGACCCGCTCAAGAACTGGCTGGCGCCGGCCGCGGGCAAGTACGGCGTCCCGTGGAGCGAACGCCTGGTCACCGGCGAGTTCACGATCTCGCTGCTGCCGCCGTCACTGCGCGCGGAGGCGGACCTGGAATACGTGCCGATGCGGTACGTCCCCTACGGCGGCCCCGCCGTGCTGCCGGCCTGGCTGCGCACACCGCCGGAGAAGCCGCGGGTGGCGCTGACCATGGGCATCAGCATCGCCGAGTCGAGCGGCGACATGGTCGACCTCAAGGACCTGTTCGACGAACTGTCCGATGTGGACATGGAGCTGGTGGCGACCATCCCGGAGAGCGTCCAGGAGAAGCTCGGAAAGGTCCCGGGCAACGTGCGGATGGTCTCGTTCGTGCCGCTGCACGCGCTGGTCCCGACCTGTACCGCCGTGATCCACCACGCCGGCTACGGCACCCTCGCGACGACGGCGTTGCACGGCAAACCGCAGGTCATCGTGCCGTGGAACGCCGACGGGCCCGCGCTCGCCAAGCGCGTCGCCGCGCAGGGGGCCGGGCTGGCGCTGCACGTCCACCAGGCGTCGGCGCGCGGGGTGCTGCGCAACCGGCTGCTGCGCGTGCTCACCGAACCGAAGTTCACCGAGGGCGCCCACCGGCTGCGCGACGAGATCCTCGCCATGCCGACGCCCAACGACGTCGCCGACCAGCTCGCCCACCGGGTCGCGAAAGCAGCCATCGCATGAAAGTCCTCTTCGCCGCCAACCCCGAGAAGGCGCACCTCCTGCCGATGGTGCCGCTGGCCTGGGCGCTGCGCACCGCCGGGCACGAGGTGCGGGTCGCGTGCCAGCCGAAGTTCGCGCCAGTCGTCACCCAGGCCGGGCTGACGGCGGTGCCGGTCGGCCGCGACGGCGACCTGTGGGACCTCATGCCACGCCACCCCGACTACCGCGGCACCCAGTGGCGGCCGGCCTACGGGCTGCCGGTGCCGTACGAGGTCGCGGAGTTCCCGGAGAAGGCGACACCGAAGTACCTCGAGGAGTCATACGCGGCGATCCTGCACTACTGGCACAAACCCGCGTCCTTCCCGATGATCGGCGGCCTGGTCGAGTTCGCGCGCGCCTGGGAGCCGGACCTGGTGCTGTGGGAGCCGCTCTGCTTCGCCGGCCCGATCGCCGCGCTGGCGTCCGGCGCCGCGCACGGCCGCATCCTGTGGAGCACCGACGTCTTCGGCGTCACGCGGTCGTTTCCCGCCGCCGGCGATCCGCTGGGTGACTGGCTCGGCGCGTACGCCCGCAAGCACGGCGGCGAGTTCACCGAGGAGATGGTCACCGGGCAGTTCACGATCGACCAGCTCCCGGCGTCGCTGCGGCTGCCGACGTCACTGGAAACCGTGCCGCTGCAATACTTTCCGTACGGCGGCGCGGCGTCCATTCCGGACTGGTTGCGCGAGCCGCCGGAGAAGCCGCGCGTCGCGTTGAGCATGGGGATCAGCCTCACCGACCACGAAGCCGGTTACTCGGTGGCCGTGCAGGACGTGCTGGACCACCTGGTCAAGCTGGACGTCGAGGTCGTCGCCACCCTGCCGGACGTCGAGAAGGCGAAGCTGGCGAGCATCCCCGACGGCGTCCGGATCGTGCCGTACGCCCCGCTCGAAGCCCTCGCGGCGTCGTGCTCGGCCGTCGTCTCCCACGGCGGCTTCGGGACTTTCCTGACGACCGCGCGCCACGCCGTTCCGCAGCTGTGCACGCCCTGGGACTTCGACGGCCCGGTCTTCGCCGCCCGCGCCGCCGCACAAGGCGGTTCACTCACGGTCCGCGCCGACCAGGCCACCGGTGCAGTGGTGGCGGACGCCGTGGCCCGGCTGCTTTCCGAAGCCGCGTTCCGCGCACGGGCGGCAGCGCTGAGCGAAGAGATCCGAGCCATGCCCACACCCAACGAGGTCGCCGACCAGCTGGCCGCGAAATACCGCAGGAGGTCGTGATGCGCGTCCTGTTCACCGTCAGCCCGGGGACGACCGTGTTCAACAGCATGGTGCCGCTGGCCTGGGCGCTGCGCACCGCCGGGCACGACGTGCGCGTCGCGAGCCAGCCCGCCTTCGCCGACGAGATCACCCAGGCCGGGCTCACCGCCGTGCCGCTCGGGCGTGACCTCGGCATCCCGCGGCTGCTGCTCGCGATGGGCATGGACAGCGCGGCTCTGGAGGAGGCCCGCCGCGGGCTGCCGGACCCGTACGCCGTGCTGGACGAGCCGGACTCGACCGACTGGGACCGCGCCCACCGCGCGTTCACCGAGGTCGCCGAGGGCGCGCGGTTCGAGACGTTCGCCATCATGTCCGCGCTCGTCGGCTTCGTCCGCGACTGGGAACCGGACCTCGTCGTGTGGGAGCCGTTCACCCCGGCCGGCGCGATCGCGGCCAAGGCGTGCGGCGCCGCCCACGCCCGGCTGCTCTACGGCGTCGACGTCTACGCCTTTGCCCGACAGCACTTCCTGAGCATCCGCGACGGCCGGAACGACCCGCTCGCCGATTGGCTCGGCGGGTACGCGCGCAAGTACGGCGCGGAGTTCACCGAGGACATGACGGTCGGGCAGTTCACCATCGACCAGATCCCGGCGAGCCTGCAGACCGAGTCCGACCTGCACTACCTGCGCACGCCCTACATCCCGTACGGCGGCGCGGCGGTCGTCCCGCGCTGGCTGCAGCTCCCACCGGAACGCCCGCGCGTCGCCCTCACCATGGGTTTGAGCGCCACCGGCTACTTCTCCGGGTACACGGTGAACGTCCAGGACATCCTCGACTCCCTCGCCGACCTGGACATCGAGCTGGTGGCGACGGTCGCCGAGGCCGAGCAGGCGAAACTGGCGCGGATCCCGGACAACGCGCGGCTCGTCCCGTACGTGGCCCTGCACGCCCTCGCCCCGACGTGCACCGCGGCGATCACGCACGCCGGGTTCGGCACGCTGACGGCGTTCGCGCCCTACGGCGTCCCGCAGCTGACGTTGCCGTTCCACTTCGACGAGCCGACGCTCGGCCACCGCCTCGCCGCCCAGGGCGCCGGCCTCAACCTCGACCCGACGCAGGTCACGGGCGCGAACGTCCGCGAAGGCGTGCTGCGGTTGCTCAACGAGCCGAGCTTCACCACCGCGGCCCGCCGCCTCCAGACCGAGATCCGCGCGCTCCCCAGCCCCAACGACCTGGTCCCCGAAATCGAAGCCCTCACCCGCAAGCACCGAACCCGCTAGGAGCCGACCATGCGCGTTCTGTTCGCGGTCAACCCGGAGAAGAGCACGTTCCTGTACCTGGTGCCGATGGCGTGGGCGCTGCGCACCGCCGGGCACGAGGTGCGGGTGGCGAGCCAGCCCGGGTTCGCCGACGTCATCACCCAGGCCGGGCTCACCGCCGTGCCGGTCGGGCGGGACGTCGACAAGTGGCGCGGCACCCGGCCCGAGCTGCTGGAGCAGTCACGCGCCGGGCTGCCGTCGCCCTGGGACGTCCTCGACGGAAACGAGGACGACCTCGTCGAGAAGCAGGAGCACGCGGTCGCGTCGATCCACCGGCCGGACAACGTGCCGATGCTGGCCGGGCTCGTCAAGTTCGCGCAGGCCTGGCAACCGGACCTGGTGATCTGGGAGCCGTTCTGCCTCGCCGGGCCGATCGCGGCCAAGGCGTGCGGCGCGGCGCACGCGCGGATGCTGTTCAGCGTCGACGTCTTCGGTCTGACCCGCGAACACTTCCTGCGCGCGAAGCAGGACGAAGACCCGCTGGCCGACTGGCTCGGCGCGTACGGCCGCAAGTACGGCTTCGCCTTCACCGAGGACATGACCACCGGGCACTTCACGATCGACCAGTTCCCGGCGAGCCTGCAGGAGCACGCCGACCTCGACTACGTGCGCACGCAGTACGTCCCCTACGGCGGCCCGGCGGTGATCCCCGACTGGCTCAAGCGGCCGCCGGAACGCCCACGCGTCGGCCTCACCCTCGGCCTGACCGCGACGGAGATCTTCACCGGCTACACCGTCCCGCTGCGGGACGTCCTCACCGAACTGTCCACTTTGGACGTCGAGGTGGTCGCGACCGTCGCCGAGGCCGAGCAGGAGAAGCTCGGGACGCTGCCGGACAACGTCCGCGTCGTGTCCTACGTCCCGTGGCACGCGCTGGTGCCGACCTGCGCGGCGATCGTGCACCACGCGGGCGCGGCGACGCTGCTCACGACGTCGCGCTACCCGGTGCCGCAGCTGGCCGTGCACTACCACTTCGACCAGCCGATCCTCGGCCGCAAGCTCGCCGAACACGGCGCCGGGCTGGCCATGCACACCACCGAGGCGACCGGCGAGACCGTCCGCGCCGCCGTGCAGCGGCTGCTCACCGAGCCGGAGTTCCGCCGCCGGGCCGTCGCGTTGCGCGGCGAAGTCCTCTCCGCCCCCAGCCCGAACGACCTGGTGCCGCGGCTCGAAGAGCTGACTGCCCGGCACCGCACCCGCTTGTAGAAAGCACAGGAGACGACGACCATGCGCGTTCTGTTCACCGACACCCCCGAGCCGACGACGTTCATGCCGATGGCCCCGCTGGCCTGGGCGTTGCGCACGGCCGGGCACGAGGTCCGCTTCGCCGCGGCGCCCCACTTCGCCGAGACGATCACCCAGGCCGGGCTGACGGCCGTCCCGGTCGGCCGGGACGTCGACCTGTACCGCCGTCTCGACGCCGTGATGGGCGCCCTCGAGCACAACGCGGAGCTGAAGGCCGAATTCGAGGGCGTCTCCGACGAAGACGCCCTGGAACTGCTGAAGCTCGAGTCCGGCATGCCCGCGCCCTACGACGTCGCCGAGTACCCCGAGCGCGCCGACTGGGAGAAGATGCTGCCGGCCTACGCGGGCGCAGTGTGGACCGACCACAAACCCGAGAACTTCCCGCTGATCGCCGGGCTCGTCGAGTTCGCCCGCGCCTGGGAGCCGGACCTCGTGCTGTGGGAGCCGTCGACCTACGCGGGCGCGATCGCGGCGAAGGCCTGCGGCGCGGCGCACGGCCGGCTCCTGGGCCGGCTCGACGCGTTCGGCGTCACCCGCTCGCACTATGTGAAACTCCTGGCGCAGCAGCCGGAAGACCAGCGCTACGACCCGTTCGCCGACTGGTACGAGGGTTACTGCGAGCGCTACGGCTTCGAGTTCGGCGAGGACATGGTCACCGGCCAGTTCTCCGTCGACCAGTTCCCCGGTTCGCTGCGGATGGCCGCCGACGACGTCGACTACGTGCCGATGCAGCACGTTCCCTACGGCGGCCCGGCGTCGGTGCCGCACTGGCTGTGGGCGGCCCCGACGCGCCCGCGCGTCGCGCTCACCCTGGGCAGCACGGCCGCCATCCGCTTCGACGGTTACACCGTGGACGTCCAGGACGTCCTCACCGCGCTCGGTGATCTCGACATCGAGGTGATCGCCACGGTCGCCGACAACGTCCGCGGCCGGCTCACCGCCGTGCCGCGCAACACCCGGATCGTGCCGTACGCCCCGCTGCACGCCCTCGCGCCGACCTGCGACGTCGTGATCAACCACGCCGGCGCGGGCACCTACCTGGCCGTCGCGCTGCACGGCGTCCCGCAGCTGACCCTGCCGTGGGACCTCGACGAGCCGGAGCTGGCCCGCCGCGCCACCGCGCACGGCTCGGCGCTGATGATCCGCGGCGACCACGCGACCGGCAAGGACGTCGCCGACGGCGTCGCCCGGCTGCTCGCCGAGCCGCGGTTCCGCGCGCGGGCCGTCGACCTGCAGCAGGAGATGCTCGCGCTGCCCTCGCCCAACGACGTCGCCGGGCAGCTGGAAGAGCTGACCGTGAAGTTCCGGACGCGCTGATGAAGATCCTGTTCACCGTCATCGCCGAGCGGACCATCTTCTGCTCGATGGTCCCGCTGGCCTGGGCGCTGCGGACGGCCGGCCACGAGGTGCGCGTCGCCTGCCAGCCGGCGTTCGCCGACGTGGTGACGCAGGCCGGGCTCACCGCCGTCCCGGTCGGGCGCGACGCGACGATCTGGCGGATGGAGAGCCTCGACCCGGCCCTGCTGGAGCAGGCACGAGCCGGCCTGCCGAGCCCGTGGCGGGTGGTCGAGGACCCGGCCAACGCGGACTGGGAAGACCTGCGCGAGGGCCACCGCATCGCCGTCGACGAGGGCCACAAGCTGGAGAACTTCCCGCTGATCGGCGGCCTCGCCGAGTTCGCCCGGGCGTGGGAGCCCGACCTGGTGATCTGGGAGCCGCTGACCTACGCGGGCCCGATCGCCGCGAAGGCGTGCGGCGCGGCGCACGCCCGGCTGCTCTGGAGCCTCGACGTCTTCGGTGCGACCCGCGAGATCTACCGGCGGACGGCGAACGGCGCCCCCGAGGACCCGCTCGCGGACTGGCTCGGCGGTTACGGCCGCAAGTACGGCTTCGAGTTCACCGAGGACATGACGACCGGGCAGTTCAGCATCGACCAGGTGCCGCCGTCGATCGGCCTGCGTGCGAGCAACCTCGACTACCGGCCGATGCAGTACGTCCCCTACGGCGGCCCGGCCGCCACCCCGGACTGGCTGCCCACCCAGCGCCCGCGCATCGGCCTCACCCTGGGCACCACCGCGACCGAGCAGTTCGGCGGCTACGTCGTCGATGTCGCGGACACCCTGACCGAGCTGTCCACTTTGGACGTCGAGGTGGTGGCGACGGTCAAGGATCCCGCGTTCCCGATCCCGGACAACGCGCGCGTGGTGCCCTTCGTCCCCCTGGACGCGCTGGCCCCGACCTGCGACGTCGTCATCGACCACGCCGGGCCGGGCACGTTCCTGACCGTGGCCCGCCACGGCGTCCCGCAGCTGACGGTCCCCTGGGACTTCGACGAGCCCGAGCTGGCCCGCCGCGCGGCCGCGCAGGGCGGGTCGCTGACCATCCGCGGCGACCGGGCGACCGGCGTCCGGATCCGCGAGGGCGTCGAACGGCTGCTGGCCGAACCCTCGTTCAAGGCCCGCGCCGCAGACCTGCGGGACGAGCTGCGCGGCCTGCCGTCCCCCAACGACGTCGCCGAGGAGATCGAAGCCCTCGTCGAGAAGAACCGGTGAGGCCGATGCGCGTCCTGTTCGCCACCTACCCCGAGTCCACGGTCTTCCAGCCGATGGTGCCCTTGGCCTGGGCGTTGCGCACGGCCGGGCACGAGGTCCGCGTCGCCGCGCCCCCGGTTTTCGCCGACACGATCACCGCGGCCGGGCTCACCGCGGTGCCCGTCGGGCGGGAGCGCACGAACACCTGGCGGCGGCTGCTGTCCCTGGATCCCGCCGAAGCCGAGGCGGACCGGGCGGGCCTGCCGTCGCCGTACGACGCCGCTTTGCGGCCGGTGGGCGCCGAGGAGATGCGGGCCGGGTACGCGCGGATGATCGAGCACGGCCACAAGCTGAACAACTTCGCGCTCGTCCCCGGGCTCGTCGAGTTCGCCCGCGCCTGGCAGCCGGACCTGGTGATCTGGGAGGCCACGACGTACGCGGGCGCGATCGCGGCGAAGGCGTGCGGCGCGGCCCACGCGCGGTTCCTGTGGAGCCTCGACGTCTTCGGCGTGACGCGCGAACGGTTCCTCGCCCTCGCCCCGGAGTCCGATCCTCTCAAGGACTGGCTCGGCGGGTACGCCCGCAAGTACGGCTTCGACTTCGACGAAGACCTGATCACCGGCGAGTTCACGATCGACGCGCTGCCCGCGTCCCTGCGCCTCGACGCCGACCTCGACTACCGCTCGATGCAGTACGTCCCCTACAACGGCCCGTCGACGGTCCCGGACTGGCTGCAACGCCCCCGCGACCGCCCGCGCATCGGCCTCACGCTCGGGACGTCGGCCACCGAGCAGTTCGCGGGTTACACCGTGAGCGTCAAGGACATCCTGGCCGAGTTGTCCACTGTGGACGCCGAGGTGGTCGCCACCGTCGGCGAAGACCTGGGCCCGGTCGACGCCCGGGTGGTCCCCTTCGTGCCACTCGACGTCCTCACCCCGACCTGCGACGTCGTCATCAACCACGCCGGACCGGGGACCTTCCTGACCGTCGCCCGGCACGGCGTCCCGCAGCTGACCGTGCCCTGGACGTTCGACGAGCCCGCGCTCGCCGGCCGCGCGGCCGACCAGGGCGGCTCGCTCACCTTGCCCGGCGACCAGGCCACCCCCGCGGCCGTCCGGGAGCACGTCGTGCGGCTGCTGTCCGAACCGGAGTTCCGCGAGCGCGCCGCCGCGCTGCGCAAGGAGATCCGGGCTCTGCCCACGCCCAACGAACTCGCCCACGAACTCGCCCGCTGAGGAGCACCATGCGCATCCTGTTCACCACCGCCAACCAGGGCAGCATGTTCCAGCCGATGGTGCCGCTGGCCTGGGCCCTGCGCACGGCCGGGCACGAGGTCGTCGTCGCCACGCAGCCCGACTTCGTCGAGGAGGTGACACAAGCCGGGCTGACCGCCGTCCCGGCCGGCCGCCAGGTCGACCCGCGCCGGCTGCTCGTGGCCATGCAGGTCACCGAGGACATGCTCGAAGAGGCCCGCGAGGGCCTGCACCCGCCGTACGACGCCGTCGAAGACCCGTCGAGCGCCGACTGGGAGAGCATGCTCACCGGGTACGTCGACGACGTCGAGCGCTGCCGCTACGAGATCTTCTCGATGATCGGCGGCCTGGTCGAGTTCGCCCGGTCCTGGCAGCCGGACCTGGTGATCTGGGAGCCGTTCACCTACGCGGGCGCGATCGCGGCCAAGGCGTGTGGCGCGGCGCACGCGCGGCTCCTGTTCGGCGCCGACGTCTACGGCCGCGCCCGCGAGATCTTCCGCGGCTTCGGCCAGACCGAGGACCCCCTCGCGAAGTGGTTCGCCTCCTACGGCCGCAAGTACGGCTTCGACTTCACCGAAGACCTGATCACCGGCGACTTCACGATCGACCCGATGCCGGCGAGCCTGCAGTGCGAAGCCGACCTCAACTACCTGCACATGCGCAACGTCCCGTACGGCGGCGTCGCGATCGCGCCGTGGTGGCTGGAGATCAAGCCCGAGAAGCCGCGCGTCGCGCTCACCATGGGCCTCACCGCGACCGGGCACTTCGCCGGGTACACGATCGACATCCAGGACGTCCTCGACGCGCTCGCCGACCTCGACGTCGAGCTGTACGCGACGGTGCCGGAGGACGAGCAGGAGAAGCTGCGCAGCATCCCGGAGAACGCGCTGCTGATGCCGTACATCCCGCTGCACGCGCTCGCGTCGACGTGCTCGGTGGCGATCAACCACGCCGGCGTCGGCACGCTCTCGACGTTCGCGCTGCACGGCGTCCCGCAGCTGACCCTGCCGTACCACTTCGACGAGCCGCTGATCGGCCGCCGGTTCGCCGCGACCGGCGCCGGGCTGAACATGCACGGCATCCCGATCGACGCGGACACGATCCGCACGAACGTGCTGCGGCTGCTGGAAGAGCCGTCGTTCACCGAGGGGGCGGCGCGGCTGCGCGACGAGATGCACGCGCTGCCGACGCCGAACCAGCTGGTCGGCGAGCTGGAAGCATTGACCGTCAAGCACCGCGGCGGTGCCTCGTGAAGGTCCTGGTCTGCGCGTTGCCGCAGCTGACACACTTCTACGCGACGGTCCCGCTCGCCTGGGCACTGCGCACGGCCGGGCACGAGGTCCGGTACGCGACCTCGCCCGGCTTCGCCGAAGCCGTCACCGACGCCGGGCTCACCGCCGTCCCGGTCGGACCCCTTGACGCCGAGGACGACGAGGAGATCGCCGAGGAGGCCCCCGCCGGGCTGCCCGCGCCGTACGACCTGGCGGAAACGCCGGCGGACTGGACCGACGGGCACGCCGAGGCGTTCGACGCGATGGTCACCTACGCCTTCGGCGAGTTCAACGCGCCGATCCTCGACGACGTCGTCGCGTTCGCCCGGTCCTGGCAGCCGGACCTGGTGCTGTGGGAGCCGTTCACCTACGCGGGCGCGTTCGCCGCGGCGGCCTGCGGCGCGGCGCACGGCCGGGTGCTGTTCGGCACGGACTTCCTGGGCGTCACGCACGAGTGGATCCACACGCACGTGCCGGACGACCGGCTCACCGCGTGGCTCCGCACCACTGCCGCTTCGCTGGGTATCCCCTACACCGATGACCTGCGGTCCGGGCACTTCACCGTCGACCAGCTGCCGTCGCCGCTGCGGCTGGCTTCGCCGGAGCTGGAATACGTCCCGGCGCGGTACGTCGCCTACGGTGGCCCGGCGGAAGTCCCGGCCTGGCTGCGGGAAACGCCGTCACGGCCCCGGATCGCGCTCACCTTG
This sequence comes from Amycolatopsis sp. NPDC049252, assembly GCF_043197175.1. NCBI lineage: Bacteria > Bacillati > Actinomycetota > Actinomycetes > Pseudonocardiales > Pseudonocardiaceae > Amycolatopsis > Amycolatopsis sp. NPDC049252. Next base: position 208,020 of record NZ_JBICSQ010000008.1, read on the forward strand.
GGCACCTCGGCGACGCTCGAGTACGGCGGCTACAGCGTGCAGGTGCCCGACCTGCTCGCCGCATTGTCCACAATGGACGTCGAGGTGGTGGCGACGGTCGACGGGCCGGTGCCGGACAACGTGCGGGCGGTGCCGTACGTGCCGCTCGACGCCCTGGCCCCGACGTGCGCGGCGGCGATCCACCACGGCGGGTTCGGCACGATGCTGACGTTCGCCCGCCACGGCGTCCCCCAGCTGACCCTGCCGCACGACTTCGACGCGCCGCTGCTCGGCCGCAAGCTCGCCGCCCGAGGCGCCGGCCTGACGGTAACCCCGGCGCAGGCCAGCGGCCGGCGGATCCGGTGGAGCGTCGAACAGCTGCTGCGCAACGACGGTATCCAGGCCGCCGCGGCCGGGCTGGCCGGGGAGATCGCCGCGATGCCGAGCCCCAACGCCGTCGTCGCGCGGCTCGAGGAACTGACCACGAAACACCGCGGAGGCCGGCCGTGAAGGTCCTGTGCTGCGTCCTGCCCCAGCTGACGCACTTCTACGCGCTGGCGCCGCTCGCGTGGGCGCTGCGCACCGCCGGGCACGAGGTCCGGGTGGCGAGCACGCCGGGGTTCACCGACGCGATCACCCGCGCCGGCCTCACCGCCGTCCCGCTCGGCCACGACCCGGAACCCGACCCCGAGGACGACACGCCGGAGGCGCAGGAGGCGCGCGACGCGCTGCGGCGCGGCTTGCCGAAGCCGTACGACCTCGCGGAGTTCACGCCGTCGCCGGCCGATTGGACCGAGGAGCGCGCCGAGGCGTTCGAGATGATGGTGACGTACGCGTTCGGCGAGGACAACGAGCCACTGCTGGACGGCGCGGTCGAGTTCGCCCGCGCGTGGCGGCCGGACCTGGTGCTGTGGGAGCCGTTCACCTACAGCGGCGCCCTCGCGGCCCACGCGTGCGGCGCCGCGCACGGCCGGGTGCTGTTCGGCACGGACTTCCTGGGCGTCACGCACGACTGGATCCGTCGTTTCACCGCCACCGACCGCCTCACCGAATGGCTCACCGAAACCGCGTCCCGCCACGGCCTCCCGTACGAGGATCACTTGCGTGCCGGGCACTTCACCCTCGACCCGCTCCCGCCGAGCCTCGCCGTCTCCTTGGACGCGCTCCCGGTCCGCTACACGCCGTACGGCGGCGCGGCGGTGGTCCCGCCCTGGGTGACCCAGCCGCTCGACCGGCCGCGAGTGGCCCTGACGCTGGGCACCTCGGCGACGGAGTACTCGGGCTACACGGTGAACGTCCGCGACATCCTGGCCACTCTGTCCACAATGGACGTCGAGGTGGTGGCGACGATCGCCGACCCCGAGTCGCTGGGCCCGATCCCGTCGAACGCGCGAGTGGTCCCGTACGTCCCCTTGGACGCCCTGGCGGCGACGTGTACGGCGGCCATCCACCACGGCGGTTTCGGCACCCTGGCGACGTTCTCCCGCCACGGCGTCCCCCAGCTGACCCTCCCGTACGACTTCGACGCACCCCTGCTGGCCCGCAAGCTGGAGGAGCAGGGCGCGGGCCTCACGGTCCACTCGGACGACGCCACCGGCCCAGCCGTCCACGACGCACTCCGACGGCTCCTCACCGAACCGACCTTCCGCACCCGAGCTCAGGCGCTACGCGCCGAAATCGAAGCCCAGCCGGGCCCGAACGACCTCGTCGCCCAGCTGAAGCAGCTCACCCGCAAACACCAGCTCACCTGACCCCGGAAAGCCGTGAATGTCGCATTGAGGGACTCTAAGGGGGCAGTTCAGAATGAGTCGGCGTGTCGTCTTGCCTGACAAGCAGAGCTTTCCAGAATGTTGGTATGCGTGAGGAGGTCCTGACCGATCAGCTGTGGGAGCGGCTGGAACCGCTGCTTCCGGTGCACCCAAGGCGT
>NZ_JBICSQ010000009.1:0-184457 GCF_043197175.1 Amycolatopsis sp. NPDC049252
GACCGGGTTCCCGCTGGTCACCGACGGGGTCACCACGAGCAGGGAGCCGACCGCGGAAGAGCTGGAGCTGATCGCCGAACTGGATCCGAAGTCGTTGCGGGAGAAGGAAGTACCCGAATGAAGACGCGGCTGACCGAGCTGACCGGCGTCCGGCACCCGGTCGTCCAGACCGGGATGGGCTGGGTGGCCGGGCCGCGGCTGGTGTCGGCGACGGCGGAGGGCGGCGGGCTCGGCATCCTCGGCTCGGCGACGATGACGTTCGACGAGCTCGAAGCCGCCGTCAAGGAGGTCAAGAGCCGCACGTCCGCGCCGTTCGGGGTCAACCTGCGCGCGGACGCCGACGACGCCGGCCGCCGCGTCGACCTGCTGATCCGCGAGAACGTCCGGGTCGCGTCGTTCGCGTTGGCCCCCAAGAAGGACATGATCGCGAAGCTGAAGGACCACGGCGTTGTCGTGGTGCCGTCGGTGGGCGCGGCCCGGCACGCCGAGAAGGTGGCGGCGTGGGGCGCGGACGCGGTCGTCGTCCAGGGCGGGGAGGGCGGCGGGCACACCGGCGGGGTCGCCACGACGCTGCTGCTGCCGTCGGTGCTGGACGCCGTCGACATCCCGGTGGTCGCGGCGGGCGGGTTCTTCGACGGCCGCGGGCTGGCCGCGGCGCTGGCCTACGGCGCGGCCGGGATCGGCATGGGCACCCGGTTCCTGCTGACGCGGGAGAGCACGGTGCCCGACGCCATCAAGCAGGCCTACCTGGCGCGAGACCTGAACGGCACCGTCGTCACCCGAAAGGTGGACGGCCTTCCGCACCGGGTGTTGCGCACCGGGCTGGTCGACGGGCTGGAGGCGTCCGGGACGCTCGGGGGGCTCGTCCGGGCGGCGGCCAACGCGGGCCGGTTCCGGCGGCTCAGCGGGCTTTCCTGGGCGTCGCTGGCGCGCGAGGGCGTCCGGATGAAGCGCGGCGGGCAGCGGACGTGGGCGCAGGTGCTGATGGCCGCCAACACGCCGATGCTGCTGCGCGCGGGGCTCGTCGACGGCGACCTCGGGGCCGGGGTGCTGGCGTCCGGGCAGGTCGTCGGGCTGCTCGCGGATCTCCCCCGGGTGGGTGACCTGATCGAACGGATCGTGAGCGACGCCGAAGCAATCCTGCGCGGGCTGTGTGCTTGACTTTCGGGCATGATCTCGGAAAGCCGTTGCCCGGTGGAGGACGGTGAGCTCCAGGTCCGCCGCGGCGGCGAGGGGCCGGTGCTGCTGCTGATCTCGGGCGGGACCGGATCGGGTGACGCCTACCGCGCGCTGGCGAAACACCTGTACGAGCACTACACGGTCGTCACGTACGACCGGCGCGGCCACTTCGCCAGCACGGACACCACGACGGGCCCGGTCCCGGTGGCGCTGCAGGCGGACGACGCGCTGGCGGTGCTGAACCACGTGACGGACACCCCGGCCCTGGTGTTCGGCTCGAGCGCGGGCGCGCTGATCGGCCTCGACCTGGTCGCCCGCCACCCGGACCGCGTGTCGACGCTGGTGGCGCACGAGCCCCCGGCGGTCCACCTGATGCCGGACGCGAGCGGCTGGCTCGAAGCGGCGGCCGAGCAGGTGCAGCTGGCCCGTTCGGGTGAGCTGATGACGGCGGTGACCCGGTTCGCCGACGCGATCGCGGGGGCCGCGCTGCCGGACCTGCCCAACCTCCGCCTCCCGCACGAGGCCGACTGGATCCGGCTGTTCGACCGCGAGCTGACGCCGTTCTTCGACTACCTGCCGGACCTGCGCGCGTTGCGCCGGGCGAGCACGGAGGTCCTCCCGGTGGCCGGCGAGGGAAGCCGCGGCCGGTACCACTACCAGCCGGCGAAGATCCTGGCGCTGGAGCTGGGCCTGCCGTTCACGGAGCTGCCCGGGGCGCACCTGGCGCCGCAGCGGAACCCGGTCAAGTTCGCGGCCGCGTTGCGGGACCTGCTGTCCCCGGAACTCCCGTAATCGGGCTTTCGCCCCTTTTCAACGCGGGAAAAGCCCGCCCTCGTAACGAAATTCGCCACGGCCGCGACCCAGGGACCGGTGTGGCCGGATTCGGCGGCGGACGGGGCGGACGGGGCGGACATGGAAAGCAAGACCCGCGGTGGTTTTGTCATCGCCGGCAGCGTCATCGGATTCCTCGGGTTCGTCCTGCCGTCCTTGTACGGCGCGACCTACGAGCCGCCGCCCGGTTCTCCGCTGGCGCACACCGTCCTGACCAGCTTGAAGGACTTCGGCGGCGGGGTCGGGGGCGGGAACTTCGCCGTTTTCAACGGTTTCGCCGGACCGGTGAATTTCCACCCGACGCTGTATTCGCTCATCGCGCTGACCTTGATCGGAATCGTCGGACTGAACTGGAACATCGACAACGCCGCCCTGATCGCGAAAGTGGCGGGCTATTCCGTCAGCGCCGTCGCGATGCTCTGGCCGATCGCGCAGTTCATCTGGGAATTCCGCTACGACCGCACGCCGGCCGCGATCCGGGACGCGTTCGTCGCCGACCTCGGTGGGGGGCAGAACGCAGTCACCGCGGCCCAGTACGTGCACGGTGAACTGGGCCTCGGCACGCTGATCCTGGCGTTCGGCCTGCTGGTGGCCGGGGTCGGCGTCAAGCCGATCGTCGGCTGGCCGCTGCTGGGCGTGACCGTCACGGGCTTCGTCGTGCTGGTCGCGGTCGGCAACTAGCTCAGACCACCCGGGTGCCGTCCTTCCAGACCTCGCGGATGGTGCCCGCCAGCCCCGGGAAGTCGTACGGGTCCCCCGCCACCACCACGAGGTCCGCGCGCAGGCCCGGCTCGATGCGGCCCAGCTCGCCGTCCAGGCCCATCAGCCGGGCCGCCGACGACGTCGTCGCCTCCAGGACGTCCCCGGGCGTCATGCCGCACGCCGCCATCAGGGCCAGTTCCTCGAGGTTCGTGCCGTGCGGGCCGACGCCGCTGTCCGTGCCCATCGCGATGCGGACGCCTGCGGCGTACGCGCGGCGGACCGAGTCGCGGTGGGCCTCGACCACCTCGCGGGCCTTGGCGACGACGGCCGACGGCAGGTCGATGCCCGCGTCGGCCGCGCGGACCACGTTCACCGGGGCGATCAGCGTCGGGACCAGCCACGTGCCGTGGCCGAGCATCAGCTCGATCGCCTCGTCGTCCAGGTAGATGCCGTGCTCGATCGAGCGGACGCCCGCGCGGACGGCGTTCTTGATGCCCGCCGCGCCCTGCGCGTGCGCCATCACCGGACGGCCCTGCGCGGCCGCCTCGGCGACCAGGACCTCCAGCTCCTCCGGCGTGTACTGCGCGTGCCGCGGGTCGTCGCGCGGCGAGAGCACCCCGCCGGTCGTGCACACCTTCAGCACGTCCGCGCCCGCGCGCAGCAGGGTGCGGGCGACGCGGCGCATCTCGTCGGGGCCGTCGGCGGTCGCGTCCGGGCGGCCCGGGTGCGGCACCAGCAGCGGGACGCACATCCCGGACGGGCTCCACGCGTCGCCGTGGCCGCCGGTCTGGCTGATCAGGCCGATCGAGATCTGCAGCCGCGGGCCCGGGATCAGTCCGTCGTCCACCGCCTGCTTGATGCCGAGGTCGGCGCCGGAGGCGTCGCGGACCGTCGTGATGCCCAGCCCGAGGGTCGCCCACAGGTTCCGGGCGGCCTCGTAGAACTGGTAGGAGAACGGTTTCTGCACCCGCGCGAGCAGCCCGATGTCGGACACCGTGACGTGCACATGGCAGTCGAACAGGCCCGGCAGCAGCACGGCACCGTCGCAGTCGACGCCCTCGTCGCCGTCCAGATCCGTGCCGACGTCGACGATCCGCCCGTGTTCGACGGCGACGTCGGCCGCCGCCGGGTCCGCGCCGGTGCCGTCGAACACCGAACCGCCGGTGAAGACCGTGCGAGTCACGCCGCCTCCTGGGGAGAAGCCTGTCGTTGGACCAGAGCGGCCAGTGCGAGCACGACGACGTTCGCGCCGAGCCCCACCAGGCCCACGTTGACCGTGCCGACCAGGTGAGTGTCCACAAAGGTCAGCCAGCTGACCACGAGCTCGCCGGCCACCAGCCCGGCCAGCACCGGGCCCTTGCCGACCGGCACGCGCCGGAAGAAGCCCAGCAGGTTGGCCGGCGCCAGCTGGACCGAGCCCGAATAGGTGAGCAGCAGCAGGTTGGCCAGCAGGTCCGGGCGGAAGATGCCGAGCACGAGGGCAAGGGTACTCGCGACCACAACCGTGCCGTGGTTGATCCAGAACTGCTTGCGGCCGCTGCGAACACGGACTATGTTGCGCGCCACCAGCGACGAGATGCCGATCAGGATCCCGGCCGCCGGGACCATCGCGGTGGCCGTCGCGGCGACCACGACGACCCCGGTCACCCAGCCGGGCAGGGCGTCCTTCGAGAGCGTCAGCAGTACGCCGTTCGGATCACTCCCCTTGGGTACCACGAGGATCGCCGCGAACCCGATGACCATCGGCAGCAGCAGGCACAGCTCGTACACCGGCATCCAGGCGTAGTTGCGCCGCAGCACCTTCGGGTCGCGCGCGGACATCAGCGCCGGCCACGAGTGCGGCAGTGTCATCAGGCCGACGCCGATGGCGCTGACCAGCATGCTCGTGATGAACCAGACGTGGTCGTTCGCTCCACTGTGGACGATCAGCTTCTCCGGGTGCAGCTGCTCGATCTTGTGGAACACCGCGGGAATCCCGCCCGCGAAGTGCGTCGGCACGGCGATGATGAGCACCACCAGCGCGACCAGCATGACGCCGTCCTTGAAGTAGGACGTCGCCGCGACGCCGCGCAGCCCGGCCCACAGCACGAACGCGACGATCAGCACGCTGCCGGTCACCATGCTGAGCGTGCCGGAGGCGTTGTCGCCGGTGACCAGCCGGACGATCAGGCCGAGCCCGGTGATCTGCAGCTGCAGGTACGGCAGCACGAAGACCACGCCCAGCACCGCGGACAGCGTGCCGAGCGTCCGGCTGGAGTAGCGGTCCTCGAGGAAGTCGCCCTGGGTGAGGTACCCGCGGTCCTTCCCCATCGTCCAGAGCCGTTTGGCGAGGAAGAACAGCACGACGTAGGCGATCGGCACGTACGGCAGCGCGTACATCGCCGCGACGCCGCCGGAGAACGCGAGCCCGGCCATGCCGAGGAAGGTGAAGGTGGTGAACACCTCCCCGGCCTGCAGGAACCACATCGTGAGCGCGCCGAACCGGCGGCCACCGACCGTCCATTCGGCCAGGTCGGCGACGGGCTTGCGGCGGCCGACGAAGCCGAGCACGCCGATCAGCACGATGCCGGCGAGGGTGAAGGTGAGGATCATGCGTCGTCCTCCTCCCCCGCCGCGCGCAGCAGGCGTTCGGACCACAGCAGCGCCGGGGTGAACATCAGGCACCAGAACGCGCCCCACACCACCATCCGCGGCAGCCCGAGCCACAGCCCGGTCGTGTTGACGAACGGCAGGAACGGCATCAGCACCAGCGCGAGCACCGGGAGCAGCGGCGGCCAGTGGTATCTGCGCACGGGCTCACCCCGCCAGGATCTCGAGCCGGCGGAGGGCGAGCTCGGCCAGCAGCGCGGCGCCGTCGCCGAGCACGCTGTCGTCGAACCTCGCGCGGGGCGAGTGGTTGTCCGGCGCGGTCGCCGGGTCCGTCGGACAGGCGCCGAGGAACAGGTACGCGCCGGGCACGCGCTCGAGGACGCGGGAGAAGTCCTCCGACCCGGTGATCGGTTCGGCCATCTCGGTGAACCGCTCCTCGCCGAAGACGTCGCGGATCGTGTCCGCGACGAAGTCGTATGCCCCGGCGTCGTTGATCGTCGCCGGGTACTCCGGCTCGTAGGTGACGTCGACGTCGAGGCCGTGCGCGGCGGCGATGCCGCGGCAGACCTGGACGGCGCGGTCGCCGACGCGGGCCGCCGTCTCCGGCGAGAACGAGCGCAGGGTCGCCTCGAACCTCGCGTCGTCCGGGATGATGTTGCGCCGGGTGCCGGCGTGGAACATCCCGACGGTGACGACGACCGGGTCGAAGACGTCGAAGGTGCGCGTCACCATCGTCTGCAGCGCGGTCACCATCTCGCAGGCCGCCGGGATCGGGTCGCGGGCGTCGTGCGGGGACGAGCCGTGGCCGCCTTCGCCGAGGACCCGGACGGCCAGCGCGCCGGACGCCGCCATCAGCGTGCCGGGGCGGGCGGTGAACTGGCCCTTCCCGTAGCTCGCGGCCGAGACGTGCAGGCCGTACGCGGCGTCGACGTGCTTGCCGGACGCCGTCAGGACGCCCTCCTCGATCATGTGCCCGGCGCCGTCCCAGCCCTCTTCGCCGGGCTGGAACATGAACACGACATCGCCGGGCAGGTCGGCCTTGCGGGCGGCGAGCAGCCGGGCCGCGCCGACCAGGCCCGCGGTGTGCAGGTCGTGGCCGCAGGCGTGCATGGCGCCGTCGAGCGTGGAGCCGAACTCCTCGCCGGTGGCCTCGGTGACCGGGAGCGCGTCCATGTCGCCCCGCAGGAGGACCGTGCCGCCGGGCTTGCCGCCGCGGAGGACGCCGGTGATCGAGGAGAGGTTCTTGCCGAGGGTGAGTTCGAGGCCGAGGCCGTCGAGCGCGGCGAGGACGCGTTCCTGCGTGCGCGGCAGGTGCAGGCCGATCTCGGGGATGCGGTGCAGGTCACGGCGCAGGGAGACCAGATCGTCGAGCAGGACGGCGGCGTCGGAGCGCAGAGTCATCCGCCGATCATGCGAGAGTCGAGCACAATGGCTGGGAAAAACCCACAGAACCACCGTTTCGAGGGCCGATGAGCGAAGAATCCGCCATGTTGGACGAGCAGGACCTCAAACTGGTCGACGCGCTGCAGGCGGCGCCGCGGGCGTCCTGGTCGACGCTCGGAAAAGCGCTGGGGCTGGGCGCGGTCACCGCCGCCCGGCGCTGGGACGGCCTCGTCGAACGCGGGGACGCGTGGCTCACCGCGTACGCGGGTGGGGAGCTCACCGCGCAGCTGGCCTTGGCGTTCGTCGAGATCGACTGCACGCCCGGCTCGGTTCTGCGCGTCGCCGGCGAGCTGGCCGCGGACGTGCACGTGGTGACCGTCGAATGTGTGGCCGGGCCGGGTGACCTGCTCGTCCACGTCGTCGCGCCGACGTTGCGGGAGCTGGGCGCGCACGTGCTGGACCGGGTGGCGACGACCCCGGGTGTCACGCGGGTGCGGACCGTCCTGTCACCGCGGATGTTCACCGAAGGCAGCCGGTGGCGGGTGCGCGCGATCTCGCCCGGGCAACGGGAAGCGCTGACGCCGAAACCGGTGCGGCACCGCGCCCCGCTGCGGTTCGACGAGGCCGACCGGGCGTTGATCCTGGCCCTCGGGGTGGACGCGCGGGTGTCGGCGGCGGCGCTGGCGGCCGAGCTCGGCGTCGGGGCGACGACCGTGCGACGCCGGCTGGACGCGCTGCTGGCCCGGGGCGCGATCCGCGTGCGGTGCGAGATCGCGCGGTCGGCGTCCCCCGCGCCGGTCACGGTGACGCTGTGGCTGCGGGTTCCCCCGGACAAGCTGGAGACGACGGCGCGTTCGCTGGCGATGCTGCCCGACGTCCGGATGTGCGCGGCGGTGTCCGGGGAGGCGAACCTGATGCTGGTGGTGTGGCTGCCGGCGCAGCACGACACGGTGGCGCTGGAAGGGGTTCTGGCCGCGAAGCTGCCGTGGCTGGAGATCACCGGCCGGGCCGTCACCCTGCGGAGCGTCAAGCTGATGGGCCGGCTGCTCGACTCGGCCGGGCGGGGCGTCGGCCGCGTCCCGCTGGACTTCTGGGCCACGGTCCCCGTGCCGGAGCACGGGGACCGCAGCTGAGCCGGTCCGGAGGATGAGGGGGGTGAGGTGGAGGGAAGCATCCACCGGACCGGGGATTGCGGAACGGCCCGCGACCGAGGGGGCGGCCGTCAGGCCGGGATCCGGGCGGAGCGTGGAAGCTCGGAGACCGGAATCGCGGGACCGTAAGCGGATCTCGCGTGACTGGGGACGTGACTCGCGTGATGGAGGACGTGAGTCGCGTGTCCAGCGGGGATTTCGGTTGGCTGGAGGGGCCTCTCGCGTGTCTGGAGGGGCATCTCGCGTGATTGGGAGGTCGGCTCGCGTACCTGGAGGGTCGGGTTGCGGGGTTGGGGGAGTTCCGGGCCGGCGGGCGAGGGGGGTGAGGTGGAGGGAAGTCGCCTGCCGGACCGGAACTCGGGGCGGGATCTGCATCCCGCGACTGTCCTCCTTCGCCTGATCCGAAGTGGATCGTTGTGGGGGAACGGAATCCCGGCCGGGTGGACGAGGGGGTGAGGTGGAGGGAAGTCGTCCACCCGGCCGGGGCTCGGGGACGGGACCGTGGTCCGGCGGACTGGGGGGTGAGGTGGAGGGCGTCCGCCGGACCGGGTCTCGCGTTACCGCATCGGCCCGGTGGGCAAAGGGGGTGAGGTGGAGGGGAAACACCCACCGGGTGCGGTAACTCACGAACGGGACCGTGGTCCCGCGTACTGCGACCGGCCCGGCGAACGGGGGGGTGAGGTGGAGGGAAGTGTTCGCCGGGCCGGGGATCGTGGGGCGGGTCAGTACCCGCCGGAAGATGACGCTGCCGCAACCTGCTGGGCGTCGGGTCTGCGGGCCGGGTCGACCTTGCAGCCGCTGGGTTCCACGGCGTACCAGGTGTTCCCGACTCCGTGCCCGTTGGCTTCGCCGGGCGCTTCGTCCTTGCTGTAGCTGTAGACCGGCCAGCCGCCGACGGTCACCTGCATGGTTCCGTCGGAGCGCCGGATCTGCCCGATGAGGGCGGTGTCGACGCTCTCGGCGACCGTGATCCGGCCGTCCACCCGCACCGGCGGCCACGTCTTCGCGCAGGCGCCGTCGCATGTGGACGTTCCGGAGTCCTTGCCGTCCTTCGTGAACAGGTAGAGCGTGTTGCCGGCCTGGTCCGTGAGGACCGGGCCGAGACCGCCGACTTCGGTGGTGCCGATCGTGGTGGGCTTCGCGGGTTCGGTGGCCGGGGAAGCCGGGCCCTGGCCCGCCTTCTCCCCCGTCGGCGTGATCGCCGACCAGTCCGCGCTGGCGTTCTGGCCGAGCGCGATGCCCCGGCCGGTGTCCTTGGCGTACCGGTAGACCGGCCAGCCGCCGACGGTCACCTGCTGCTGTCCGTCGGATCTCGTGACCTGGCCGATGAGCTGCGCGTCCACGCCGGCGGCGAGCGCCGGGGTGTCGGAGACCAGCGGGGGCCACATTTCGGCGCAAGCCCCGTCGCAAACAGCTTTCGGGGGCTTGGCGGTGTCCTTGGCGTACCGGTAGAGCGTGTGGCCTTCGGTGTCGGCCAGGACCGTGCCGAGACCCTCCACTGTGGAGGTGACGAGCTGGACCTGGCCGGCACCGGCCGGAACCGTGCTCGCCGGTTGCTGCTGCTGGAGTCCGAGCGCGGCCGGCTGCACGGTGGTGCCGGACGTGGCGTACGGATTGGTCCCGCAGGCCGTGACCAGCGCGAGGCCGGCGACGGCGAGCAGTGCGGCAGCGACCGGGCGAGCACGGTTCATGACGTTCACCCTTCTTGGAGCGGTGGCCGGTTGCGGAGCGGTGGAGCCGTTATTCCGCGCAGGCCTTGCCGGAGTTGACGCAGTTGACGAGGCGGTTCATGATCTGCCTGCTCATCACGTTGCCGAAGTCGTCGTGGTCGGACCGCGGGTTGTGCTTCTCCTGGGCGAATGCGTCCACTTTGTACTGGCCCTTTTGCTGGACGTCCTGCGGGACGTTGTAGACCAGCGTCACCTGCAGCTGCGGGATGTTCTTGAACCCCTGCGGGCACTTGCCCTGCTGGTTGGCGAACACCACGTGGGTGCGGTGGTTCGCGCTGTCGGTGTTCTTGCCGTCCCAGCAGTTCGGGAAGGCGTGGATGCGCTCCACCTTGCTGCCCGCCGGGCAGATCGGGTAGAGGTCGGTCAGCCGGTCCTCGAACCCGGTGCAGGTCCAGCTGGGCCGGGCGTTGGCCGGGCCGTTGGTGCTCTGCTTGGCGTCACCGTAGAGGATCTTCAGGCCGAGCGGCATCGCGACGACGCTCCTGGCGCCGCCGCCGATGAACTTCAGCGTCGCCGACTCCGGCTCGACGATCTGGCCGTCGTTGTCGCCGACCTCTTCGTTCGCGCCCTGGGGGCCGCCGAGCACTTCGGACGGCGGTGCCGCGGCGCTGCTGCTCTGGTTGCCGTTCTGGCCACCGTTGTTCTGGCCACCGTTCTTGCCGCCCTGGTTCTGGCCGCCGTTCTGGCCACCGCGGCGACGGTTCTGCGCCTGCTGGTCCTGCTGGGCGTTCTGGCCGTCCTGCTGCTGGGCGTTCTGGCCACCGCGAGTCCCGCCGCCACCGGCGTTCTTCTTCTGCTGACCGTTCTGGTCCTGAGCGTTCTGATCCTGCGCGTTCTGGTCCTGCGCGTTCTGATCCTGCGCGTTCTGATCCTGCGTGGCCTGGTCCTGCGTGGCCTGGTCCTGAGTGGCCTGGCCCTGGCCGGCGGCGTCGGCCGCCTGGGCGTCCGCGGCGCTCTGGTCCTGCTGGACGTCGCCGGTCTTGCCCTGCTGCTGTTGCTGAGCCTGCTGGTTCTTGCTCGCGTTCGCCGCCGCGTCGTCCGCGGTGTCGATCCGGATGACCGGCCAGAAGTAGGCGGACTTGTCGCCGTTCTTGCAGGTCGTGCCACCGGCGAGCAGGCTCTTGAGGCTCGAGTCGGCGTCGGTGGTCAAGTTGCCGACGTAGTCGTGCAGGTGCTGCGCGCCGTTCTTGATCCCGGGCTGGGCGATGAAGTTGTCCGGGTTGTGGTGGGCGCCGTCGGCGTTCGTGCCGCAGTCGACGGTGAAGGAACCTTGGGTACCCTTCTTCGCCAGGGCCGCGTTGACGTTGTTGCCGGCGGGAACCTTGTTGATGTCGATGAAGAACGACGGGTCAGCCGGGTCCGCGCTGGCCTCGCCCGTGCGGCCGGTCGAGACCGCGACGGCGAGTGCGCCGACGGCGATCGCCAGGCCGATCGCGCCCATCGCGATCTTGGTTCGACGGGCAACACGATGCTTGCCCGTCACGGGGGACCGAGAATTCCGGGGCATGGACTAGTTCACCTCGTTCGTTTTTCCGGGCGCGCCGAACAGCGCGGCAGCCCGGGCAAGAACTACCGATAATTGAGGTCGTGATGTGGTGCGGAACCCGGGGGAAGTGCTGTCCGGGGCCTTCCGCCGAATGTTCCGGCGTCGCTGCCCGGTGCCACTTGGTTCCGGCTCGGGGTCTATCGGGGTGCATCAGGGGGATGCATTGGGGGATACGGACGCCGGCGGCGCGAGGTTCAAAAGCGACCGGCCCGTTATCTTTTCGTTATCTGACGCCGCGCAACCGCGCAGCATTCACCCAGGTCACCGGGGGACAAGCGGGAAAATTGTTTCAACGCCGCACGGTTCAGCGCTGCACCATGACGAGGACGGTGCCGTCCTCGCCACGGACCTCGAACCGGCCGATCTGGTCCATCGGCGTCGAGGTGGACCCCTGCAGGCGCAGCGGTTCGGGCGAGCCGGGAATGCCGAAGCCCTTGGGCGGCACGGACCAGCTGGCGACCACGCCCTCGCCGCCCGAAACGGAGACGGCGATCAGCTGGCACTTCAGCGGCCCGACGATCCCGCGCAGCTCGAGCTCGATGCGGCTGCCCCACTCCACCGGCAGGACGGTGACGAGGGCGCTGACGGCGGACCCGCCGCTGCCGCGGCCGTAGGTCTGGCCGTTGCCGGCCTGACCCGGCGGCGGGGTGGACGTCGCGGGGACGCTCGTCACGGGAGGCGGCTGCTTGCCGCTCGGCGCGGAGAGGGCGGCGGGCGGGACGGCGTCGGCCGGCCGGACGGCGAGGGTCACGAGCGGGCCGGCCACGACGAGCGCGGCGGCCGCGGCCCCGGCGATGATGCCGAGCCGCTTGCGACGGCGGCGCTTGACGGACGCCTCCTCCATCAGGCCGCGCAGCACCCGGGGCCCGGGGGCGAGGGTGCGCGGGCCGGGCGCCGGCATCGGCGGCTCCGGCCAGCTGCGCTTGACGAGGTCGAGGACGTCCGGCAGCTGGTACAGCTCGATCAGGTCGAGCTGGCAGTGCGGGCAGTTCATGAGATGGGCTTCGAACTGGGTGCTCTCGGCCTCGGTGAGGACGCCGAGCACGTACGCGGCGACGTCGGTGTGCGCGGACCCGGCCAACCTCAGCTCACCCCCGCTCACGGAGGGCACGGCGCAGGGCGCGGACGGCGTGGTGGATGCGGGACTTGATGGTGCCCGGGGGTACGCCCAGGGTGGCCGCGACCTCGTTCACGGTGCGATCGCGCAGGTAGGTCTGCTGGATGGCCTCGCGCTGCTCGGGCGAAAGTCCCTGCAGCGCTTCGTAAACGATCATGGCGGCGAGCGTGCGGTCCGACTCGTCGGACACCGCGATCGCGTCGGATTCGATCTCTTCGAGCTCCTGGGGACGGACACTGCGGCTGCGCCAGCCGTCGATGACGGTGCGGCGGGCGACGGTGAACAACCACGCGCGCAGCATCTCCGGCTGGCGGTCGAGCTTGTCGGCGTTCCGCCACGCCTTGATCAGGGTCTCCTGCACGACGTCTTCGGCCCACTGCCGGTCGTGGCCGGTCAGCCGGAGCGCGAACGCCATGAGGGACCCGCCGAACTCCTGGTAGAGCGCCTTCGCCAGATCGTCATGGGCGTCGTTGGGCTCAACAACGACTTCCTGATCTTCGACGGGTCTCAGCGCTCGAGTGTGCCGTCCCACGCGGCACATCTTGGTGCGCCGGACGGCCTACGTCTAGTACCAAGTGCCGGGCAAGAGCGGCCGAAAGTTTTTTGAACCGTTTCCCTACCGTGTCCGTATCCCCTACCGAAGACCCCGACAAGGCGTTGTCCCCCGCAACGCTCCGCATCCACCCCGGACCAGTCGTCCACAGTGGATCTTTCGCGCGCTTTTCCGTTGCACCCCCGGCAACAGCGCGTAGTCATGCCCCACGGAGGAGCAGTGATCCGCATTCCCCGACCGGTGGTCCCCGCCGCCGTGTGCCTCACCGCACTCGCTCTGCTCACCGCCTGTACCGCCGGCGCCGCGACCACCTCCGGTGGTTACGCCGCAGGTGGCGGCGCCGGGATGCAGATGCCCGCCCAGCAACCGGGCCAGATGACCCTCGCCATGCCCCAGCCGATCACGGCCAACCCGAACGACCCGGCGAAGAGCCAGCTCCGCGCCGCGAAGACGTTCGACCTGGGGCTGATGCTGGTCGACGGCACCGGCTACACGATCTACCGCTACGACCGGGACACGACCGACCCCTCACGGTCCAACTGCAACGGCGCCTGCGCGACCAAGTGGATCCCGGTCACCGTCGGCGGCCCCGCGCCGATCGGCGTCGACACGTCCCTGATCGGCCAGATCACCCGCGAGGACGGCAGCCAGCAGGTCACCCTCGCCGGCTGGCCGCTCTACCACTTCACCGGCGACAGCGAACCGGCCGACACCTCCGGCCAGGGCGCCGACCAGGCGTGGTTCCCGATCGCGCCGGACGGCAAGAAGATCACGCTGACCCAGGACGAGTGGAGGCAAAATGCTTTCGGCATCTGAGTTCGCCGCGCCGGAGCTCTACCCGCCGTCCGCCCTCGAACGCTCCCGGCCGCTGGTCCGGATCCTGTTCGTGGTGGTCGCGGTGCTGGCGCTGCTCGCGCCGGGCTCGGCCTCGCTCGCCCAGACCACGGCCGTCTCGCCCACCGACTCGGTGCTGCTCACCAAGGTCCGCCAGGCCGGGCTGTGGGAGATGCCCTCGGGCATGATGGCCATGCAGAAGGGCAGCCCGCTGGTCAAGGAAGTCGGCTTCGCGATCATGATGGATCACGGCCGGCTCGACGTCGCGACCCGCGCGCTGTCGGCGAAACTGAACTCGCCGGTGCCCGACCAGCCCTCCGACGAACAGCGCGGCTGGCTGCTCGAAGAGATGAACGCCGCCCCCGGGCCGGCGTTCGACCGGGTCTTCGCCAACCGGCTGCGCGCGGCGCACGGCCAGGTGTTCGCCATCCTCGCGCAGCTGCGCGCCGGCACCCGCAACGACGACGTCCGGGCGTTCGCGACCGTCGGCAACCAGGCCGTGATGCGGCACATGACGATGCTCGAGAGCACCGGCATGGTCGACTACACCGCGCTCCCCGAGCCCGCGGTCTCCACCACCGCGGCGCCCGCCGGAGCCCCGCTCGGCCTCGACACGTCCCAGGTCGCCGTGGTGGCGGCCCTGTTCCTGCTGGTCGGCGGCGGCCTGTTCTACGTGCTGCGCCAGATCAAGGGCAACCGCACCCGCGCCCGGACCGCTTCCCGTCCGGCCGCCGTTCGTGCCGGGAGCAGTCATGGTTGAGACCTGGCACGACGCGACGATCCTGATCACCCAGCAGTTCCAGCCGAAGACCGACCCGGCGGCGCGGGGCCTCGCGGCCTTCGCGGCCCGGGCGTCCTACGCGGCGATGATGCTGACCCTCACCTGGGGCGTGCTCACCGCCACGGGGTGGGTGCGCTCGGTCACCGGCCGCAAGGCCCTGCGCAGCTCGCACATGGTGCTCGCGACCGGCACGCTGATCTTCGGCGGCATCCACGCCCTGGGGTTCTTCTACCTGACGATCCAGCCCTACTCCCTGCAGTACCTGTTCCTCCCGTTCCTGTCCGGCCAGGAGATCCGGCACAGCATCGGCATCGTCGGTTTCGAGGTCATGCTGGCCATCGCGCTCACCGCGGGCCTGCAGCGGTTCACCTCCTACCGCCGCTGGCTGTGGCTGCACCGCTGCGCCTACCCGGCCGTGGCGCTGACCGCGTTGCACGCCTGGTTCGGCTCGATCGCCAACGGCCACCTCGCCGTCGTCTGGCTGGGCGGCATCACGCTGCTCATCCCGGCGGCGACGTTGTCGCTGCTGCGGTTCCTGCCGGCCCGGACCCTCGAACGCATCGGACTCGTGGAAGAGCAGGTGGCCTGACATGCCCCTCCGTTTGCCCGGTAGCGGGCCCCGGATCAGTGTCGACAACGACCGCTGCGAGCTCTACGGCATCTGCGCCATGGAAGCGCCGGACGTGTTCGACCTCGGCCAGGACGGCCGGCTGCGCTTCCGCACGCGGCTGCTGGACGAAACCACCATGGAACAGGCGAAGATGGCGGCCCGCTGCTGCCCGATGCAGGCGGTCGTGATGAGAGGGGACCTCGATGGCTGACGGCGACCGGATCGTCATCGTCGGTGCGGGCGTCGCGGGGTTGCGCGCCGCGGAACGCCTGCGGGAACAGAACTTCGACGGTGAGATCGTCCTGATCGGCGACGAAGCCCGGCGCCCCTACCACCGGCCGATGGTCTCCAAGGCGCTCGTGATGGGGACCGAACGGCCCAGCGACGTGGGCCTTTCGCACTACCTGCCGGACCTGGACGTGCACTGGCGGCTCGGCGCGCGGGTCACGCACCTCGACACCACCGAGCGGGTCGTGCACCTGCCCGGTGGTGAATCCCTCTGGTACGACGGCCTGATCGCCGCGACCGGCGTCTACCCGCGGCACCTGCCCGGATCGCCGCGCCACGACCCGCGCGTGCGGATCCTGCGCACGGTCGAGGACTCGATGGCCGTGCGGCGCTGCCTGCACGCCAGCAAGAAGCCGGCCGTCGTGATCGGCGCCGGCCTGATCGGCAACGAGTTCGCCGCGAGCATGCGGCACATCGGCCGGGACGTCACCCTGGTCGGCCACGCGAAGGCGCCGCTGCACCGCTTCGGCGACCGCGTCTCGAGCGGCATCGTCGAGGCGCACCACGAGCACCGCGCGAAACTCGCGATGAAGAGCGAAGTGCGGCACTGGATCAGCACGAAGGACACCGTCGGGCTGCACCTGACGAACAACCAGCTGCTGGTCGCCAGCGTCGTCGTGCTCGCCATCGGCAGTGTCCCGTCGGTCGACTGGATGCGCGGCTCCGGCCTCGACATCAGCGACGGCGTGCTGTGCGACTCGAAGCTGTTCGCCGAGGGCGCGTCCGACGTCGTCATCGCCGGGGACATCGCGCGCTGGCCGAACCTGCGCTTCGACGAGACCCCGCGGCGGGTCGAGCACTGGATCAACGCCGTCGAGTCGGCCCGGCACGCGGCGGACAACCTGCTGATGGGCCAGTCCAGCGCCAAGCCGTTCACCCCGCTCCCCCGGGCGTGGTCGACGCTGTACGACACGCGGCTGCAGATGTGCGGCATGCCGTCGCTGGCCGAAGACACCGTGACGCTGGCCGACGGCATCACCGGCTTCATCCGCGACGGCCGGCTCGTCGGCATCTCCGCGTGGGACAAGCCGCGCGCGATGCTCGACTGGATGGCCGAGCTCGACCGCCGGCTGCCCGCCCCGGAGTACGTGCCGGAGCCGGAGCCCGCTCCCGCCGTGGCCGCCGAGACCCCCCAGGTCCCGGTCGTCGAACCGTCGCTCGCGGCGCTGGCGGCCGACGTGCCGACGGAGTTCGAGAGCGGTTTCGACGCCCAGGCCTTCGAGCGCGAGTTCGAGAGCGAGTTCGCCAACAACATCCCGACCACCGCGTTCGCCGCGCAGTCCCTGGCCGCGCCCCCCACGACGGCGTTCGCCGCGCAGTCCCTGCCGGTGGACGCACCGCCGACCATGGCCATCCCGATGGGGAGGTAACGAAGACCGGGGCGAGGCTGCGCGCGGCGGCCCTCGTCCCTTGGCCGGCCACTACGTCCCCTCCGCGGCTGGGCGGCGTGGTGGCCGGCCCCCAAAACGTCCCCACTGCCCGCCTCGCGCCCGGACTCGGGCCGAGCGTCCGGCGGGCCAGGAGAGGGCCATCCCGAGGGAACCCGACACCCCTCGAGATGGCCTTCTTCCGGCTCGCCGGGCGGGGGCCCGGGGTCGGGCGTCCCGGCGGGTGACCGACGGGACGGTGGATCGTGGGGGCCTTCTCGCCGGAAGGGTATGCCGGCGGGAAGGCCGTCACGGAGATGGTGCGCTATCGGGGTTGCACCGGCCGAGGCCGGTTCGAGGGAACGGGAACCCCCGAACCGGCCTCAGCTGTGTCCGGAGTTCAGTGCTCAGGCGAGGTTTTCGACGATCGTCACGTTGGCCGTGCCGCCGCCTTCGCACATCGTCTGCAGGCCGTAGCGGCCGCCACGGCGCTTCAGTTCGTGGAGCAGCGTCGCGAACAGCTTGGTGCCGGACGCGCCGATCGGGTGACCGAGAGCGATCGCGCCGCCGTTGACGTTGACCCGGGACGGGTCGGCGCCCGTCTCGTCGAGCCACGCCAGCACCACGCTCGCGAACGCCTCGTTCACCTCGAAAAGATCGATGTCACCGATCGTCAGCCCGGTGCGACGCAGCGCGTGCGCGGTCGCCGGGATCGGGCCGGTGAGCATCCAGACCGGGTCCGCCGCGCGGACCGACAGGTGGTGGATGCGGGCCATCGGCGTCAGCCCGTGCTCCCGGACGAATTCGGCGGACGCGATCAGCGTCGCGCTCGCGCCGTCGGAAATCTGGCTCGCCACCGCCGCCGTGATGCGGGATTCCGGGGACAGCGGCTTCAATCCCGCCATCCGTTCCAGGGAGGTGTCCCGGCGTGGTCCTTCGTCCCGGCTGAATTCTCCGAACGGCGCTATTTCGTCGTCGAACAATCCGCCGTCGGACGCCGCCGCGGCGAGCTGGTGACTCCGCAGCGCGAATTCCTCCATCGCGACGCGCGAAATGTCCCAATGGCCGGCGATCATGTCCGCGCTGCGGAACTGCGACACCTCACTCGCACCGAAGCGTTCCTGCCAGCCCTTCGAACCGGAAAACGGATCCTCGAACCCGTATTCGCGCCCGGCGAGCATCGCCGCGCCGATCGGGACGGCGCTCATGTTCTGCACGCCGCCCGCCAGCACGAGGTCCGCCGTGCCGCTCAGCACCGCCTGCGCGGCGAAGTGCACGGCCTGCTGGCTCGACCCGCACTGCCGGTCGACCGTCACCCCCGGCACGTGCTGCGGGTAGCCGGCCGCGAGCCACGACGTCCGCGCGACGTTGCCCGCCTGCGGGCCCAGCGTGTCGACGCAGCCGAAGATGACGTCCTCCACCAGCTCCGGGTCGACGCCGGTCCGTTCGACGATCGCGCGGATCACGTGCGCGCCCAGGTCGGCCGGGTGGACCGTGCTCAGCGCTCCCCCGCGCTTGCCGACCGGTGTCCGGACCGCGTCCAGGACATACGCTTCAGCCACGTCGCCTTCCCTTCTGAGCGATGCCGTCCAGCAGGATCCCGAGGTACTGCTCCGCGACGTCCTGCGCGGTGAGCGCGCCGTCGGGGTTGTACCAGCGCACGGCCACCCACACCGTGTCGCGGATGAACCGGTAGGTCAGCTCGACGTCGAGGTCCGCGCGGAAGACCCCGTCCGCGACGCCGTCGGTGAGGATGCCGTTCCACAGCTTGCGGAACTCGGCGTTGCGGTCGTTGAGGTAGGCGAACCGCGGCAGCTGCATGAGGTGCTTGGCCTCGTTCTGGTAGATCGCGACCTGCGCCGGGCGCCGGTGGATCGAGTCGAACGACGCCACGACGACCGCTTCGAGCGTCTCGCGCGGGCCCAGCCCCTGGGCGACGATCTCCGCGTACGACCCGAACAGCTCGTCGAGGAAGCCGGTGAGGATCTCGTCGGCCATCGACTCCTTGGAGTCGAAGTGGTGGTACAGGCTGCCGGACAGGATGCCGGCGGCGTCGGCGATGTCCCGCACGGTGGTGGACACGTACCCGCGCTCGGCGAACAGCCGCGCGGCCAGGTCCAGCAGCTCCGCACGGCGGCTGTTCTTGACGGGACTCATCGGGGCACCTCACGCATGTTGCGAACTCACGGACACGACCTCGCCGGTGAGGTAGGAGGAGTACTCACTGGCCAGGAACACGATCACATTCGCCACTTCCCACGGCTGCGCCGCCCTCCCCGAAACCTCGCGGGCGGTCAATTCCTCGAGCAGCTCGTCGCTGGTCACCTTGGCCAGGAACGCGTGCATGGCGATGCTGGGCGCGACGGCGTTGACCCGGACACCGAGCGGCGCGGCGTCCACGGCCGCGCACCGCGTCAAGGCCATCACCCCGGCCTTGGCCGCCGCGTAGTGCGCCTGCCCGCCCTGGGCGCGCCAGCCGAGCACGGACGCGTTGTTGACGATCGCGCCACCGTCACCCTGTTGCGCGAACCGGCGCAGGGCCGCGCGGGTGGCGCGGAAGGTGCCGTTGAGGGTGACGTCGAGGACCCGGGTCCACTCCTCGTCGGTCATGTCCAGCAGGGACTTCGTGCCGCCGAGCCCGGCGTTGTTGACCACGACGTCGATCCGGCCGAACCGCTCGACGCTCCCGTCGACGAGCGCCTGGACCTGGTCCTCCTGCGTGACGTCGCACGGGATCGCGTGGACGTCACCGAGGTCCGCGAGTTCCTCGGCCTTCTCGCCGAGGCGGCGTTCGTGCCAGTCGCTGACGACGACCTTCGCGCCCTCCTCGAGGCAGCGTTTCGCCGTGGCGGACCCGATGCCGGTGCCGGCCGCGGCGGTCACGACGACCACCTTGTCCCGCACCAGGTTCGCACCCGCCGGGTACTTCGGGACGGTGATCACGGTCGCGCCTCCCGGGGCAGGCCGAGCACGCGCTCGGCGATGATGTTCCGCTGGATCTCGTCGGAGCCGCCGTAGATCGTGTCGGCGCGGGTGAACAGGTAGAGCCGCTGCCAGTCGTCGAGCCCGCCGGGCGCGAGCATCCCCGCCGCGCCGCGGATCGCCATGGCCAGCTCGCCGAGGGTGCGGTGCCAGTTCGCCCAGACGAGTTTCGCGACCGACGCCGTGCCGGGGCCGGTGTCGCCGAGCGTGCGGATCGCGTGCGCCCGCATGACTTCCAGGCCGAGCCAGGCCCGGTCGACGCGCTCGGCGAGCACCGGGTCGTCGAGCGCGCCGGTGGCCCGGGCCAGGTCGGTCAACGCCGTCAGCTCGCGCCGGAAGCCGACCTGCTGGCCGAGGGTGGCGACGCCGCGTTCGAAGGCCAGGGTGCCCATCGCGACGCGCCAGCCGTCACCCGGCTCCCCCACGGCCAGGTCGCGGTGCGTGCGGGCGCCGTCGAAGAAGACCTCGTTGAACTCCGCCGTCCCGGTCAGCTGGACGATCGGCCGGACGTCCACTCCGGACTGTCGCATCGGGACGAGCAGATAGGACAGTCCCTGGTGGCGCTTCGAGCCGGACTCGGTGCGGGCGACGACAAAACACCAGTCGGCGTGCTGAGCCAGCGACGTCCAGACTTTCTGGCCGGTGACGACCCACTCGTCGCCGTCGAGCCGGGCCGACGTCGAGACGGCGGCGAGGTCGGAGCCCGCGCCGGGTTCGGAGTAGCCCTGGCACCAGAGTTCTTCGGCGGCGACGATCGGCGGCAGAAACCGGCGCTGCTGCTCCGGCGTGCCGAACGCGATGAGCGTCGGGCCGAGCAGTTCCTGGCCGAAGTGCCCGACCTTGGCCGGGGCGTCGGACAGGGCGTACTCCTCGTGGAAGATCACCTGCTGCTCGAGGGTCGCGCCGCGGCCGCCGTGCTCGACGGGCCAGCCGACGCAGTTCCAGCCGCCGGTGGCCAGCTCGCGTTCCCACGCCAGGCGCTCCTCGAACGCCTCGTGCTCACGGCCGGGCCCGCCACGCCCGCGCAGCTTCGCGAAGTCGCCGCGCAGGTGTTCGGCCAGCCAGGTCCGTACCTCGGCACGGAAGTCTGGGTCGGGCACCGCCACCTCCTCTGGCCAAAACCGGGGGTCCTGCGTAGGCTACCCTACCAAGCACTTGCTAGGGAGGCCGTGATGACGGAGACCGTCCCGGCGGCGCTCGACGCCGCGGCGGAGCGGTTCCCCGCGCGTGAAGCACTGGTGGACGGCGACGTCCGGCTGACCTGGCCGGAGCTGCTCTCCCGGGTGCGGCGGTGCGCGAACTTCTACGCCGCCGCGGGGATCGGACCGGGTGACCGCGTCGCGGTCTGCGCGCCCAACACGTGGCACTGGCCGGTCGCCGCGCTCGGCGCGCACTACGCCGGCGCGACGCTGGTGCCGATCAGCACCCGGTTCACCGCCCGGGAAACCACCGACATCCTGACCCGCGCCAAGGTCTCGGCCCTGGCCGTCACCGGGACTTTCCTCGACACGGACCGGCTCGCGGACCTGACCGAACGACCGCCCACCGTCCTGCGGATGCCGGTCGAGGGCCCGGAAGACCCGGTCGACGGCGTCACCGAGTGGGACGCGCTCGACGGCTTCGACGACACCTTCACCAGCCCCGCGCGGCCGGACGACGTCAGCGACATCCTCTTCACCTCCGGCACCACCGGCCGCAGCAAGGGCGCGATGTCGTCGCACCGCCAGGCCCTGGGGGTCGCCGCCGCGTGGGCCGCCTGCGGCGAGCTGAGCGAGCACGACCGCTACCTCGTGATCAACCCGTTCTTCCACAGTTTCGGCTACAAGGCCGGGATCCTGGCCGCGACGCTCCACGGCACGACGCTCGTGCCGCAGCGCACCTTCGCCGTCGCCGAGACCCTCCGGCTGATCCAGGACGAGCGGATCTCCGTGCTGCCGGGCGCCCCGACCATCTTCCAGGTCCTGCTGGACGCCCCCGAGCGGCCGTCGTACGACCTGTCGACGCTCCGCTTGGCCGTCACCGGCGCGGCGACCGTCCCGGTGGCGCTCGTCGAGCGGATGCAGGCGGAACTGGGCTTCGATCTGGTCCTCACCGCGTACGGGCTCACCGAGGCCGTCGTGGCCACGATGTCCCTGCGCACCGACCCGCCCGACCTGATCGCCCGGACCGTCGGCCGGCCCACCGCCGGGTTCGAGGTCCGTCTCGGTGACGCCGGCGAGGTACTGCTGCGCGGGCCGAACGTGATGCTCGGCTACCTCGACGACCCGGCCGCGACCGCCGAGGCGATCGACGCCGACGGCTGGCTGCACACCGGGGACGTCGGCGTGCTCACCGAATCGGGGCACCTGCGGATCGTCGACCGGATCAAGGACATGTACATCTGCGGCGGCTTCAACGTCTACCCGGCCGAGGTCGAGCAGGCACTCGGCTGGCTGGACGGCGTGGCCGAGGCCGTCGTCGTCGGCGTGCCGGATCAGGTCTACGGCGAGGTCGGCAAGGCCTACGTCCGGCCGCGGCCCGGCACCACTCTGTCCATTGAGGACGTCCTGAACCACTGCCAGGCCAACCTGGCGAACTACAAGCGGCCCCGGCACGTCGAGTTCCGGGACGAGCTGCCGCGCACGCCGTCGGGCAAGGTGCTCAAGCGAGTTCTGCGAGAGGAAGGGCATGACCGAACCGTCTGAGGTGACCTACGAGCGGCGCGGGCCGGTCGCGGTCGTCACCCTGAACCGGCCCGAGTACCGCAACGCGCAGAACTCGGCGATGACCTACGCGCTCGACGCCGCGTTCACCAGGGCCGTCGACGATGCCGAGGTCAAGGTGATCGTGCTGGCCGGCGCGGGCAAGCACTTCTCGGCCGGGCACGACATCGGCTCGCCGGGCCGCGACGCCGACGTCTCGTTCGAGCGCAAAGCGGTGATGTGGTGGGACCACGTCGACGCGGCGGGCGGTGACCAGCGGTTCGCGCGGGAGTCCGAGGTGTACCTGGGGATGTGCCGCCGCTGGCGGGAGATCCCCAAGCCGACGATCGCCTCCGTGCAGGGCGCCTGCATCGCCGGGGCGCTGATGCTGGCCTGGGTGTGTGACCTGATCGTCGCGTCCGACGACGCGTTCTTCGCCGATCCTGTGGTGCGCATGGGGATTCCCGGTGTCGAATACTTCGCGCACCCCTGGGTGCTCGGCCCGCGCCGGGCCAAGGAGGTCCTGTTCACCGGTGAGCGCTTCACCGCCCAGCAGGCTCTCGACTGGGGCATGCTCAACCGCGTCGTCCCGCGCGCCGACCTCGAAACCGAGACGATGGCGCTCGCGGAGAAGATCGCCGAGATGCCGCGGTTCGGGCTCGCGCTGGCCAAGAAGGCCGTGAACCAGGCCGAGGACCAGATGGGCCTGCGGTCCGGAATGGACAGTGTGTTCGGGCTGCACCACTTCGCGCACGCGCACAACGCCGAGACCTCCGGCGACTCCCTGGCCGGTCTGGACGCCCGGTCCATGCGGGGTCGCTGATGGACCTCGACCTCTCCCCCGAAGCTCAAGCGTTCCGCGACGAAGCCCGCGCCTGGCTGACCGCGCACGTCCCCGCCGAACCGCTCCCCTCGTTCGACACGCCGGAGGGCTTCGCCGCCCACCGCGAGTGGGAAGCCGAGCTGGCCGACGCGCGCTGGTCGGTGGTCTCCTGGCCGGCCGAGTACGGCGGCCGCGACGCGAGCCTCCTGGAATGGGTGCTGTTCGAGGAGGAGTACTACGCGGCCGGCGCGCCGCTGCGGGTCAACCAGAACGGCATCTTCATGCTCGCGCCGACGCTGTTCTCCCACGGCACGGACGAGCAGCTGGCCCGGATCCTGCCGAAGATGGCCCGCTCCGAAGAGGTCTGGGCGCAGGCCTGGTCCGAGCCGGAGGCGGGCAGTGACATCGCGGCGCTGCGCAGCACGGCGTCGCGAGTGGACGGTGGCTGGGTCCTCAACGGACAGAAGACGTGGAGTTCCCGGGCCGCGTACGCCGATCGCGCGTTCGGCCTGTTCCGCAGCGACCCCGACGCCGAACGCCACCGCGGCCTGACCTACCTGATGGCGGACCTGCGCACCGGCGGCGTCACCGTGCGCCCGATCCCGCAGCTGGACGGCGAGCCGGGGTTCGCCGAGATCTTCTTCGACGACGTCTTCGTGCCGGACGCCGACGTCATCGGCGAGCCCGGCGCGGGCTGGAAGGTCGCGATGACCACGGCCAACAACGAACGCGGCCTGTCCCTGCGCAGCCCCGGCCGGTTCCTCGCGGCCGCCGGCCGGCTCACGGCCTTGTGGTCGTCGGCGGGCCGTCCCGAAGCCACCGCGGACCGGGTCGCCGACGCCTGGATCGGCGCCCGCGCCTACCAGCTCTACACCTTCGGCACGGTCACCAAGCTCGCCGAAGGCGGGCAGCTCGGGCCGGAGTCGAGCGTCAACAAGCTGTTCTGGTCGCACCTCGACGTCGAGCTGCACGAGACGGCGCTCGACCTGCTGGGCCCGGACGCCGAGCTGCACGGCCGCTGGAGCGACGGCTGGCTGTTCTCCCTGGCCGGGCCGATCTACGGCGGGACCGACCAGATCCAGCGCACCATCGTCGCCGAACGCCTGCTCGGCCTGCCGCGGGAGGATCGATGAGGTTCGGGCTGACCGGCGAGCAGACGGCGTTCGCCGCGTCCCTGCACGACCTGCTGTCCACCACCGACGACTGGCCGAAGCTGGCCGAGCTGGGGGTCACGGCGCTCGGCATCCCGGAGAAGCACGACGGCCTCGGCGCGTCACCGGTCGATCTCGTGGTCGCGTTCGAGGCGCTGGGCCACCACGGTGTTCCCGGGCCGTGGACCGACACCGCGGCGGTGCTGCCCGCGCTGCTCGACGACCCGGTGCTCGCCTCGGTCGCCGCCGGCGAGACCCGGGCGTCGGTGGTCTTCACCCCGCACGTCCCCTACGCCCTCGACGCGGACACCGCGGACCTGCGCGTCCTGGTGGACGGCACCCGCTTGCAGACCTTCACCCCCGGCCGCGCACTGTCCTCGGTGGACCCGACCCGGCGGCTGTTCGAGGTCGTCCCCGGCGACGACCTCGGGCCGGCGCTGGACCCGGCGCGCGCGTTCGACCTCGGTGTGCTGGCGACGGCGGCCCAGCTGCTCGGCGCCGGGAACTGGCTGCTCACGACGTCGGTCGGCTACGCCGGTCAGCGCCGGCAGTACGGCTGCGAGATCGGTAAGTACCAGGCGGTCAAGCACCTCCTCGCCGACGTCGTCACGGCGCTCGAGCTGGCCCGGCCGTTGCTGTACGGCGCGGCCGTGACCCTCGCCCCGGAAGACGTCTCGGCGGCGAAGGTGGCCTGCGGCGACGCGGCGTTGCTCGCGGCCCGCACCGGACTGCAGGTGCACGGCGCCATCGGCTACACCGCCGAGCACCCGCTCGGCCGCCGGCTACTGCGGATCCGTGCCCTGACCACGGCCTGGGGCACCGCCGCGGTGCACCGGCGTCGGGTCCTGGCGGCGGTCGGATGACGCCGGAACAGGACGAACTCCGCGCCACCGTCCGGAAACTCCTGGAACGGGAGGCCGCGCCGTGGCCGGCCCTCGTCGACATCGGCGTCCCCGCCCTGGCCATCCCCGAGGAGCACGGCGGGCTCGGCGCCGGGCTCACCGAACTCCGGATCGTCGCGGAAGAACTCGGCCGCGTGCTGTCCGACGTCCCGTTCCTCGGCTCGGCCGTCGCCGCCCGGGCGGTACTCGCGACCGGTGACGAGCAGCTGCTCCCCCGGCTCGCCGAAGGCGCCGTCGCCGCGCTGGCCTGGACCGGCGAGGACGGCCGCTGGGAGGCCGCCGCGTGCCGAGGTGATTTGTCGACTGTGGACGGACGGGCGCACTACGTCCTGGACGGCGACACCGCTTCGATTCTCCTGGCCGTCGCCGAAGACGGACTGTACGAAGTGGACCCCGCCGACGCCGTCCGCGAGCACGTCCCTTCGCTGGACGAGACCCGGCACTTCGCCACCGTGACGTTCGACCACGCGCCCGCCCGGCGGCTCGGCCCCCTGGATCCGGGCCCGGTCCGGGACTTCGCCTGCCTCCTCCTCGCCGCCGAGCAGACCGGCGCGGCGGCGCGGGCCCTCGAGCTGACCGTCGAATACACCAAGCAACGCCACCAGTTCGGGCGGCCCATCGGGAGTTTCCAGGCGCTGAAGCACCGCATGGCCGACCTGCACGTCCTGGTCGAGACGGCCCGCTCGGCCGCCTACGCGGACCTGCCCGCGGTCGCCAAGGTGCACTGCTCCGAGGTGCTCTCGGAGGTGGCGGCGGAGATGATCCAGCTGCACGGCGGGATCGCGATCACCTGGGAACACCCGGCGCACCGCTACTTCAAGCGCGCGCACTCGTCGGCCCTGCTGTTCGGCGCGCCGCACCACCACCTGCCCCGCGTCCGCCCCAGCTGAGCACGCGTGCTGCCCCGGCGGTCACACGTTCCGCTATACCAGGTCACCGGGTAGGGCTGGCCCCCCGAAGTACCCACCGGCGCGCAGGCTTCCGGGCGGTGGCGTGCGCGCGAAGACTCGGGGACGTGACCACAGACAACCTCGTGCACACCAGCAGCGACTTCGCCCGGCTGAGCCACCGCATCTCCGCCGCCGGCCTGATGCGGCGCCGTCCCGGCTACTACACCGCCCGGATCGCCGTCGTGACCACGCTGTTCGCCGCCGGCTGGGTCGCCTTCGCCTTCCTCGGGAACTCGTGGTGGCAGCTGGGCGTCGCCGCGTTCCAGGCCGTGCTGTTCGGCCAGATCGCCCTGCTCTCCCACGACCTCGCGCACAAGCAGGTGTTCCGGCGACGGCGGCCGACCGAGATCGCCGGGATGATCGCGGGCAACCTCGGTGTCGGCATGAGCTACGGCTGGTGGATGGACAAGCACACCCGCCACCACGCCAACCCGAACCACGAGGAGCTGGACCCGGACGTCGACCCGGACATCCTCGTCTGGTCGAAGGACCAGGCCCGCGCGGCCCGCGGCGTGCCCGCGTTCATCGGGCGCCACCAGGCTTTCCTGTTCTTCCCGCTGCTCACCCTCGAAGGCCTGAACCTGCACTGGTCCGGGATTCGCGCGGTGCGCAAGCCGGGCCTGCGCCGCCGCGGGGTCGAAGCGGCACTGCTCGCCACGCACTTCGTCGTCTACTTCAGCGCGTTGCTCACGGTGCTGTCGCCGGGCATGGCGCTGCTGTTCTTCGCCGTCCACCAAGGACTGTGGGGTGTCTACATGGGATCGATCTTCGCGCCCAACCACAAGGGCATGCCGACGCTGACCGGCCGCCCGGAGCTCGACTTCCTCCGCAAGCAGGTGCTGACCTCCCGCAACGTCCGCGGCGGCGCGGTCGTCGACGTCGCCCTCGGCGGCCTCAACTACCAGATCGAGCACCACCTGTTCCCGAGCATGCCGTCGCGGCACCTGCGCCGGGCGCAGCCGATCGTCCAGGCGTACTGCGCCGAGCTGGGCGTCCCGTACCGGCAGACGAGCCTGGTCGAGTCCTACCGGCAGGCGCTCACCCACCTGCATGAAGCTGGGGCGCCTCTCAGGAACCGTTCGTAGACTCGGGGCATGAGGAAGACGATCGCGGCCCTGCGAGACCTGCCGGCGGCGTTCGGCGCGAAGGCCGCCGGCGCCCGAGCCGAGCGGGTCCGCCGGTCGCCGCAGTTCGACGGCAAGGTGTTCCGCAACGTGGCGCCGCGGCACCCGATGACCGCGGCGTCGATGAGCACCATCTTCCGCGAGATGTTCTTCGGCACCGACCGTGAGCTGCGCAAACCCGCGGGCGTGATCCCGCTGGTCCAAGACGCGCCGGTCGAGACGGGCGCCGGCCTGCACCTGACCTGGTACGGCCACGCCTCGACGCTGGTCGAGCTGGACGGCGCCCGCGTGCTGCTCGACCCGGTGTGGAGCGACCGGGTCTCCCCCGCGACGTTCGCCGGCCCGAGGCGGCTGCACGAGCCGCCGGTGCCGCTGTCCGGGATCGGCCGGGTCGACGCCGTCGTCATCTCGCACGACCACTACGACCACCTGGACCTGGCGACGATCCGCTCGCTGGTGACGTCGACCGACGCCCCGTTCCTGGTGCCGCTGGGGGTCGGCGCGCACCTGGAGCGCTGGCACGTCCCGGCCGACCGGATCATCGAGCTGGACTGGCACGAAGACGCGACGGTCGCCGGTGTCCGGTTCGTGTCGACGCCGGCCCAGCACTTTTCCGGCCGCGGCATCACGAACGACGACACGCTGTGGACGTCCTGGGCCCTGATCGGCCCGGAGCACCGGGTCTTCTACACCGGCGACACGGGCTACTTCGACGGCTTCGCGAGCATCGGTGCGGAGTACGGACCCTTCGACGTCGCGCTGGTCCAGATCGGCGCGTACGCCCCGCAGTGGCCGGACATCCACATGACGCCGGAGGAGGGCGTCGCGGCGGGCCTCGACGTCCGGGCGAAACTGCTGGTCCCGGTCCACTGGGCGACGTTCTCCCTGGCGATGCACCCGTGGGGCGAGCCGGCCGACCGGGTCTGGCGCGAGGCGAAGGCGGCGGACATCCCACTGTCGGTCCCCCGCCCGGGCGAGCGGATCGACGTCACCGAGCCCCCGCCGGTCGACGGCTGGTGGCAGGCCCTGTGAAGCTGAAACTGGACCTCCACGACATCTACAACCGCGGCGGCGAGATCGACAAGGCGCTGCAGGGGATCATCAACGAGGCCGTCGCGAAGAAGGCGCCGCTCGTCGAGATCATTCCCGGGAAGGGGTCCGGGCAGCTGAAGAAGCACGTGCTACGGTTCCTCGAGCGCAAGGACATCAAGGCGCTCTACCACCGGATCGAGAAGGACAAGGACAACTTCGGCCGGGTGTTCGTGCACTTCCGCTGGAAGTGACTCAGAACCGGCTGTCGTGGCGGGCTTCGGCCCAGGCACGATCCCAGGCCGCCGAGCGGAGCCGGTCCAGGACGAACCGGCCGAGGCCGTAGAGCGCGGCCAGGCCGCCGGTGACGCCGACCCAGAGCAGGATCGCCGCGAACACGCCGTCGGCGGCGGAGGTGGACGCCGACAGCGGCTCGGTCGTCAGCTCGCCGCGCTGGTCCAGCCACACCGGGACGTGCGTGCCCTTCGGGCTGCCGGAGTCGGCGAGGACGTCGCCGGTGTGCCGGGTGCCGCGGGCGTCGAACCAGGCCGCGGGGACGGTGGTCTGGTCAGCCGGGGCGCCGGCCCCGTCGGTGCTGTAGGTCTGGGTGGGGGCCGCGGCGAGCGCGATCGCCGTCGCCGGGTGCCGGGAGGCGCTCTCCTGCTCGGCGCGGGCGGTCTGCGCGGCGTAGGTGTCGGAGCCGAACGCGGCGGCGAACGGGAGGGCCAGCAGCGCCCCCGCGATCACCAGCCCCAGCAGCGCGGCTTCGACGCGGTCGCCGAAGCGGGCGAGCGGGTTGCGGCCGGGGAACAACCGGCGCCGGAACCGGGCGATCCGACCTCGCATGCGCGGCACTCCTCCCCGGGAAACACGACTCTGCGGCTCCAGTGTGCGCGCGAGGTGTCGTCTTTCTCTCGTGAATGGGACGCGGCCCACCTGTGAACCGGTGCACAACCACCCGGTCGAGCTACTGTGCCGATGGTTACCGATCCGACCACAGCCACGGCCGATGGCTTCACCTCAACGGTTACGTGCCGCACGGGGGGGGCGGCCTACCTCTGGCCAGATCGGTAACTGGCCGCGATCGCCGACAACAATGCGTGAGCGATTTCCGGCCCGTCGACGTCGGTGTGCCCGTGCACGAACCGATCGGCCTGCAGGTTGTGCGGCACGCCCGGGTGCCACGCGTAGCTCCCGCCGGCCGGCAGCAGCTCGGCCGTGACGGCTTCGGGGGTGTCCCGTGCGCCGTCGCGCGCGAGGCACCCGTGCTCCAGCCCCGTGATGCGCGACGCGATCTCGAAGGCGACGCCGGCGACCAGGTCGTACGCGGTGTGCGTGACGAGGATCGGGCCGGTCACGACGTGCCGGTCGAGGACCTCCCGGAACGTCCCGCCCTCGGCGAAGGCGTGGTGCGAGAGGGCCGCCTGCAGCAGGGTGAGGGTGCTCAGCGAGGCGGCCGGCCGGGCCTTCGCGGCCGCGGTGACCAGCCGGGCGCCGAACCCGTGCCCGGCGAGGTGGACACGCAGGCCGGGCCGGGCGAGCGCGCCGAGCAGCGGCGCCAGCCCGCGCTCCCCGACGTCGCCCGCGCGGGTCTTCAGCTCGTAGTAGGTCAGGTAGTCGAGCAGCTGCCGCGCGGCCTCGACGAACCCGGACGCCGGCTTCGCGAGCCGGTCCATCACGGTGCCGCCCGGCAGGGTCAGCAGCTGCGTCGACGCGTCTTCGACGTCCTGCGCGCCGGGCGCGGCGACCGACAGCACGGCGGCCGCGAACGCGGTGCGCGCGGTCGCCCGGGCCGGCAGCGCCGGGACGAGGTCGGCCGCGGCGTCGATGGTGGACCCGTGCTCGGACCGCAGGGTCCGCAACAGGTCCAGCCGCGCCTCCAGGCCGGTGGACGCGGCGTACCGGCGCGAGGGCCACAGGACGCAGGCGAGCGCGATCGGGCGGCCGCCGGACACCGCGCGCAGCGACGAGGCGAGGGCGGCGTACAGCTCCCGGGCGGTGGCCGGGTCGTCGTCCCAGCCGTGGCTCAGGACCACCAGGTCCGTGGTCGCGCGGTCCGCGGCCAGCTCCCGCACGGCCGCGCCCTCGTCGCCGGCCGGCCGGCCCGCGCGGTCGAACCCGACCTCCGCGGCCGGGAAACCGGACAGCTGCACGGGCTCCTCCTCGAGCGGGCGACGCCCGTGAAGTCGCTCCCGCGCGCGCCCTTGTTACATCCGTCCACAGTGGACGTCAACCCGGGCTTATCCTTGCCGGGCAGGCCGAATGGTGATTTCGCCGATTTCGACGTCGTCGGGCTGCTCGATGGCGAACGCGATGGCGCGGGCCACGGCGTCCGCGCCGATCCCGAGGGTGGCCATGGCCTCCTGCGCCTGCGCCCGCCGTCCGGGATCCTCGATGTGGTCGACCAGTTCGGTGTGCACGAACCCCGGCGAGACGGACGTCGTGCGCAGGACGCCGTCGGTGGACTCCTGGCGCAAGGCTTCCAGCAGCGTGCGCACCGCGTTCTTCGTCCCCGCGTAGACCGCCTGCGTCGGCACGATCTTCAAGCCCGACGTCGACACGGTGGTGACGAAGTGCCCGCAGCCCTGCCGCCGGAACACCGGCAGCGCGGCGGCGATGCCGTGCAGGACACCCCGCAGGTTGACGTCGATCATCGCGTTCCAGTCGTCGACGTCGAGGTCCGCCACCGGCGCCGTCCGGGCGACGCCGGCGTTGCCCACCAGGACGTCGAGGCGCCCGAACCGGTCCACCGCCAGCGCCACCAGCTCCTCGACGTCGGCGCGCCGGGTGACGTCGACCGCCAGCACCTCCGCGCGGCCACCTTCGGCCCGGATCCGCGCCGCGAGTGTGTCGAGCCGGTCGGTGCGCCGGGCCCCCAGCACGACCGCCGCGCCGCGACCCGCCAGCTCCAGTGCCGTCGCCGCGCCGATCCCGCTGCTGGCGCCGGTGATCGCGACGACCTTGCTGCCCAAAGTGCCCATCACAGCTCTCCCACGTTAAGCTGACAACTGTCCGGTTACTCCTCGAGCATACCGGACAGTTGTCCACTTTGCTGTGAGGGAAGGCTGGTGGCGTCGTGGCCACACGAGAGCGCCGGTCGGACGCGGTCGCGAACCGCGACCGGATCGTCGAGGCCGCGCGGGCCGAACTGAGCGAGTCCAACGGCGCGGCCGCCGACCTGAAGCTGCACCGCGTCGCCAAGGCCGCGGACGTCGGGCAGGGCACGCTCTACCGGCACTTCCCGACCCGCGAGCACCTGCTGGCCGAGGTGTACCGGTACGAGCTGACGCAGCTCGTCGACGCCGTGGCCCCGCTGCTGGCCGAGCACCCGCCGCTCGCGGCCCTGACCGCCTGGCTGGCGCGGCTGGTCGAGTACGCCCGGGTCAAACGCGGGGTGATGGCGGCGATCGAGGCCTCGGCGTGGCAGGACCTCTACGCGGACCACCACCACCGGCTCGACCAGGCACTGGAGCTGCTGCTCGACCGCGGGAAGGCCGCCGGCGAGATCCGCGCCGAGGTCGACGCGGCGGACGTCATCCTGCTCCTGGGCGCGTTGTCGCGGGTGCCGGAAGCGGAGTGGGACGCGCGGGTGCCCAAGATCGTGACGGTGATCGTCGACGGTCTCCGCAGGCGGTGACGCCGGTTCAGAGCCAGTCGTCCGGGCGGGGCCACGGCATCAGCGCGGCGAGGGCGTCCCGGGCCGGTTCGGTGACCGAGTACCGGCCGCGGTGGAACAGCAGCGGCCGCGCGTCCGACGGCGCGCCCAGCGCCGTGACCCGCCCGATCACGACGTAGTGGTCGCCGGCCTCGTGCACGGCTTCCAGCTCGCAGTCGATCCAGGTCAACGCCCCGTCGAGCAGCGGCGCCCCGGACGGCGCGGGGGTCCAGCCGAAGCGGGCGAACTTGTCCTCGCCGCGGGCGCCGAACACCGCGCTGACCTCCTGCTGGTCCTCGGCCAGCACGTTCACCGCGAACCGGCCGGCCGCGGCGAGCACCGGCCAGGTGCGCGAGGTCCGCGACGGGCAGAACAGCACCAGCGGCGGGTCGAGCGACAGCGCCGCGAACGACTGGCAGGCGAACCCGGCGAGCGTGTCGCCGTCGCGGCCGGTGACCACGGTGACGCCCGTGCAGAAGTGGCCGAGGACGCCGCGGAACGCCGTCTGGTCGACGGCCATCGCCGTCACGGCGCGCCGGGCGGCCGGGCGCCGACCGAGAAGTCGTGGCCCCACAGGGAAACCGCCGTGCTCTCGCGGGCGATCCAGTTCTCGTCGTCGACCTGGCGGCCCTCACAACCGAACTCGACGTCGAACCCGCCGGGGGTCTTCATGTAGAACGACAGCATCAGGTCGTTGACGTGCCGGCCGAGCGTCGCCGACATCGGCACCTTCCGCCGGATCGCGCGGTCCAGGCACAGGCCGACGTCGTCGGTCTGCTCCACCTCGACCATCAGGTGCACGATCCCGCTCGGCGTCGGCATCGGCAGGAACGCCAGGCTGTGGTGGCGCGGGTTGCAGCCGAAGAAGCGCAGCCACGCGGGCGCACCGTCGGCGGGCCGGCCGACCAGCTGCGGCGGCAGGCGCATCGAGTCGCGCAGCCGGAACCCGAGGACGTCACGGTAGAAGCGCAGGGACGCCTCATCGTCCTTTGTAGACAAGACGACATGGCCGAGGCCCTGCTCGCCGGTGACGAACCGGTGCCCGTACGGGCTGACCACGCGCCGGTGCTGCAGCGCGACGCCGTGGAACACCTCCTGGGTGTTGCCGGACGGGTCGTCGAAGCTGATCAGCTCGTCGACGCGGCGGTCGGCCAGCTCTTCGGGCGTGCCCTCCTTGTAGGGCACCGAGGCACTGTCCAACCGCGACCGGATCTCGGCCAGTTCACCGGCGTTCGCGGCCTCCCAGCCGGTCCGGTCGAGCCGGTCCGCCGAACCCGGCGTGATGACCAGCCGGGCCGGGAAGTCGTCCATGCGCAGGTAGAGCGCGTCGGGGTTCTGCCCCTTGCCCTCGACCATGCCGAGCACCTTGAGCCCGTACTCGCGCCACGCGGCCATGTCGGTGGCTTCGATGCGGAGGTAACCCAGTGACCGGATGCCCATCAGGAACTCCCGAGGAAGTCGAGGGCCAGCCGGTTGAATTCGTCGAACTTCTCCAGCTGGGCCCAGTGTCCGCAGCCGCCGAACACGTGCAGCTGCGCGCGCGGGATGGTCTTCAGCGCGACCAGCGCGCCGTCGAGGGGGTTGACGCGGTCCTCGCGGCCCCAGATCAACAGCACGCGTTGGCGCAGGCGGTGGGCCTCGCGCCAGAGCATGCCCTCTTCGTAGGTTTCGGGCTGGGCGAACGACATCCCCATGGCCCGCATCGCGGCGAGCGACTCGGGGGTGTTCGCCGCGGCGAACCGGTCGTCGATCAGCTCGTCGGTGATCAGCGCCTGGTCGTGGACCATGATGCGCAGGAACGCTTCCATGCGCTCCCGGCTGGGTTTCGCGCCGAACTTCCCGAGGTTCTTGACGCCTTCGGTGGGGTCGGGCGCGAACATGTTGACGCTCAGCCCGCCCGGCCCCATCAGCACCAGCCGCCCGGCGCGCTTGCCGTGGTTCAGCGCCAGCCGGACCGCGGCCCCGCCGCCGAGCGAGTTGCCGATGAAGTGGGCGGTTTCGACGCCGAGCGCGTCCATCAGGCCGACGACGGCGTCCGCGCTGTGGCGGAAGTACTGCGGGTGCTCGGTCGGCTTGTCCGAGCGGCCGAAGCCGGGCTGGTCGACGGCGATCGTCCGGTAGTGCTTGGCGAGCACCGGCAGGTTGCGCCCGAAGTTGCTCCACGCGGACGCGCCGGGCCCGCCGCCGTGCAGCAGGATCACCGTCTCGGCGTGCTCGGCGCCGGACTCGTGGTAGTGCAGCTTCAGACCGCCCGCC
Organism: Amycolatopsis sp. NPDC049252; assembly: GCF_043197175.1. Classification (NCBI taxonomy): domain Bacteria; kingdom Bacillati; phylum Actinomycetota; class Actinomycetes; order Pseudonocardiales; family Pseudonocardiaceae; genus Amycolatopsis; species Amycolatopsis sp. NPDC049252. The sequence continues at coordinate 34,215 of NZ_JBICSQ010000009.1, forward strand.
TGGACGTACTTTCCTTCCGGAGAAGCCATCAGTACATCGCGTTCTCGACGGGGAGCCCGAAGACCCCGGTGCCGTACATGACGTAGGCGCGCTCGGCGTCGTTGGCCGCGTGCACCCGGCCGGCGTGCGCGTCGCGCCAGAAGCGCTGGATCGGCGTGCCACGCTGGATGGCCCGGCCGCCGGAGTTCTCGAAAAGGCGGTCGATCGCGCTGATCGCGCGCTCCGTGCCGCGCACCTGGTCCCGCCGGACGCGCAGGCGAAGATCGCTCGGCAGGCGCTCCTCGCGCTTGGCCATTTCGTACAGCTCGTCGATGTTGCGGGTCAGCTGCAGCCACGCGGCGTCGATCTCGCTGGCGGCCTCGGCGATCCGCACCTTGGCGAACGGGTCCTCTTTGGACTGCTCACCGGCGTACGCGGCGCGCACCCGCTTGCGCTGGTGCTCCACGTGCGCGTCGTAGGCGCCCTGGGCCATGCCGATGATCGGCGCGGTGATGGTGCTCGGGTGCACCGACCCGTACGGCAGCCGGTACAGCGGCCCGGGGTTGACGGCCTGCCCCGGCACCTTGCACTTCGACGTCGCGATGAAGCTCAGCGCCCGGTGCCGCGGGACGAAGACGTCCTCGACGACGATGTCGTTGGACCCGGTGCCGCGCAGCCCGACCGTGTCCCAGACGTCCACAATGGAGTAATCCGAAATGGGCAGCAGGTACGTGCAGAAGTCGACCGGCTTGCCGTCCTTGAACGCCGGCCCGCCGAGCAGCACCCACGTGCAGTGGTCGCAGCCGGACGAGAAGCTCCAGCGGCCGGAAAGCCGGTAGCCGCCTTCGACGACCTCCGCCTTGCCCATCGGGGCGTACGACGAGGAGATCCGCACGTCCTCGTCGGCGCCCCACACCTCTTCCTGCGCCTGAGCGTCGAACAACGCCACGTGCCACGGGTGGACGCCGAGGATGGAGGCGACCCAGCCGGTGGACCCGCACGCGCTCGCGATCAGCTTCACCGCGGTGTAGAAGCTCACCGGGTCGGCTTCGAAGCCGCCGTACGGCTTCGGTTGCAGCATCTTGAAGAACCCGGTCTCCTGCAGGGCCTTGACGGACTCCTCGGGGACGCGGCGCGCGTCCTCGGTGTCCTGGGCCCGTTCCCGCAGGACCGGCAGGAGGTCCCGGACCCCGGCGATCACCTGCTCGCTCATGCGTGTTCCTCTCTCGCGGTCACTCCCGCAAGACTAGAACACGTTCTCGTTTTTGTCGAGAACACCCTGGGCCAGGGCCGAGTTGATCCCCGCCCTGCGGCCGGAAAACACGCAGTCGGCCAGCGAAAGACCGCTGACGTAGGACCTGGAACAGATTCCCACCGCGGTGCGCCCGGCGGCGTACAACCCGCGGATCGGCGGCCCGTCCACACTCCGGACGGCGCCGGTGTCCTCGTCGACGACCAGGCCGCCGAGGGTCAGCATCGGCGTCGGGTACCCGAGGTTGGGCCGCACCGAGACGTCGATGAGCGAGAACGGCGGGTTGTCCAGGCGCCGGGCGAACTCGGCGGGCTTGCCCATCGGGTCTTCGGCGCCGTGGTAGGCCTCGACGCTGGCACGCAGCCCGGCGGCGTCGATCCCGGCCTTGCGCGCGACCTCGTCGAGCGTCGATCCGACGACCCGCCCGCGCCGCAGGAGGTAGCGCAGCTGCAGGCCCTGGAACCACTGGCTCTGTTTGCTCCCGTCGCGCCGGGCCTCGGCGACGATCGGCGCGTCGACCAGCAGCCAGCCCTTGCCGTCGTGCTGCTCGATCAGCCGCTCACCGACCGCGGCGCCGTAGCGCGACTCGTCGATGATCCGCCGGCCACCGGCGTCGACGATGATCCCGCCGAGGAACGCGCTCGGCGGCGTCACGAACCGCCACGCCGAGATCCGGCCCAGCTCCGCGGTCGCTCCCCCGGCCTCGACGCCCATCCGGATGCCCGAGCCGTCGTCGGCAGCCGTCCCCAGCGGCAGGCCACCGCGGTAGGCGGGCGCGTGCTCGCGGGCCATCTCGCGGTTGGCGATGAAGCCACCGGCGGCGAGGACGACCCCGCGGCGGGCGGTGATCCGCAGCTCGCGGGCGTGCGCGCGTTCGAGCCGTTCGACCCGCCGGTGCAGGGGTTTCCGCACCGACGGGACGTAGATGCCGGGCTTGGCGGAGTACTGCGCGAGCCGCTGGTGCCGGGCCTTCACCGAGGCGGACGCGTTGCGCAAGGTGTCCACGACAACCCCGGTGACCACGCCCTGATCGATGATCAGCGAACGCACCCGCGTCTGCGACAGGACGCGGATACCGCGCCGGCGTACAGCTTCGGCCAGCCGGGTCATCAGCATCTTCCCGGACGTGCCGGGGCCCTTGACGCGGTGGCCGCGCGGCGCCGGTTCCGCCGCGTCGCGGAAGCCGCCCGCGGCCTCGCTGCCGGAGTAGTACAGGTAGTACTTGTCGCTCGGGTACGACGTCTTGTACGGGCAGAGGCTGCCTTCGAACGGCACGCCGTTGCCTTCCAGCCAGGTGATCATCTCGCGGCTGCCCTCGCAGAAGCGCCGCAGCGTCTTTTCGGAGACGACGTCCCCGGCTTCGAGGCGCAGGTAGCCGTACATCGCGTCGACGGAGTCGCCGACGCCCGCGTCCTGCTGCTGGCGGGTGCCGCCGCCCGCGTAGACCACGCCACCGCTCACCGCGCTGGCGCCACCACCGGCGAAGCGCTCGACGATGACGACGTCCGCACCGGCGTCGGCGGCTTCGAGGGCGGCGCACGCGCCGGCCGCCCCGAACCCCACGATGACCACGTCCGCGACGAGTTCGTCCATGGTCGTCACCCTAGAACTGAAACACGTTCTCGTCTATGGTGGCCGAAAGCGGCTCCCAACTGGATACTCGTCTCGTGGAACACGTTACAGGTAACGGTACAAGTGAGGTGGCATGACGGAGCAGTTCGACGTCGTGGTGGTCGGCAGTGGCGCCGCCGGGATGACCGCCGCGCTGGCCGCGGCCCACCGCGGCCTGAGCGTCGTCGTCCTCGAGAAGGCCGCGCACTTCGGCGGGTCCACCGCACGCTCCGGCGGCGGGGTCTGGCTGCCGGGCAACCACGCGCTGCGGGCCGCCGGGATCGACGAGCCGCCCGAGCGGGCGCGCGAGTACCTCGCCTCGATCGTCGGGGACGTCGTCCCGGCCGTCCGGCGCGACGCGTTCCTCGCCCACGGCCCCGAGGTGCTGCGGTTCGTCTGCGACCACACCCCGCTGAAGTTCCGCTGGGTCCGCGACTACAGCGACTACCACCCCGAGGCGCCCGGCGGGCGGCCCGGCGGCCGGTCGGTCGAGCCCGTCGCGCTCGACGGCCACCTGCTCGGCGACGACCTCGCGCACCTCGAACCGCCCTACAGCGCTCCCCCGCTCGGCGTCCCGATCACCCAGGCGGACTACCGCTGGCTGAGCCTGCTGGCCCGGCACCCGCGCGGCGCCGTCCGGCTGCTGTCGCTCGGCACGCAGTGGCTGGTCGGCCGGCTCCGCCGGCAGCGGCTGCTGGCCATGGGGCAAGCGCTTGCGGCCGGCCTGCGGATCGGCCTGACCAGGGCGAACGTCGACGTCCGGCTCAACACCGCGCTGGTGGACCTGCAGGTCGAGGGCGACCGGGTCACCGGCGTGGTCACCGCGCAGGGAACCGTCGAGGCCCGGCGCGGCGTGATCCTCGCCAGCGGCGGCTTCGAGCAGAACCTCGAGATGCGCGAGAAGTACCAGCGCGCGCCGATCGGCGTCGACTGGACCGTCGGCGCCGCCGCCAACACCGGCGACGGCATCACCGCCGGCCTCAAGCTCGGCGCCGCCCTCGACCTGATGGACGACGCCTGGTGGGGCCCGACGCTGCCGCTCACCGGCGGCCCGTGGTTCGCGCTGGCCGAGCGTTCGCGGCCGCGGTGCGTCATGGTCGACGCGCGCGGCGAGCGGTTCGTCAACGAGTCGGCGCCGTACGTCGAGGCCGTGCACGCGATGTACGGCGAGGGTGACGGCCCGGGCGAGCACATCCCGACCTGGCTGGTGTTCGACCAGCGCTACAAGGACCGGTACATGTTCACCGGCATCGGGCCGCGCCAGCCGCTGCCCGGCCGCTGGTTCAAGGCCGGGATCGCGGCGAAGTCGTCTTCGCTGGCCGGGCTGGCCGAGAAGATCGGCGTCCCGGCGGATGGTCTCGAGGCGACCATCGAGCGGTTCAACGGCTTCGCGCGCAACGGCGTCGACGAGGACTTCCAGCGCGGGCTCAGCACGTACGACCACTACTACGGCGACCCGCGCAACAAACCCAACCCCAGCCTCGGGCCGCTCGACAAGGCGCCGTACTACGCGGTGAAGATCGTGCCGGGCGACCTCGGCACCAAGGGCGGCCTGCGCACCGACGAACACGCGCAGGTCCTGCGCGAGGACGGCTCGGCCGTGCCGGGGCTGTACGCGGCGGGCAACGCCAGCGCGGCCGTGATGGGCCGCACGTACGCCGGGCCGGGCGCGACCATCGGCCCGGCCATGGTGTTCGGCTACCTTGCGGCGACGCGGCTGGCCCACGAAGATCACAGGACCACGGGAGGCGAGCAATGACGCAAGCAGCCGACGCTGTCCGGACCATCTACGCCGGCGAGCCACCGGCCCGGTTCGCCCGGGGCTGGCACTGCCTCGGCCTGGCCGAGCGCTTCCGCGACGGGAAACCGCACGCCATCACCGCGTTCGGCACGAAGCTGGTGGTGTTCGCGGACTCCCACGACGAGCTGCACGTGCTCGACGGCTACTGCCGGCACATGGGCGGCGACCTCACCCAGGGCACGGTCAAGGGCGACGAGGTGGCCTGCCCGTTCCACGACTGGCGCTGGAACGGCAAGGGCAAGTGCGTCGCGATCCCCTACGCCAAGCGGGTTCCGCTGCGCGCGCGGACGCGCTCGTGGACGACGCTGGAGCAGAACGGCCAGCTGCTCGTGTGGCACGACCCCGAGGGCAACCCGCCGCCGGAGGGGCTCGCGATCCCGCGGATCGAGGCGGCCTACAGCTCCGAGTGGAGCAACTGGACGTGGGACTCGATCCTCATCGAGGGCTCCAACTGCCGTGAGATCATCGACAACGTCGTGGACATGGCCCATTTCTTCTACATCCACTACGCGTACCCGACGTACTTCAAGAACGTCTTCGAAGGCCACATCGCGACGCAGTACCTGAACACCAAGGGCCGCCCGGACATGGGCATGGCGTCCAACTACGGCGGCGAGGACAACCTGCTGCGGTCGGAGGCGTCGTACTTCGGGCCGTCGTACATGATCAACGACCTGGTGAACTCCTTCCAGGGCTACGAGATCCAGAGCGTGCTGATCAACTGCCACTACCCCGTGACGCCGACGTCGTTCGTGCTGCAGTACGGGATGAAGGTCAAGAAGCAGGACGGGCTTTCGGACGAGCACGCCGACAAGATCGCGGCGAAGCTGGCCAAGGGCATCGGCGCCGGGTTCCTGCAGGACGTCGAGATCTGGAAGCACAAGACGCAGATCGAGAACCCGCTGCTGTGCGAAGAGGACGGTCCGGTCTACCAGCTTCGCCGCTGGTACCAGCAGTTCTACGTCGACGCCGCCGACGTCACCGACGACATGACCCGGCGCTTCGAGTTCGAAGTGGACACTTCCAAGGCGAACGAGGCGTGGGCGGCCGAGGTGGCGGAGAACCTGGCCAGGCAGAAGGCGGAGGCCGAGGTGTGAGCACGCCGGAGACCGTCGAGTTCCTCACCGGCGGGCTGCGGCCGCACGAGTGCCGCAGCTGCGGGACCCGCGTGCTGGTGAAGAAGAACAGCATCAACCACACCAGCATCCAGTGGATCACGAACGCCGCCGAGAGCTGCCCGGTGTTCGCCGACGCCGAGGGCCCGACCGCGTTGCTCGACACCTGCCCGAAGCTCTCGGACAGCATCGACGACGCGGTGCGCGAGGGCACGCTGGCGGTCGCGGATGGCTGAGCGGGTCTACACCCTGACGGTCGCCGACGTCGTCGTCGAGACCCCGGACGCGCGCTCGGTGGTGTTCGAGATCCCCGGCGAGCACGCGTCGGCGTTCACGTATTCGGCGGGGCAGTTCCTGACGCTGCGGATCCCGAGCGAGCGGACCGGTTCGGTGGCGCGGTGCTACTCGTTGTCGAGCGCGCCGCACGAGAACCGCGTGCAGGTGACGGTCAAGCGCACCGACGGCGGTTACGGGTCGAGCTGGATCTGCGACGAGCTGCGGGCCGGGATGACCCTGGACGTGCTGGCGCCGGCCGGGGTGTTCACCCCGTCCTCAGTGGACGAAGACTTCCTGCTCTTCGCCGCGGGCAGCGGGATCACGCCGGTGATGGCGATCCTGAAGACCGCGCTGGAGCAGGGATCCGGGCGCGTGGTGCTGGTCTACGCGAACCGCGACGAGCAGTCGGTGATCTTCGCCGGCGAGCTGCGCTCCCTGGCCAAGCGCTACGGCGACCGGCTCGTCGTGGTGCACTGGCTGGAGAGCGTCCAGGGCCTGCCGGACGTCGCGCAGCTGCGCGGGCTGGCTTCCGCGTTCACGGCGTACGAGGCGTTCCTCTGCGGTCCGGCGCCGTTCATGGCGGCCGTGCGGGAGGCGCTCGGGCAGCTCGGCGTGCCGCGGGAGCGGGTGCACATCGAGAAGTTCACGTCGCTGTCGGGCAACCCCTTCGAATCCGCGGAGCCCGAGCCTGTCGAAGAATCGGACGAGGCTCCCGCGTCGCTGACCGTGACGCTGGACGGCGAGACGCGGTCGATGGCGTGGCCACGCCGGCGCAAGCTGCTGGACCACCTGCTGGAGGCGGGGCTCGACGCGCCGTATTCGTGCCGCGAGGGACAATGCAGTGCGTGCGCGTGCCGGATCGAGTCGGGCGAGGTGAAGATGCTGCACAACGAAGTCCTCGACGCCGAGGACATCGCGGACGGCATCGTGCTCGCCTGCCAGTCGCTGCCGGTCACCGACGACGTCTCGATCAGCTACGAATAGGAGCACCCCGTGCCCATCGATCCCGCCGTCGCCATCGGCGCCGAAATCGGGGAAGTGAGCTTCGCCTGGACGTCGTCGGACGTGCTGCTCTACCACCTGGCGCTGGGCGCGGGCCCGGAGGAGCTGCGCTACACGTACGAGCGTGACCTGGTGGTCGTCCCGACGTTCGCGACGGTCGCGGCCAACCTGCGGGTGTTCGAACCGCCGGCCCTGTCGTTCCCCGGGGTGGAGATCGACCTGGCGAAGGTGCTGCACGGCAAGCAGGAGATCACCCTGCACGGGCCGATCCCGGTCGAGGGCGAGGCGGTGGCCCGCTCGCGGGTCGCGGACGTCTTCGACAAGGGCAAGGCGGCGGTGATCGTCCAGGAGGTCGACGTCACGTCGGCCGACGGCCGTCCTCTGTGGACGGCCCGGTCGAGCATCTTCGCCCGCGACGAAGGCGGTTTCGGCGGCTCACGCGGGCCTTCGGACCGCATCGAGTGGCCGACCCGCGACCCGGACTTCGTCCTCGACACGCCGACACTGCCGCAGCAGGCGCTGCTGTACCGCCTGTGCGGCGACCGCAACCCGCTGCACGCGGACCCGGCGTTCGCCTCGGCCGCGGGCTTCCCGCGCCCGATCCTGCACGGGCTGTGCACGTACGGCGTGGTGGCGCGGGTCCTGATCAACGAGTTCCTCGACGGCGACCCGTCGCGGGTGCGCTCGTTCGCCACGAAGTTCGCCGGGGTGGTGTTCCCGGGCGAGACCCTGCGCACCCGGATCTGGCGCGGCGACGACCGCCTGCTGGTCAGCACGTCGGCCGTCGAACGCGAGGACGCGCCGGTGCTGACGGACACGGTCCTGACGTTCGCCTGAGGGTCCCTGCCCCGGGGTGGTCCACGTCACTCCTGTCCAGGTGGTGATCGCCCGGTCACCGGCGCGCTACCGTGGACGGGAGCGACCTCGGGAGGACGGAACACGATGCCGGAATACTTCGTGGTGCGGGGCACGGTCGAGCACGGTGACGAGCGCGGCCGGGAGCTGGGCTTTCCCACCGCCAACATCGCTCTCCGTGACCAGGACGGGTCCGTCGGGGACGGCGTGTGGGCCGGCTGGGTGCAGCGCGGCGACGGCACCCATGTCGCGGCGGCCGTGTCCGTCGGGCGGCGGCCGACCTACTACGGCGCCGACGGCTACCGGCTGCTCGAAGCGCACCTGCTGGAGTTCGCCGGCGACCTCTACGACGAGACGCTCGTCGTCTGGCTCGGCGCCCACCTGCGCGACCAGCAGGCCTACTCCTCCGCCGAGGACCTCATCACCGCCCTGAAGAACGACATCGCCGTCGCGACGCAGTGGACCGCCGAGCACCCCGCCGCCTCGCTGCCGGAACCCGGGGACAGCCCGCTCGGCGAGGTCCGGCACATCCCCGGATAGTCACGTCTTGCATGGTCACAGGGCCGCCGCGAGCAGCAGGTAGCCCATCCCGGCGCCCATCACCACCCGGCAGGCCGCGCGCGACGCGTGACCCGACGCCGCCGCCACCGGGCCCCGCACCATGAGCACGCCCGTGCGCGCCGCGTCGAAGACGAAGTAGGCCGCCGCGGCCACCGCGACCAGGGGCGCGGCCAGCCGGGCGTCCATTGTGGACATCGTCAGCCACGGGCCGTGCCCCATGCCGTCGTGCGGCATCGCCGTGACCATGTAGAGCATGGCCGCCGCGGACAGCGCGTGGTGCGCGCAGCCGGACTCGCGGCCGCGCCACCACGCGAGCGCGAACCAGCCCGCCGTCAGCACCAGGACCGCCTGCCAGCCGGCCGCCGGGATCGGGCCGCCGACCGGCGAGAGCATCGCCACCATCGCGACGACGAGCAGCAGCTCGGCCAGGTCGCCGTTGCGAACGCCGTGGCCGAGGCGGACGTAGTCGAGGCGGACCAGCCGCAGCAGGCAGGGCAGCGCCAGGGCGGCGAACACCACGGTCAGCGCCCAGTCCACGCCCGCCATCACGCGACGGCCGGCGGCTCGGCGGGTTCACGCATGGCGGCCTCACTGTGCGTCGCGAATGGTCCCTCCACCGTGACATCCGGCGGGGACGCACACCAGCCGTCAATGAGGTGACACCCGTTGACCCACCAGGGGGACCGTCAGTCACTCGTGAGGACGAGCCCGCTCGTCGGCACTCCCGTCCCCGCCGTGACCAGCACCCGGGACACGTCCCGCACCTGGTTGGCGGCGTCCCCGCGCAGCTGCCGGACACCCTCCGCGATGCCGTTCATGCCGTGGATGTAGGCCTCGCCGAGCTGGCCGCCGTGCGGGTTCAGCGGCAGTTTGCCGTCCAGCTCCAGCACGCCGTCGGCGATGAAGTCCTTCGCCTCGCCGCGACCGCAGAAGCCCAGTTCCTCCAGCTGCATCAGGACGTACGGCGTGAAGTGGTCGTACAGCACGGCGACGTCCACATCGGACGGTCCCAGCCCGGACTGCGCCCACAGCTGCCGGCCCACCACGCCCATCTCCGGCAGCGCGGCCAGGTCGTCGCGGTAGTAGCTGGTCATCACGTACTGGTCCGGCCCGCTCCCCTGCGCCGCCGCGGCGATCACCGCGGGCGCGTGGGCCAGGTCCCGGGCGCGTTCGACGCTGGTGACGACCAGCGCGACCCCGCCGTCGCTCTCCTGGCAGCAGTCGAGCAGGTGCAGCGGCTCGGCGACCCAGCGCGACCCCTGGTGCTCCTCGAGGGTGATCGGCCGGCCGTGGAACCACGCGCTCGGGTTGGTCGCCGCGTGCTTGCGGTCGAGCACCGCGATGCGGCCGAAGTCTTCGCTCGTGGCGCCGTAGTCGTGCAGGTAGCGCTGCGCGACCATGGCGACGGTGGCCGCCGGGGTCGCGATGCCCATCGGGTAGTGGAAGGCGTTGTCGACGCCCGAGGAGTTGACCTGGCCGGCCGCGGCCGAGGACACCTGGCCGAAGCGCATGCCCGAGCGTTCGTTGAACGCGCGGTAGGCGACCACGACGTCGGCGACGCCGGTCGCCACGGCCATCGCGGCCTGCTGCACGGTCGCCGCCGCCGCACCGCCGCCGTAGTGGATGCGGCTGAAGAACTTCAGCTCGGGGATGCCCAGCTCGCGCGCGAGCGCGATCTCCGCGTTGCCGTCCATGGTGAACGAGACCAATCCGTCCACATCGGACGGCTTGAGCCCGGCGTCGGCCAGTGCGTGCGACACGCATTCCGCGGCCAGCCGCAGCTCGGTGCGTCCCGAGTCCTTTGAGAACTCGGTCGCGCCGATGCCGGCGATGGCCGCCTTGCCCGAGAGCGTCACGGCAGGGTCACCTCCACCGTCCCGGCGACGTGCTCGCCGAGACTGTCCACACCGGACACCGCGACCACGGCGTCCCGGCCGTCACACGAGACGACGCGGCCGGTGAACGTCAGCGTGTCGTAGGCGTAACACGGCACGCCGAGCCGGATCTTGATCGACCGGATCAGCGCTTCCGGCCCGGCCCACTCCGACACGAACCGCTGCACCAGGCCGGTGTCGGTGAGGATGTTGAGGAAGATGTCCTTGGAGCCGCGGTTGACCGCGGAATCCCGGTCGTGGTGGACGTCCTGGAAGTCGCGGGTGGCCAGCGCGGTGCTGACCACGAACGTCGGGGTCGCCTCGATCGTCAGGGGCGGCAGCTCGGTTCCTTCGGCGACGGTCATCGGGCCACCTTCCAGGCGGGCAGGGTCAGGTCGTCGTCCACCGCGACGAAGGCCGCCTCGACCGGGAGTCCGATGTGGACTTCTTCCGGGGCCGCGTCGAGCAGCTCGGCCAGCACGCGAACGCCCTCCTCCAGCTCCACGAGGGCCACGACGAACGGGAGGGTCTTCCCGGGTACCGGCGGGTGGTGGTGCACGACGTAGCTGAACACCGTGCCGCGGCCGCTCGCCACGACGTAGTCCGGCTTGGCGTCGAGGTCGCCGTCCGGCGGCATCGGACCCGGTGGGTGGCGCAACGTCTCACCCCAGCGCTGGATCCGCAGCTCGCCCGCTTTCAGGCCGTCCCAGAAGAACTCGGTGTCCTTGCTGATCACCGGCCGCAGCACCGGCGCCGGCGGCGGTTTCGGCGCGGGCGGGCGGAACTTGAGCACGCGGAACATCATCTCCGCGACCGGCTCGTCCTCGACGTACCAGGTCACGCGCGTGGTGACGAACCAGCCTTCGCCCAGCGCGGTCTTCTTGGGCCCGACCACGCTTTCCAGCGCGGTGCGCGCCTCGACCTGCTCGCCGTGACGCAGGTAGCGGTGGTAGGTCTGCTCGGAGTTGGTCGCGACGACCGAGGTGAACCCGGCCTCGTCGAGCAGCTCCATCATCAGGCCGAGCGGGTCGTCGCTGCCGCGCGGGACGTTCAGGCCGCCCATCGTCCACACCTGCGCCATCGCGGGCGGCGCGACCAGTCCCTTGTGGACGCTCGTCGCGGCGAACTCCGGGTCGACGTACACCGGGTTGGTGTCGCCGATGGCCTCGGTCCAGTTGTTGACCATCGCCTGGTTGACCGGGTCGCGCGCGAGCCGCGGCGCGCACTCCCCCCGCGCGGCGATCTCTTGTGCAGCTGCGGTGATCTTGTCGGTCATCGTGGCACCCTCGGCAGTCCCAGGCCGATCGACGCGATCAGCTCCCGTTGGATCTCGCTCACCCCGCCGCCGAACGTCAGCACGATGTTGCGTTTCGCCTGCAGGTCCAGCCATTCCGCCAGTTCGGCGGTGTCCGGATCGGCCAGGTCGCCGTGCCGTCCGACGAGTTCCTCCATCGACCGGCCGATCCGCTGGATGACCTCGGAGCTGAACACCTTCGTCGCGGACGCGTCGGCGACGACGACCGGCGCGCTCGCCGCCGACGCGGCGACCTGCCAGTTCAGCAGCTCGTTGATCCGCGCCACGGCGAGGGTCTCGGCCAGCACGGCCCGCACGTCGGGCAGGTCCAGCAGCGCGTGGGCCGCGGCCCAGGCGTGGAGCCGGTCGTACAGGCCGCCGATCCGCCCGGCCGGGCCGAGCATGACCCGCTCGTGGTTGAGCTGGGTCGTGATCAGCCGCCAGCCCTCGTTCTCCGTGCCCACCAGCCGGTTCACCGGCACGCGAACGTCCGAATAGTACGTCGCGTTGACGTGGTGGGCGCCGTCGCAGGTGATGATCGGCGTCCACGAGTAGCCGGGGTCGCTCGTGTCCATGATGAGGATCGAGATGCCCTTGTGCCGCGGCGCGTCCGGCGCGGTCCGCACGGCGAGCCAGATGTAGTCGGCGTCGTGACCGCCCGTGGTGAAGATCTTCTGGCCGTTGACGACGTACTCGTCGCCGTCGCGCACGGCCGTCGTCCGCAGCGCCGCCAGGTCGGTGCCGGCCTCGGGCTCGGTGTAGCCGATGGCGAAGTGGATCTCCCCGGCCAGGATCTTGGGCAGGAAGAAGGACTTCTGCTCGTCGGTGCCGTACCGCTGCAGGGTCGGCCCGACCGTCTGCAGCGTCACCGACGGCAGCTGGACGTCGGCTCGGGAGGCCTCGTCGACGAACAGGTGCTGCTCGATCCCGCCGAAGCCCTGACCGCCGTACTCCACCGGCCAGCCGACGCCGAGCCGCCCGTCGCGGCCCATCCGGCGGACGATCTCGCGGAACACCGGCCCGTGACGTTCGCGCCGCATCGCCTGGCGTTCCTCCGGGCTGATCAGCCCGGCGAAGTACGCGCGCAGCTCGGTGCGCAGTTCCTGTTGCGCCGCGGTCAGTTCGACGTGCATCCCACTCACCCCGCCACTCGTTCGCCGAGCCTGCCGAGCCGGTGCGCGGTGCCGCCGAGCGCCCGGCCGAGATCTTTGACCATCGACGAATACCGGTGCAGTGGATAGGTTTCGTCGACGCCGACGCCGCCGTGCAGGTGGTGGCAGGTCGCCAGCGCGACCGGTGCCCGCTCGGCGAGCCAGTAGGCGGCGACGTCCAGTTCGGCATCCGCGTCGAGGCCCGAAGCCAGCCGCCACACCGCGGACGTCACGGCCAGGTGCACGGTCCGCGCGGCGACGTAGACGTCCGCGATCTGGCCGGCCACCGCCTGGAACGTCGCGAGCGGACGGCCGAACTGGGTCCGCTCGCCGACGTGCTTCACGGTCAGCGCGAGCGCTCCGGCCAGCAGCCCGTCACCCAGGGCCAAGGCTCCGGCCAGCGCGAACCGGTGCAGCGTCGCGACCGCTCCCTGGTCGGCGAGCAGGTCGGACTCCTCGACGGCGACGTCGTCGAAGCGCACCGTGCACTCGGGCGTCCCGGCGGAGGTGCGGGTCGGAACCAGGGTGACGCCGTCGGCGCGCGGGTCGACCAGGAAGACGGCGGTGCCACTCGGGGTCGTCACGGGCGTCAGGATCCGGGCGGCCTCCCCGGCGTACGGGACGGCGGTCTTCACGCCGCTGAGCAGCCAGTGGCCGTCACCCGCCCGGGTGGTCGTCGCCGGCTGAGCGGCGAAGGGCGCGGACGGCTCGTGCAGCGCCGCGGTGAGCAGCGACTCCCCCGCCGCGACCTGCGGCAGCAGCTTCGCGCGCTGCCCGGGCGTGCCGAGCGTCTCCACCGGCAGCACTCCCAAGGCGAGTGCGGCGTAGGCGGGCACGGGCGCGGCGACGCGGCCGACCTCGGTCAGCACCTGGGCGACCTCCGCGACGCCCAAGCCGTCGCCTTCCAGGTCGGGCGGCAGGGCGAGCGCCAGCAGGCCCGCGTCGGCGAGGGCACGCCAGGGGTCGTCGGTGCTCAGCACCTTCGCGGTGAGTGCGCCGATCTCCGTCTGCGTATCGTCAAGGGTGAAGTCCACGCCTGTCCTCCGGATCGGCGCAATACTGAAACCTGTTCTAGTCTTAGCCGTAAACGTCCTGGACGGCAACCCCTTGGAGGAGCGGAATGCCGGTGATCGAACCGGGCAGCGCGGGCTGGCGCGCGACCCGGCGGCTGGTCACCGTGCCGCCGACCGCCGGCGTGCCCGACCCGGTCCCCCTCGACCTGCCCGGCCGCGGCAAGACGGTCGTCACCGACGTCGGCCCGCGGCACGCGCCCGCGCTGGTACTGCTGCACTCGGTGGCCTGCACCGGCTTGCTGACCTGGTACCCGGCCCTCGAGCGGCTGGCGCGGCACTACCGGGTCGTCGTGTTCGACCAGCGGTGGCACGGGCAGGGCATCCGGTCACCGGAGTTCCGGCTCGCCGACTGCGCCGCCGACGTCACCGCCGTCGCCGACGCGCTGGGCATCGAGCGGTTCGCCGTCGGCGGCTACTCGATGGGCGGGATGGTCGGCCAGCTCGTCGCGCACTCCGAACCAGAACGTGTTACCGGATTGGTGCTCTGCTCGACGGCCAGCAACTTCCGCCGCGGCCTGCGCCAGCGGGTCGCCCTCGACGTCTTCGGGCGGACGTTGACGCAGCTGCGCGAGCGCGTCCGGCTCGGGACGATCCCCGGCGAGCCGCGACGCGAACGGCTGGCGCGGCTCGAGGACCACCGGTGGGCGCTGCGGGAGTTCCGCTCGACCACGCCGTGGGAGATCGCGGTCGCCGTCGACGAGATCGGCCGGTTCGACTCGACACCGTGGCTGCACACGCTGCGGCTGCCGACCGCGGTCGTCGTGACCACCCGGGACCGCTTCATCGCCCCGGACCACCAGCGCGCCCTGGCCCGCCGGATCCCGGACGCGGCGACCTACGAGATCCCGGCCGGGCACGCCGCCTGCGTCCTGGCCGCCGCCAAGTTCGTGCCCGCGCTACTGGCCGCGGTCACGTCGGTGCACGCTCGCTAAGGAGTTCACATGGGACGCTTCAGCCTGCCCGAACAAGCCCCGGACGGCCTGGACTCGCCGGTCACGGCGGCGGCGATGAAGTACGGGGCGAGGGCCCAGGTCGCGGTCTTCCGGCTGACCGGCGGGCGCGTCGGCAGCAAGTGGCGGGTCGGCGCCGGGTTCCGCCAACCGGTGCCGACGCTGCTGCTGGAGCACCGCGGCCGCAAGTCGGGGCGGCTGTTCACCACCCCGCTGCTGTACCTGCGCTCCGGTGAGGACGTCGTCATCGTCGCGTCCCAGGGTGGCCTGCCGAAGCACCCGCAGTGGTACTTCAACCTGGTCGCGCACCCCGAGACCCGCGTTCACCTCAAGGGCCGCCGCGACGTCTCCGTCACCGCGCGGGTCGCCGGGCCGGAGGAACGCGCCGAACTCTGGCCGCGGCTGGTCGAGCTGTACGCCGACTTCGCCAAGTACCAGGCGTGGACCGAACGGGAGATCCCGGTCGTGGTGCTCAGCCCGGCGCGGCCTTGAGCAGTTCGGCGAGGGCGTCCGGGAGGGCGTCGGCGAGCGGCCAGAGGTCCTTGACCAGCTCTCGCGCGCCGAGCAGGCCGACGTGCACCTTGCCCGCGTTGGACAGCACGGTGACGTTCAGCCCGGCGCCGTGGAAGACCGGCCCGAGCGGGTAGAGGCCGGTGATCCGCGCGCCGAGCAGGTAGAGCGGCATCGGCGGGCCGGGCACGTTGGAGACGACCAGGTTGTGCACCACCGGGTGCTTCTCGGCCAGCCGCAGCGCCGAGTAGGCGCGCACCGCCATGCCGAACGCCGTCGCCGCGGAGAACTGGGCCCAGTCCTGCAGCATGTCGGCGTCGATGTCGTAGTGGTGGTCCTTCGACAGCCGGTTGGCCTCGGCGAGGAAGAACACCCGCGCGGCCGGGTCGGCCAGGTGCGTCGGCAGGGAGGCGAAGAACGCGGAGACCTTGTTGCTGCCGTGGTCGCGTTCGGTCCGGTCGTGCACGGACACCGGGACGGTCGCGACCAGCGGGTCTTCGGGCAGCTCACCCCGCTCCGACAGGAACTCCCGCAGCGCGCCGGCGACCAGCGCGAGCACGACGTCGTTGACCGTGACCCCGAAGGCGTTCTTCACGTGCTTGACGTCGTCGAGGTCGACCTGGGCGTACGCGACGCTGCGGTGGCCGGTGATCGTGCCGTTGAGCGAGGTCCTCGGCGCGGTGAACGGGATCGGCATTCCCTTGCCCTGCAACGCCTTCCCGAGCCAGCGCGGAACGAGCTCCAGCAGGTCCGGCAGCAGCCGGGCGATTTCCAGCGGCCCCTTCACGACGTTCAACACGCTGGAGCGCAGGATGTCGAACCCGGCCGGGACGCTCGAGTTGGCCCGCTCGGTGACCTCCGGCGCGGGCGCGTCGGGCTCCACCCCGGCCAGGTAGGTGATCAGGCTGGCGCCGCTCACGCCGTCGACGCTCGCGTGGTGCATCTTCAGCAGCACCGCGATCTCGCCGTTGGCCAGGCCTTCGATGACGTACAGCTGCCACAGCGGGTACGCGCGGTCGAGCTGCTGCCCGGCGATGTGGGCGCACAGCTCGGCCAGCTCGACGCGGTCGCCGGGGGCGGGCACGCCGATGCGGTGCACGTGGTGGTCGAGGTCGAAGTCCTCGTCCTCGACCCACACGGGGTGACTGAGGTTCCAGAGTGGATTGTGCAGTTTGCGGCGGAATGCCGGGATCACCCGGACCCGTTCTTCCAGGCGCTGCTTGAGTTTCGCGAAGGTGTAGCCGCCGGGGACGGTCGAGCCGTCGAGGGTCATCAGGCCGCAGACGTGCAGGACCTGCGACGACGTCTCGAGGTAGAGGAAGCTCGCGTCGAGGCCGCTCAGTCTCTGCATGCCTGCCAGCCTAAGCCACTTCCCGTGAGCGGCGCGTCACCCTACTCGTCGGTACCATGGCGGGGGTGCAGCCGAACTTCCTGATCCGCCGTACGGTCCAGCTCGGCCTCGCCGCGAACGCCCTCCGCCCGCTGCGGGCGCGCTCCACGTCGGTCCCGGTGTTCTTCGCCGGATGGCTGACGAGCGAGCTCGCGCCCCAGTTCCTGGCGTTGACGGCCGCGGACACGGCCGTCCACCTGGCGCGCCACGGCGCGCGTGACCGGTCGACTCAGGTGGGTCTTGGATTGGCCGCGGCCACGGCGGTGAGCCTCGGCGCGTCGATCCGCACAGGCCACGGCGCCCGCGAGGAGATCGAGCGCGCGCTTCGCGAGGCCCTCGGCGACGGCTACGCGGACGAGCTGGGCCGCTCCGACCTGGGCCTGCCGTGGAGCGAGCTGGCCCTGCCGTTCCGCATGGGCGCGCCGGACGTCCAGGTCGACCGCAACATCGCCTACGCCCCGGGCGGCAAGCGTTTCCTACTGGACGTCTACCGCCCGTCCGAGCCGGTGACCGGTGCGCCCGTGCTGCTGCAGGTCCACGGCGGCGCGTGGGTGATCGGCAACAAGGAGGAGCAGGGCCGGCCGCTGATGCGCTACCTGGCCCGCCGCGGCTGGGTGTGCGTCGCGATCAACTACCCCCTTTCGCCGACGCACCGCTGGCCGGCGCACATCGTCGCGGCGAAGCAGTCACTGGCGTGGATCCGCTCGGAGATCGCCGCGTACGGCGGCGACCCTCGGTTCGTCGCGGTGACCGGCGGGTCGGCGGGCGGGCACCTGTCGGCGCTGCTGGCGCTGACCCAGAACGACCCGGCGCTGCAGCCGGGTTTCGAGGACGCGGACACGAGCGTCCAGGCGGCCGCGCCGCACTACGGCGTGTACGACTTCGCGGCGACGTCCGGTTCCCCGGCCAGCAAGTACCGCCTGGAGAGCCTGCTGGCCCGGCGGGTGTTCGCGGCCGACCGCGATCCGGCGCACCACCTGGACGACTACATCGCGGCATCGCCATTGGACCGGATCACGTCGGAGGCACCGCCGTTCTTCGTGATCCACGGCCGCGACGATTCGCTGGTACCGGTCCGGGAGGCGCGGGAGTTCGTCCGGCGGCTGCGGGAGAAGTCGAAGAACCCGGTGGCGTACGCGGAACTGGCGGGGGCGCAGCACGCGTTCGACGTGTTCACCTCGGTCCGGAGCGCGCACGTCGTGCGCGGGGTGGCGCGGTTCCTGGACCACACGTATCTGCAGTGGAAGGCCGCTCAGTAGGCCAGGTCCACCGGGCTTGCCGAAGGCGGGCCGTCCAGGCGCCACTCGGTGCCTGAGCGTACGAAGCGGTACCAGCGGGCGTCACGGCCGTAGCGGAGCTGGACGCCGCCTTGGGTGAGCCGGTTGCGCCAGGTTCGGGGTGCTCCCGGCAGGCCCGCGTCGGCCAGGACGGCCTGGGCTTCGGACAGCGGGCCGGGGCCCGGCTGCCAGGTCTCGCGCAGGGCCGTCAGGCCGCCGCGGCCTGCTTCGCGCCAGGCCTCCGCCCACCGCGCGAGGTCGCGGGGCGGCACGGCCGCCGCCTCGGCCAGCGCCGTGACCTCGGCGGGGGTGCGGCCGGCCGCGCGGCGGGCCAGGTCCTCTTCGAACGTCAGGTCAGCTGCTGTCGCGCCACCGACCAGGAGGTCGCGGGCCAGGGAGGCCGCGTCCGCGGCCAGCGCGGACAGGCCCGCCGCCGTCCAGCCGGTGCCGGCCGGTGGGTCCAGGTCCAGCACCGCCGGGGGTCCCGCGGTGCGGGGTGGGGGCGGCAGCGCCGGGATGGCACCCGGCCGCCGGGCGTAGGCGGCTTTCGGCGAGAGCCCCTGGTCCGTGAGCTTCGGCAGTTTCGGCCGCTCTCCCCGCGCCGGCGCACGGCGGGCGCGCAGCTCGGCCAGCACGTCCGCCCGGGGACGCCCGCGCAGCAGGAACAGCACGAACGGGTCGCGGTCCACCTCGTCGGCGACCAGGTAGTACACCGCGGCCACGTGCTTGCACGGGTTCGCCGAGTCCGGGCACGAGCACCGCGGCCGCAGGTCACCCGGCCCCGGCAGCAGGTCGGCGCCCGCCTCGCGGGCCTGCTCGGCGAGCGCGCCCGGCAGCTCACCGTCGAGCAGGGCCGCCGCGTGCCCGAGCTGCGTGCCGACGACACCCAGCAGCGTGTCCCACTCGCCGTCGGTGAAGGTGCGCATGGTGATCGTCACCCGGTACGGCTGGGGCCGGCTGCCCCGCACCCGGGCGCTCACCGCCCCGGCACCGACCGCCAGCTCGCTGACCGTGCCCTGGCGCGCGTACGTCCGCCCGCGCGGCAGCCGGTTGGGGTCGAGCTTCGCGCGCTGCTCCAGGGCGTCGACCCACGCGCGGCCCCACCACGTGGTGCCGAAGTTGCGCCTCGGCGCCATCACCCGCTCCCGAGCCGCACCAGGTCGGCCAGTTCGTCGTCGGACAGCTCGGTGATCCAGTCTTCCCCGGCGCCGACGATCGACTCGGCCAGCCCGCGCTTCTTCTCGAGCACGACGGCGATCCGTTCCTCCAGCGTGCCTTCGGCGATCAGCCGGTGCACCTGGACCGGCCGGTCCTGGCCGATCCGGTAGGCGCGGTCGGTGGCCTGGTCCTCCACCGCCGGGTTCCACCAGCGGTCGTAGTGGATCACGTGCGTGGCCTTCGTCAGGTTGAGCCCGACACCACCGGCCTTCAGCGAGAGCAGGAACACCGGGATCTCCCCCGCCTGGAACCGGTCGACCATGTCCTGGCGCTGCCCGGGCGAGCTCTCGCCGGAGAGCAGCTCGGCCGGCAGCCCGCGGTCCTCCAGCCGCCGCCGGAGCAGCTTGCACAGCTGGACGTACTGGCTGAACACGAGCACGCTCTCACCCTCGTCGAGGATGACGTCCAGCAGTTCTTCGAACGCGGCGAGCTTGCCCGATCGGCCGACGAGCGCGCCGTGTGGTTCCTTGAGGAACTGCGCCGGGTGGTTGCAGATCTGCTTGAGCTCGGTGAGCAGCTGCAGCACCTGCCCGCGCCGCTGGATGCCCTGCGTTTCCTTGATCTCGGCCAGGTTCTCCCGCACCACGGCCTCGTACAGCGTGGTCTGCTCGGCGGTCAGCGGGACGAACCGGTCGGTCTCGGTCTTGGGCGGCAGCTCCGGGGCGATGTCCGGATCGCTCTTGCGGCGCCGCAGCAGGAACGGCCGCACGGTCGTGGCGAGCCGCTCGGTCACCGCCTTGTCCCGGTCACGCTCGATGGGCCGCGCCACGGTGCGGCGGAAGCGGTCGAGCGGGCCGAGCAGCCCGGGCGTCGTCCAGTCCACAATGGACCACAGCTCGGTGAGCCGGTTCTCCACCGGGGTGCCGGTGAGCGCCACCCGCGCCCGCGCGGGAACCTTGCGGAGCTCCTTGGCCGTGGCCGACAGCGGGTTCTTCACGTGCTGCGCCTCGTCCGCGGCGACCAGGCCCCAGTCCACTTCGGACAGTGTCTCACGGTCCCGGCGCAGGACACCGTAGGTGGCCAGGACGACCTCGTCGGGGGCCAGGTCGTCGAGGTGCCGGCTGCCGCCGTGGAACCGCCGGACGGGGATGTGGGGCGCGAAGCGGGCGAACTCACGCTCCCAGTTGCCGAGCAGGGACGTCGGGCAGAGGACGAGGGTCGGCCCGCCGTGGTCCACCAGGCAGTGGCGGTGCAGGTGCAGGGCGATCAGCTGGATCGTCTTGCCCAGGCCCATGTCGTCGGCCAGGCACGCGCCCAGGCCGAGGCCGGTCATCGTCGCCAGCCACGCGAGGCCCGCCTGCTGGTACGGGCGCAGGGTCGCCTGCAGGCCCGGTGGCGGGCCCAGCCGCTCGCCCGGGCGCTCGCGGAGACGCTCGGCCAGCCCGCCCAGCACCGACGGGGCCGCGAACTCGACCCGTTCGCCGTCCAGCTCCAGCTCGCCGGTGAGCGCCGCCGCCAGCGCCTCGCCCGCTTCGAGCTTGCGGCTGCGGCCGCGGACCTTGGCCAGCAGCTGCGGGTCGACGCGGACCCACTGGCCCCGCAGCCGGACCAGCGGCCGTTTCGCCTCCGCCAGCGCCGTGACCTCGGCTTCGGTCAGCTGCTCGCCGCCCAGGCTGAGCTGCCAGCGGAACTCCAGCATGGTCCGCAGCGCGAAGTCCGGGCCCGTGACACTCGCCGGCGCCTGCGTCGCGCTCGCCTTGGCCTTGACCTCGCCCGCGAACAGGCCCTTCGACCAGAGCACCTCGATCCCGGCGCCGCCCAGGTCACGGCTGCCGTCGGTGAGCAGGTCGACGACGTCGTCGTCCGACAGCGGCAGCTCGGCGGGCGCGGACTCGGCCAGCACCCGGCCCAGCGGCGGCCACGCCCGTGCACCGCGACGCAGACCCAGCAGCAGCTGCGTCTCCACCTGGTCGCCGAGCCGGTTCAGCACCGCGTCCGGCGCGTCCCACAGGGTCGCCGCCTCGACGACCAGGCTCGCCTCGGCCGTGCTGCGCACCGCCAGCACCCCGGCGAACGCGTCTTCGCCGCGCGCCTCGACCCGCAGGATGAGCTGCGCGCCCCGCGGCTCACGCTCCTCCAGCTCGGCCAGCCAGGCCGCGCCGTCCGGGCCGAGCAGCGCCGGTTCCCGCGCCGCGAACGCCGGATCGCCCGCCCCGACCGGCGCCGCCGGGCTGCGCACCAGCAGGTCGGCCGTCGCGTCCCAGAGCGCGCGCACCAGCGAATCCGGCGAGTGCAGCCGGATGCGTTTCAGCCCGGTCAACGGCAGCGCGTACGCCTCCGGCGGCAACGCGCCGGCCAGCCCGCGCAGTAGCTCTTCGTCCGCGGCGTCCAGGGGCCCGATCCGCCACGAGCCGACCCCGCCGGCGGTCACGCCCGGACGCAGCCGCCCCCGGGCGACGAGGTTCACCCCGGCGTTGACGGCCGCCGACCAGGCCGCGAGGGCCGGGCTGGCCTCCTCCCCCACGGTCAGCAGCCGCGGCAGCGCGCGTTCGAGCGGGACGAGCTCGGCGTCGACCTTCGTCCGCGCGAACTTCGCACCCCGGGGCAGCACGAGCTCGATCGTGGTGCCGCCGGAGACGCCCTCGCCCCACAACGCCAGCACGCCTTCCCTCGGCGGGTCCGAGGGAAGGTAGGTGGCCTGGGTCTGTGCGCTGAACTCCACGCCCGCAACGCTAGAACACCGCCCCGACAGTTTCGGGCCCGGCGGTACGAACGGGCCGTTCGCACCGTCTCGTCACGCAACTCACCCCACGAAGTCCCGTACCCGGACGGTCGGCTCACGTACCTGGAGAGTCGGTTCACGTGATGGGGCGGGCTTCACCTGTGATGGGAGGGACGACAGGCGAGATCAGAGCCCGCACTCGCGTGACTGGGCCGGATCTCGTGTGATGGGGGACGGGACTCAGCGCGGGAGGCCCAGCAGGCGTTCTGCGGTGAGGTTGCGCAGGACCTGGGTCGTGCCGCCGGCTATCGAGAGGCAGCGCGTCAGCAGGAACTCGTGGTGTGCGGGGTGGCCGGCCGCCAGGGCGGCGGGGCCGGCCAGGGTCAGGGCGAACTCCGCGACGTCTTGGCGGTGCTGGACCCCGAGCAGCTTCCGGACGCTCGACTCCGCGCCCGGGTCCTGGCCGCCGAGGCGGCGCAGGGCCGCCCGCAGGTCCAGCACCGAGCCCGCGACGCCCTGGGCGACCAGCTCGCCGAGCCGGTCGCGGGCCACGTCGTCCAGCGCCGAGGCGTCCACTGTGGACACCAGCTGCTGCACGCTCTCGCCGACGGCGGACCCGCCGCCGAGGGCGACCCGCTCGTTCGCCAGGGTGGTGCGCGCCAGCCGCCAGCCGCCGTTCGGCTCGCCGACGACGTCGGCGTCGGGCACGAAGACGTCGTCGAGGAAGACCTCGTTGAACACGGCCTCGCCGGTGATCTCGCGCAGCGGCCGCGTCGTGATGCCCTCGGCGCGCATGTCGACCAGGAAGTACGTGATGCCCTTGTGCTTCGGCGCGGCCGGGTCGGTGCGGGCCAGGCAGATCCCCCAGTCGGCCTCGCGGGCGAGCGACGTCCACACCTTCTGCCCGCTCAGCCGCCAGCCGCCGTCGACGCGGCGGGCCGCCGTCCGCAGCGCGGCCAGGTCGGACCCGGCGCCGGGCTCGCTGAACAGCTGGCACCACGTCAGCTCACCCCGCAGGGTGGGCCGGGCGAACCGCTCCCGCTGCTCGTCGCTGCCGTGCTCGAGGATGGTCGGCACCGCCCACGCGCCGATGACCAGGTCCGGACGATGGATGCCGGCGTCGGCCAGCGCCCCGTCGATCCGCAGCTGGGCCGCGGCGTCGGCACCGCGGCCGAAGGGCACCGGCCAGTGCGGCGTCAGCAACCCCGCGTCGGCCAGCGCGACCCGCCGCTCGGCCTCGGGCAGCGCGGCGATCCGCGCGACCTCCTCACTCAGCGAGACGTCGTCCCCGACGTCGACGCCGAGCGTGCGTTCGGTCCCGGCGAGGGTGAGGGCGGCCGCGCGGCGCCGCCACGGCCCGGTACCGCCGAGCCACTGCCGCAGCGCGACGGCCCGGCGCAGGTAGAGGTGGGCGTCGTGTTCCCAGGTGAACCCGATCCCGCCCAGCACCTGGACGCAGTCCTTGGCGTTGGCGACGGCGGCGTCGAGGGCGACGACGGCCGCGCTCGCCACCGAGAGCGGGTGCTGCCCGTTCGCGGCGTCCCAGGCCAGCGCTTCGGCCGCTTCGGCGCGGCAGAGCATCTCGGCGCACAGGTGCTTGATCGCCTGGAATCCCCCGATCGGCTGACCGAACTGCTCGCGGACCTTGGCGTACTCGACGGCGATGGTCAATGTCCGCCGCGCCACCCCGGCGGCCTCGGCCGCGGCCAGGGTCGCCGCGAGCTCGGCCACCGGCGGCAGGGTCAGGAGCTCACCGGAAAGCTCGGAGATCCGGACCCGTGCCAGCGGCCGCGAGAAGTCGACCGGCGCCACCGGTTCGATCGTGACGCCGGGGGTGCCCGGCGCGAGCAGCACGTGCCCCTCGCCGGAGGGCACCAGCAGCCAGGAGTCCGGGTGCGCGCCGGGCACGGGGACGCCGTCGGCGGGCTCGTCCAGCAGCACCGCGATCGTCGCCGTCCCCTCGGCGAGCGCCGGGAGCAGCTCCTTGGCTTCGGCCACCGAAGCGAGCAGGAGCCCACCCAGGGCGGTGCTCAGGACGGGGCCCGGCACCAGGTTCTCGGCCGCTGCGGCGAGCCCGGCGGCCAGATCGGCGATACTGCCGTCGGCCCCGCCGACGGCGACGGGCAGCGCGACGCCGAACAGGCCGAGGTCGGCGAAGCCCGCGGGAATCGCCGCCGGCGGGCCGGTTTCGGCCGCTCGCACGGCGTCGAGCGGCCGATGGGCGGCGGACCAGGCGTGGATCGCCGCGGCGAGGGCGGTCTGTTCGTCGGTGAGCGCGACCGGCATCGAGGCTCCTCGCGTGGGGTGGACGCTACTCGCGAGTGTAGAACGTGTTGCAGTTTTTCGGCCAGTGGGTCGTTGGTTGAACGTTTCGCCAGGACAGGTACTCTACGTCGTGAACTGGAACAAGTTCCGAAGGACGGGGGACGCCGATGCCCGGCAAGGCCAAGGCACCGACCAAGGCGCGCGGTAACGGGCTGAGCGCGATCGGCGCCGACGAGCTCGGTTCGGCCGCCCAGCGCGACCGCCGTCGCCGGATCATCGACGCGACCCTCGCACTGGCCTCGAAGGGCGGCTACGACGCCGTCCAGATGCGGGCCGTCGCGGAGAAGGCGGACGTCGCCCTCGGCACCCTCTACCGGTACTTCCCGTCGAAGATCCACCTGCTGGTCTCCGGGCTGGCGCGCGAGTTCGAGCGGGCGCAGGAAAAGCTGGAGCGCCAGGCCATCCCGGGCGAGACGCCGGCCGAGCGGCTGATGTTCGTGCTCGGCCGCAACACCCGGCTGATGCAGCGCGACCCGCACCTCACCGAGGCGATGGTGCGCGCGTTCATGTTCGCCGACACGTCCGCCGCGGCCGAGGTCGAGCAGGTCGGCCGGCTGATGGAGAACATGTTCGCCCAGGCCATGGGCATCACCGACCCGACCGAGGCCGACCGCGACATCTTCCACGTCGTCGCGGACGTCTGGATGGCCAACCTGGTGGCGTGGGTGACCCGCCGCGCGTCGGCCGCCGACGTCGCGAACCGCCTCGAACTGTCGGTCCACCTGCTGCTCGACAAGTGAAGGCCGCCCCGGAGCGGGACGGCCTTCACCACGCACGACTCAGGCGTTGAGCTTCGGCAGGACTTCCTTGCCGAAGGTCTCCAGGAACTCGTCCTGGTTGCGGCCCACGTTGTGGATGTAGATCCGGTTGAAACCGGCGTCGACGTACTTCTGCAACGCCGCGCGGTGCACGTCCGGGTCGCTCGAGACGACCATGCGGCCCTCGAAGTCCTCGCGCCGCACCAGCTTCGCCATCTGCGCGAAGTCGAACGGCGAACGCACGTCGGCCTTCGGGAACTTCATGCCGCCGTTGGGCCACTGGTCCAGCGCGTTGGCCCAGGCCGTCTCGTCGTCCTCGGCCCACGACAGGTGCACCTGCAGCAGCTTCGGCATCGCGTCCGGGTCCTTGCCGGCCTTCTTCGCGCCCTGGTTGAAGTTGTCCACGATGCCGGCCAGCTTGTCGATGGACGCACCGGGCGTGATCAGGCCGTCGGCCAGCTCACCGGTCTTGCGCGAGGTGTACGGGCCCGCGGAGGCGATGTAGACGGGCGGCGGCGGGCCCTCGGGCAGCGTCCACAGGCGCGTGTTGTGCAGCTTGAAGAACTCCCCCGAGTGCTTGACGTCCTTGCCGGTGAACAGCTTCCGGATGATCTCGAGGGCCTCGAACATCCGCCGGACCCGCTCCGGGGCCTCCGGCCAGTACCCGCCGATGATGTGCTCGTTGAGCGCCTCGCCGGAGCCGATGCCCAGCCAGGTGCGGCCCGGGTAGGTGGCCTCGAGGGTGGCCGCGGCCTGCGCGACCATCGCCGGGTGCAGCCGGAACGAGGGGCACGTCACACCCGGGCCGAGGTCACCGGTCGTGTTCTCGGCCAGCGACGCCAGCACGCTCCACACGAACGAGGCCTCACCCTGCTGCGGCACCCACGGCTGGAAGTGGTCGGCCGCCATCTGGCCGGAGAACCCCTGCTCCTCGGCCGCCTTCGCCAGCCGGATCGACTCCCGCGGCGAGAACTGCTCCAGCGCCGCGGCGAGACCGATTTGCACTTCACTCACGCGTCCTGCTCCTTCACTTCGAATCCCTCCCGCCATCGAACCACGATCACCGGTGCGCCGCCGCCACCTCGGCGAGCTCGTCGAGCGCCTTGAGCGTCTCGGCCTCCGGCATGGTTTCCAGCATGAACGTGTAGCGCTCGGTGCCCGCGTCGCGGAAGCCGTCGATCACCTTGGCCTTCGTGTCGCCGCCGAAGACGGCGAACTGGACGTCCTCGCGGCCTTCCGCGTTCAGCCGGTCGCGAACCTTCTTCGCCTCGTCGAAGTGCAGGTTGCCGCGCAGCAGCCAGCCGTCGCCGTACTTGATCAGCCGCTGGATCGCGGCCTCGCTCTCGCCGCCGATGTAGATCGGCGGGTGCGGCTTGTGCACCGGCTTGGGCCAGGCGAAGATCGGGTCGAAGTCGACGTACTTGCCGTGGAACTCGGCCTCGTCCTTCGTCCAGATCTCCTTGAGCGCGGCCAGCTGCTCGTCGATCAGCGCGCCACGGGTCTTCGGGTCGGTGCCGTGGTTGGCCATCTCCTCGCGGTTCCAGCCGACGCCGACGCCGAACAGCGCGCGGCCGTCGGAGATCAGGTCGAGCGAGGCGACCTCCTTGGCGGTGTGGATCACGTCACGCTGGATCAGCAGCGCGATGCCGGTACCGAGCAGCAGCTCGGACGTCGTGGTGGCGGCCGCGGTGAGCGCCACGAACGGGTCGAGCGTGCGCTTGTACTTCTCCGGCAGGCCGCCCGGCGCCGGGTACGGGCTTTCCCGGCTGACGGGAATGTGCGAGTGCTCGGCCAGGAACAGCGAGTCGAAGCCACGTTCCTCCAGTGCGGCGCCCAGCACGTCCGGCCGGATGCCCTCGTCGGTCACGAACGTCGAGATCCCGAATTTCATACCAACGACTACCCCTCGCCCCGCCGCCGTATTCCCCGGGTTGACAGTCGTGCACACACCGTCGCACGATGGGGTTATCTCATCATACGTTGAATAAGGGGGCAAGGATGACGAATCCGGGCACGAACGCCGGAGACCTCGACTTCGAGCAGGCCTACCGCGGCGCCACCCCGATCGGGCGGAAGATGCCGTGGGACCTCGGCGCCCCGCAGCCGCTGGTGGTCGCGCTGGCCGACGCCGGCGAGTTCACCGGCGAGGTGCTCGACATCGGCTGCGGGCTCGGCGACAACTCCGGGTTCCTCGCCTCGCGGGGGCTCAGCGTGACCGGATTGGACGGCGCGCCGTCGGCCGTCGAACAGGCCCGCACCCGCGCCGAAGGGGTGACCTTCGCCGTCGCCGACGCGACGAAGCTCGAAGGGTACGAAGGCCGGTTCGACACGGTGCTCGACAGCGCGCTCTACCACTGCCTGAACGAGGACGCCCGGCGCGAGTACCTCGCCGCGCTCACCCGCGCGACGCGGCCGGGCGCCCGGCTGCACCTCTTCTGCTTCTCGACGGAGGTGCCGGACGCGTTCCCCGCGCCGTACCTGATCAGCGAGGAGAACCTGCGCGAGACCGTCGGGAAGGACTGGACGATCGAGCGGCTCGAACCCGCCCGCTACACCACCGCGTTCGACGTGGCGGAGCTGCGGGCCGGCGTGGGGGCGATCCTCGGCCCCGAGGCCGACACGTCGGCCCTGGCCACCCTGGCCACCGACGCCGAGGGCCGCGCGCTGGTGCCGGTCTGGCAGCTGAGGGCGGTACGTTCGGCCGCGTGATCCTCGAGTCGACGGTGGTGCCGCGCGCCGGCGACGACCCCTGCGCCGACCGGCTGATCGTGGGTGAGCACGTGCTCGGTGTCGCCGACGGCGCGACGAAGAAGCCGTGGGACGCGGGCCCGAGCGGAGCCGCGCTCGCCGAAGCCGTCGCCGGGCACCTGGCCGCCACCGCGGCCGGGTGCCCGGCGCGCGAAGCGGTCGACAGCGCGACGGCACTGGTCCGGGAGCTGGTGGGAGACGCGGGCGTGGGTTCGGCGGTGTCGTTCTGCGTCCTGCACCTGGGCCGCCGCGAGATCTGGCGCGTCGGCGAAGGCCGGGTGCTGCTCGACGGGACGCCGGTGCCGCCGCGCCCGTCCGGTGAACGGGCCGTGGCCGAGGCCCGCGCTCTGGTGCTGCGCCGCCACCTCGCCGACGGCGTCCCCGAATCCACGCTCCTGGCGGAGGATCCCGGACGCGCGGCCGTGCAGGAGCTGCTGCGCGCGCTGGTCGGGCTGCGCAACCGGCCGGACCCGCGCTACGGCTACGGCGCGCTGGACGGCCAGGACGTCCCGGACCTGTTCGTCGAGGTCGTGCCGGTACCCGCCGGCGTCCGGGAGGTCGTCATCACCACGGACGGCTACCCCGAACCGGCGCCGACGCTGGCCGAGGCCGAGCGCCTGCTGGCGCAACGGCTGGCACGGGACCCGCTGATGCTGGACCCGCCGGAGACGAAAGGAAAACGCCCGGCCGCGAACTCGTTCGACGACCGGGCGTACCTGCGCGTGGCGCGCTAGACGTTGCGGCGGTACTGGCCGCCGACCTCGAAGAACGCTTCCGTGATCTGGCCCAGCGTGCAGACGCGGGCCGCGTCCATCAGGACGCCGAACAGGTTGCCGCCGCGGGTGGCCGCCTCGCGCAGCGCCTTCAGGGCCTCCTGGGCGTCTTCCTTGTGGCGGTGCTGGAAGTCCGAAAGCCGGTCCAGCTGGGACTTCTTCTCGTCCTCGGTCGCGCGGGCCAGCTCGACCTCGATGTCGTCCTCGCCCGCGCGCGGGTTGCGGAAGGTGTTGACGCCGATGATCGGCAGCGAGCCGTCGTGCTTCTTGCGCTCGTACAGGATCGACTCGTCCTGGATCTTGCCGCGCTGGTAGCCGGTCTCCATCGCGCCGAGCACCCCGCCGCGCTCGGAGATCCGGTCGAACTCCAGCAGGACCGCCTCTTCGACCAGGTCGGTCAGCTCGTCGATGACGAATGAACCCTGCAGCGGGTTCTCGTTCTTCGACAGGCCCCACTCCTTGTTGATGATCATCTGGATGGCCATCGCGCGGCGCACCGACGCCTCCGACGGCGTGGTGACCGCCTCGTCGAACGCGTTGGTGTGCAACGAGTTCGCGTTGTCGTAGAGCGCGCACAGCGCCTGCAGCGTGGTGCGGATGTCGTTGAAGCTCATCTCCTGCGCGTGCAGCGACCGCCCGGACGTCTGCACGTGGTACTTGAGCTTCTGCGACCGCTCGTTCGCGCCGTAGCGCTCGCGCATCGCGACCGCCCAGATCCGCCGCGCCACCCGGCCGAGCACCGAGTACTCCGCGTCCATGCCGTTGGAGAAGAAGAACGACAGGTTCGGCGCGAAGTCGTCGATGTCCATGCCACGCGCCAGGTACGACTCGACGTAGGTGAAACCGTTGGACAGCGTGAACGCCAGCTGCGAGATCGGGTTCGCCCCGGCCTCGGCGATGTGGTAGCCGGAGATCGACACCGAGTAGAAGTTGCGGACCCCGTGCTCGATGAACCACTCCTGGATGTCGGCCATCATCCGGAGGCTGAACTCGGTGGAGAAGATGCAGGTGTTCTGGCCCTGGTCCTCCTTGAGGATGTCGGCCTGGACCGTGCCGCGCACGTTCTTCAGCGCCCACTCGCGCAGCTCGGCGGCCTCCTCGTCCGAAGGAGCGCGGCCGTGCTCGGCCTTGAACGCCTCGACGCGCTGGTCGATCGCGGTGTTGAGGAAGTAGGCCAGGATCGTCGGCGCCGGGCCGTTGATCGTCATCGACACCGACGTGTTCGGCGCGGTCAGGTCGAAGCCGTCGTAGAGGACCTTCATGTCCTCGAGCGACGCGATGGACACCCCGGACGTGCCGACCTTGCCGTAGATGTCGGGGCGGGTGTGCGGGTCGTGGCCGTAGAGCGTCACCGAGTCGAACGCGGTCGAGAGGCGCTTGGCCTCCGAGTCGGCCGAGAGCATCTTGAACCGGCGGTTGGTGCGGAACGCGTCACCCTCGCCGGCGAACATCCGGGCCGGGTCCTCACCGTCGCGCTTGAACGGGAAAACGCCCGCGGTGTAAGGGAAGTATCCGGGCAGGTGCTCGCGGCGCAGGAACGACAGCAGCTCGCCGGACTCGGCGTAGCGCGGCAGGGCGACGCGCGGGATCCGGTTGCCGGACAGCGTGTCGCGCCAGAGCTGCGTGCGCAGCTCCTTGTCGCGGATCTTGACGACGAGCTCGTCCTGGCGGTATTCGTCGGCCAGCACGCGGAACCGCTCGATCAGCTTCGTCGACTCGCCGTCCACATCGGACTCGGCGGTGGCGAGCAGGCCGTCCAGCGCGTCGGTGGCCGCGTCCACCTTGGCCAGCTCGGCGCGGGCGGTGGCCAGCGCCTCCTGCTTGCGGATCGCCGCGACCTGCTGCTCGGTCTTCGCGTGGTAACCGCGGACGGTTTCGGAGATGTCGGCCAGGTACCGCGCGCGGGTGCCCGGGATGACCGTGCTCGCGTCGGTCGAGACCTTGCCCTCGACGTGCGGCAGCGTCCCGGCCGACACGGTCAGGCCGCGCTCGGCGAGCAGGCCCCGCAGCTGCTGGTACAGCGCGGTGACGCCGTCGTCGTTGAACTTCGCCGCGCTCGTGCCGTACACCGGCATGTCGTCGGGGCCGGACTCGAACGCCTCGCGGTTGCGCACCAGCTGACGCGCGACGTCGCGGCGGGCGTCCTCGGCGCCGCGGCGCTCGAACTTGTTGATCGCGACGACGTCGGCGAAGTCGAGCATGTCGATCTTCTCCAGCTGCGACGCGGCGCCGAACTCCGGCGTCATCACGTACAGCGACTGGTCCACGAAGTCGACGATGCCGGCGTCACCCTGGCCGATGCCCGGCGTCTCGACGATCACCAGGTCGAAGCCGGCGGCCTTGCAGGCCAGGATGGACTCGCTCAGGCCGGCCGGGATCTCGCCGGACGTCGTCCGGGTGGCCAGCGAGCGGAAGTACACCGGAGAGCCGTCCAGGCAGTTCATCCGGATGCGGTCGCCGAGCAGCGCGCCGCCGCCCTTGCGCCGGGACGGGTCGACCGCGAGCACCGCGATCCGCAGCTTGTCCTCCTGGTCCAGGCGGAAGCGCCGGATCAGCTCGTCGGTGAGCGACGACTTGCCCGAGCCGCCGGTGCCGGTGATGCCGAGCACCGGCACCTCCCGCCGGCCCGCGGCTTCGGTGATCCCGCTCAGCAGGTCTGCGGACAGCCGTTCCGCCTGCAGCTGGGTGATCACCCGCGCCAGCGCCGGGACGTCGCCGGAGAGCACCTTGTCCAGCGCCGGGCCCTCGGCCGCGAGGTCGACGTCGCAGGCCTTGATCATCATGTTGATCATGCCCGGCAGGCCCATCTCGTAGCCGTCCTCGGGCGAGAAGATCCGGGTGACGCCGCGCGAGTGCAGCAGGTCGATCTCCTCGCGCACGATCACCCCGCCCCCGCCGCCGAAGACCTTGATGTGGCCGGCGCCGCGCTCGCGCAGCAGCTCGACCAGGTAGGAGAAGTACTCGACGTGGCCGCCCTGGTAGGCCGAGATGGCCACACCCTGGACGTCCTCGGCGATGGCCGCGGTGGCCACCTCGTCGACCGACCGGTTGTGGCCGAGGTGCACGACCTCCGCACCCTGCGACTGCAGGATCCGCCGCATGATGTTGATCGACGCGTCGTGGCCGTCGAACAGGCTCGACGCCGTGACGAACCGGACGGGGTGCACGGGGCGGTACAGCTCACTGCTCATTCCTTCAAAATACTAGGACTTCCTACTATTGGAAACCGGACGACCGGTGACGCGGATCTCACCGCACGGCCGGAGAACCTTGACAACACCCAGCTGGCAGCTATGTTTAACCAGTCCGTTAATTAACAAGGTGTTGAAATGACTGCTGTCACAGATCACTTGAGCCGCACGTTGTCGGCGCTGGCCGACCCGACACGGCGCGCCATCCTCGCCCGGCTTTCGGCCGGCGAGGCGACCGTCAACGAGCTCGCCGGGCCGCTGCCGATGAGCCTGCCCGCGGTTTCCCGGCACCTGAAGGTGCTGGAGCAGGCCGGGCTGATCACCCGCGGCCGCACCCGCCAGTGGCGGCCCTGCCGGCTGGAGGCGAAACCGCTGGAAGACGTCGCGGACTGGGTCGCGGCCTACCGCCGGTTCTGGGAGGGCGGCTTCGACCGCCTCGACGAGCACCTGCGGGAACTGCGGCGAGGAGCCGAAGATGCCTGACTCCGCACTGACCATCACCCGCGTCTTCGACGCGCCCCGCGAACTCGTGTTCACCGCGTGGACCGACCCGGACCACCTGGCGAGCTGGCTGGGCCCGAGCGGGTTCACCGGCTGCGCGGTCACCCTCGACACCCGCGAAGGCGGCCTTTGGCGGGCGTGCATCCGCTCCCCCGAAGGCGAGGAGCACTGGATGCACGGCGTCTACCGCGAGATCACCGCACCCGAACGGCTCGTGTTCACCTTCGCCTGGGACGCCGACGGCGACCGCGGCACCGAGACCGTCGTGACGATCGGCTTCGCCGACCTCGGCGGCAAGACCGAGATGACCTTCACCCAGGCCGGCTTCCCGACCACCGCCGAGCGCGACGGCCACCACGACGGCTGGACCTCGAGCTTCGACGACCTGGCCGGCTCCCTCCCCACCCGACGAGAGGACACCCGATGACCGCGATCGTCTCCCCGGAGGAATGGCAGGCCGCGCGCGACGCGCTGCTGGTCAAGGAGAAGGAGCACATGAAGGCGGCCGACCGCCTCGCCGCCGAGCGACGGCGGCTCCCGATGGTCCGCTTCGACGCGGGCTACCCGTTCGACAGCGTGGACGGCAAGGTCAGCCTGCTCGACCTGTTCGACGGCCGCCGCCAGCTGATCGTCTACCACTTCATGCTGCACCCGGGTGACGAGGCGGGCTGCCCGGGCTGTTCGCTGCTCGTCGACAACCTGCCGCACCTGGCGCACCTGCACGCGCGGGACGTCACGCTCAAGATCGTCGCGCCCGCGACCCTGCCCGAGATCGAGCGGTACCGGACGCGCATGGGCTGGGACGTGCCGTGGGTGTCCGCGCACGGCACCGGCTTCACCGAGGACTGCGGGGTCGGCGGCGGCTTCGGCGTCAGCGTGTTCCGGCGCGAGGGCGACGAGGTCTTCCGGACGTACTTCACGACCGGGCGCGGCGGCGAGATGTTCCTGGCGTCGCACCGCTACCTCGACATCACCCCGCTGGGGCGCCAGGAGGTGTGGGAAGAGGACAGCCACGGCGACGACGCGCCCAGCTCCTGGTGGCGCCGCCACGACGAATACTGAAGTTTCGGTCGTATCGAGGGCACGGCTCGACACGGCCTCGTGCTTGCCGAAACGCGCACGAGCCGTGCTGCTGCGCTGCCGGGCCCGGGGCACGCCCCGGGCCCTGACGGCGTCAGCGCGCGTTGGCCGCCCGCAGCGCGATCCACTGCCGCATCGCGTACTCGACCAGCGTGATCAGCGTCTGCTTGGTCGACTCGCGGTCCCGGGCGTCGCAGCGGACGATCGGGATGTTCGGGTCGATCGACAGTGCCTCGCGGACGTCGTTGATGTCGTGCTCCAGCACGCCGTCGAACGTGTTGACGCCGACGATGTACGGCAGACCCCGGTCCTCGAAGAAGTCGATCGGCGCGAACGAGTCGGCCAGCCGGCGCGTGTCGGCCAGGACCACCGCGCCGATGGCGCCGCGGACCAGGTCGTCCCACATGAACCAGAACCGCTGCTGCCCGGGCGTGCCGAACAGGTAGAGGATCAGGTCCGCGTCCAGCGACACCCGGCCGAAGTCCATCGCGACGGTCGTCGTCGACTTGTTCGGCGTCTGGTCGAGGTTGTCGACCCCGACGCTGGCGTCGGTCATCATCGCCTCGGTGGTGAGGGGCACGATCTCCGACACCGACCCGACGAACGTCGTCTTCCCCGCGCCGAAGCCGCCCGCCACCACGATCTTGGCGGATGTCATGGTCGGGGGCGCGGTGTCCCGCGGTGCCTTAAAGCCGACGGAGTCCACTCAAAACCCTTTCCATCAACACCAGATGTGCCTCGGCGCCGTCATTGCCCGTTATCGTCTTGTGCACCGTGACCAGCCCCGCGTCCGCCGCGTCGCTGATCAGCACCCGGGCCACCCCCAGCGGTACGCGCAACGCCGAAACGATCTCGGCGACCGAACGGGGTGTCCGGCACTCTTCCATGATCGAGATGCACTCGATCTGCTCCGCGGCCACTTCGGGGAGGCCACCGGTGGCAGCGTAGTCCTTCGTGGAGACGAGTGTCTCCAGCTCCAGCGCGTAATTCGCACGGGTGCGGCCGCCGGTGAGAGCGTAGGGCCGCACGATCGAGGTCTGGTCCTCGGGGGCCGATGGCTGCTCGAACACCCGGGGCATGACGAACTCGCCGCTGGGCGGGCCCGGGTCGAACAGCCCGCCTGGCCTGGGACTGTCCCCGTCGGTACTGCCGGGTGGAGAGACTAGAGAGGTCACACGTTCTCCTGGGTCGGCCGACGGCGCTGGTGGCGCCGGCGGTTCCGCGGCCGCGTGGGCACCCGCGGCCGGGGGTGGCGGGGACTCCTTGCTCTTCTTGCGCTTCCGGCGGGCACGGCCGGAATCCAGGGTGAACCCGTTGAAGACGTCGGCGAACGTGCCGTCGCCCCCCTGACCGGAGGCGTCCGCCTCCGGGGGTTCGCCAAAAGATCCGGGCCCCGTGCTCATCGCGCCATCATCCCACCGGTTCGCCGATCAGCGACCCACCCGAACCCTGGAGCTGGGCGCGCAGCTCCGGGGTCAGGATCTGGCCCACCCGATCGACGAGCATCGTCATCTCGTAAGCGACCTGACCGATGTCGCAGTTGGGGGCGGCGAGCACGGCCAGGCAGGATCCGTCGCTGATCGACATCAGCACCATGATCCCCAGCTCCATCTCGACCACCGTCTCGTTCACCGCGCCCGCCTCGAAGCAGCGCGCGGCGCCCTGCGTGAGGCTGACCAGTCCCGACGCGACCGCGGCGAGCTGGTCGGCCCGATCGAGCGGGAGCCGGTTCGACGCGGACAGCAGCAGGCCGTCCGCCGAGACGACCACCGCGTGCGCCACGCCGGGTACTCGCTCGGCGAAGTCGTTGACCAGCCAGCCGAACTGATTCTGCGTCGGCTGAGCGCTACTCGGCGAGGTCATTCACCCTCCAGTGTCTCGTGGTTCTTCTCGGTCGCCCGAGCGTTGCGGTGGCGTCCACGCTCGATGCCCTGCTGGAAACTGCGCAGGCGACCGCGTACGTCGTGTGCGTCGCGTTGTGGCCGGGGAGCCGTGGCCCCGGCGGGTGGTGCGGCGCTGCCCGGGAGCAGCTGCTCCCCGCGACGGCGCCGGGGCAATCCTGCCGAAGTGAACGTCGCGGGCGCCGACTGGGACACCGCTTGCACGGCCCGCCAGCCCTCGTCCGGCCCGAAGGTCCACTCCGCGGTCGCCTCCAG
The DNA here is from genome assembly GCF_043197175.1 of Amycolatopsis sp. NPDC049252. Classification (NCBI taxonomy): domain Bacteria; kingdom Bacillati; phylum Actinomycetota; class Actinomycetes; order Pseudonocardiales; family Pseudonocardiaceae; genus Amycolatopsis; species Amycolatopsis sp. NPDC049252. Next base: position 69,598 of record NZ_JBICSQ010000009.1, read on the forward strand.
GGCGGTTTCCTCCCGGCGGAGCGCCGGGGGCACCTCCTGGTGGTCGGCCGGCTCTCCGGCTGGGCCGGACTGCCTGCTCGGCAGCGCCGGGGGCGGGGCAGCCGGGCGCCCGCCCTGCTGCGGCAGTTCTTGCTGCTGCGCCCCCGGGTGCTGGCCGGGCTGCAGCTCTCCTGGGCGCTGGCGGCCCGGCTCTCCCGGCTGCCGGTAGGCCGCGGGCGGGACCGGGTGCCGTCCCGGCTCCTGGAAGCCGGGCGGCCGGCCCTGCGGCGGTTGCCCGCCGAACTGCCGCGGCAGGGAGAACTGCCCCGGACCGGGCGGCGGGAAGGCCCCCGGCTGGTACGGCGCCTGCCGGGGTTGCTGCTCGCCGGGCTGGAACGCCGCGGGCTGGCCGTTGGGCTGCTGCTCACCGGGCCGGAACGCCGCGAGCTGCCCGTCGGGCTGCTGCTCGCCAGGCTGGAACGCCGGAGGCTGCCCGTTGAGCTGCTGCTCGCCGGGTCGGAACGCCGGAGGCTGCCCGTTGGGCTGCTGCTCACCGGGCCGGAACGCTGCGGGCTGCCCGTTGGGCTGGCCGCCGTTGGGCTGCTGCTCGCCGGGTCGGAACGCCGCGGGCTGCCCGTTGGGCTGGCCGCCGTTGGGCTGCTGCCTGACGGGCTGGTGGTACCCCGAAGGCTGGCCCTGGCGCTGGTCGCCGGGTTGCTGCTCGCGGGGGTACTGCTCCCGGGGCTGCCCTTCGGGCGGCTGGAACGCCGCCCGCTGCGGCGCCGGCGGCCTGCCGCCGGAGTGTCGGGCCGCCTCCTGCCCGTGGGAGGGCTGCCCCTCCGGGAAGGGCTGCTGGAACGCCCCCGGCTGGGCCGGTTGCCGCCCACCGAACTGCTGCGCCGGCCGGCCCTCGGGATACTCCCCCGCGGACGGCTGCTGTCCGGCTGCCTGCTGTCCCTCGAACTCCTGGGACTCCGGCTGCTCGCCGGGCTGCTGGAACGCCGCCGGCCGGCGCTCGGGGTGCTGCGCGGCGGACCGTCGGCCCGGCAGCTGCGTCCCGGGCCGGCCGTTCGGCTGCTGCTCGCCGGACTCCTGCTGCCCGGCCGCGCGCCGGTCACCCGGCTCCTGGTCGGCCTGCTGCTTGCTCGGCTGCTCTGCCTGGGCGTTGTCCGGCTCCTGCGGCGAACCCGCACTCGCGGCCGCGGCCTGGCGGGCCTCTTCACGGCCTCGGGTCACGCCCTGCTGGAAGCTGCTCAAGCGGCCACGGACGTCTGCCGGGTCGCGGACCGGGAGGTCCGAGCGGGCCGGGGCCGGCGACAGGGCCGGCGGGCTCGAGGTGGCGCTGCCCGGCATCAGCTGCTCGCCGCGGCGGCGGCGCGGGAGGCCCGCGTCGGTGAAGGCCGTCGGCTCGGCCTTCGTGACCGCCTGGACCGTGCGGAACTCTTCGTCGCTCGCGAAGTCCCAGCTGCGGCCCTCCGGCTCGGCGGCCGGCTCCTCTTCGGGCACCGCTTCTTCGGCGGCTGATTCCTCTTCGGCGACCGCGGGAGCCGGCGCCTTGTCGGCGGCCGGTTTCTCGGCGGGCTTGTCCTCGCGGAACCACGCCGACAGCATCTCGTCGAAGATCGGCGTCGTCTCGGAGCGGTCCGGCGCCGGGGCCGGCTTCGCCGCGGGCGCCGGCTTTCCGGTCGCGTGCCGCCACCAGTCGCTGAGCGTGGTTTCGTTGGCGGAGAACAGGTCCTTGCCCGAGGGCAGGTCGTCGTGGCGCGGCGGCTGCGGCACCGGCAGCACCGCGGGCACCGGCGGCAGGGTCGGGCGCGGCGGCGGGGCCGGGTCGTCCTTCGGGATCGGGGCGAACAGGTCCGTCCCGGAGATCTCCAGGTCCGACGGCGGCCGCTCGGCCTGGGGGCCGTGGCCGTTGGCCAGCCCGGCGAGGTCGCTCGCCGACGGCCACCGCTCCTCCCCCATCGGCGGCTGCTGTGGGACCACCGGCTGCGGGCGGGAGTTGCCGTTGACCTGGCGGCGCGGCAGCTGCGAGCCGGCGGGCGGGCTCAGCGGCGACTGCTGCAGCGTGCCGATCGGGCCGGTCAGCGGGCCGTCGGTCGCCGGCATCACCAGCTCCGCCGGGACCACGACGGTGGCCCGGACGCCGACGATGTCCTTGCCGCCGTGCAGCGAGACGCCGATCCGGTGCCGGCTGGCCAGCCGGCCGACCACGAACAGGCCCATCCGGCGCGACGTCGCCAGGTCGACCGACCCGGCCTCGGTCAGCCGGGTGTTCGCCTCGGTGACCTCGGCCTCGTTCATGCCGATGCCCTTGTCGAGGATGTCGATGTTGAGCGAGCCGTCCTCGGCCAGCCGCGACGCCACCGTCACCGACGTCTCCGGCGCGGAGAACGCGGTCGCGTTGTCCAGCAGCTCGGCGACCAGGCGCATCAGGTCGCTCGCGGCGTACCCGACGATCCGCGCCGGGGGCGGCGGCTGCACCTGGACCCGCTGGTACTGCTCGATCTCCGACACCGCGGCGCGGAGCATGTCGGTGGTGCCGACCGGCTTGCCGGAGCGGCGGCCCGGCTCGGCGCCGGAGAGGACCATCAGGTTCTCGTTGTTGCGCCGCATGCGGGTGGCGAGGTGGTCGAGCTGGAACAGCGTGGCGAGCTGGTCGGCGTCCTCCTCGTCGCGCTCGAGCTGCTCGATCAGCTGCAGCTGCCGCTGCACCAGGCTCTGGCTGCGCCGCGACAGGTTGACGAACACGCTGCCGTAACCGGTACGCATCGCGGCCTGCTCGGTCGCCAGGCGCAGCGCCTGGTGGTGCACCTTGTCGAAGGCGCGGGCCACTTCGCCGACCTCGTCGTCGGTGCGCACCGGCACCGGCGTGACGTCGGTGCCCTGCGCGCGGCCTTCCTGGATGTTGCGGACGGCCTCCGGCAGCGCGGTCTCGGCGACGTCGAGAGCGCTGCGCCGCAGCACCTTCAGCGAGCGCAGCAGCTGGCGGGTGATGAGGAAGACGACCGCGACGGCGAGCACCATGGCGGCGAACAGCAGCACCGCGAGCAGGCCGGCCCCGCTGCTGGACTCCTCGACCAGCCGCGACGACGTGTCCGACGCCGTCGCGCCGAGCCGGTCGGCGACCTGGGCGATCTGCGTCCGCATCGCCGTGGACGCGGCGTTCCAGTCGGTCGCGGACAGGGACCGGAAGGCGTCGCGCGCGGCGTCGGGCTGCGTGCCGAGCACGGATTCGACCATCCGGGCGCGGCTCTGCGCCTGCGCCCCCTCGGCGATCGCGGCGAAGTCGCGCTGCAGCGAGTCGCCCGCCGCGGACCGGAAGTCGACGAGCCGGTCGGCCAGCCGCAGCTCGGCGGCGCGCAGCGTGGCCAGCTCGCTCGGCGACAGCGCGCCGCGGTTGATGCCGTAGGACACCATCGCCTGGCTCAGCGACACCTGCTCGCCGGCGACGAGCAGCTCGTGCAGCCCGGCGGGCGTGCCGCCGAGGGTGCCGTCGCCGGCGCCCGCGGTGGCCGCGGTGTCGAGGCCGATCAGCGCGCTGGTGACGCCGGAGTAGGCGGTGACGGCCTGGCCCGGGTCGAGCTGGCCGCCGTCGACCTGGCGGCGGAGGAAGCCGAGGTTGTTGACCTGCGCGGTGGCCGCGCCCGCGGCCCCGGCCACGCCGGGCTCGATGGCCGACGCGCGGGCCTGCGCGTCGGTGAACGGGACGACCGCGGCGTCGGCCGCCTTGCGGGCCGCCGCCAGCTCGGGCGTGCCGCCGACGGTGCCCTCGGCCAGCATCGCCGCGGTGACCGTGCGCTCCTGCTGCAGCGCGCCGGTGAGCGCGCGGACCTGGCCGCCGAGCGCGACCAGCCGGTCGAGCCGCTGGTAGTCGTCCGAGCGGCCGACCTGGCCGGCGATCGTGGTGATGCCGAGCACCATCGCGAGCGCGATGGGCACCACGGTGACGGCCGAAAGCTTGACGGGGAGGCTCCAGTCGCGCCAGCGCACCAGCGCCTGCCAGACGGCCTTCCCCTTCGACCGCCGGGGTGCTCGGCCGAGCAGTTCCCCGACGGGCACCTGACCTTCTCCTGCAACGGTCACGTGAGTGACTCCCTGTCCGGCGTCATGGATCCGCGTCGGCCGCACGGCGTCCCGGCTCGCGGCGTTCCGGCGGGCGGTCGTGCCGCCGCCGCCCCGCCGCTGCCCGGGCCCCCTCGCACGTCCCCGGCTGCCCCTCCGGCCGCGCGCAGCAGGCACCGTCCCGGCGTCCCGTGCCCGGGACTCTGCACGTGCACGGCGCAATTTGCGGTCTGCACGGTCGTCGAGATCAACTTGATCGGTGCCAATCGGATCGCTGCGGTCAGCTGGGCCAAAGAATCGTACCCCCGCGGCCAGGCCGGTCAATTTTGTTGCCGATTCGTGCGCTGACCTGCGAAAAGTAGATTCCGGCCCGGTAGTGGGCGGACTCATTCTGCACGGTCGGGGGCGGAAGAGGGAATTCCGGTTACCGGACGCGCCGGCCACGACCGTCCGGCCGTCACCCGATTAGCCCATGCGGCCCAGCCAAGTCCCTCGGACGATCTACACTCAGTACCCCCATCGGGTTGGTCAAGTGTCAAGATGTGCCCGATGTTGTGGCGTTCCGGCCGACCGTCGCCCGACCTGGTGATTCCTTTCGAGACCGCGCACTGACCTGTGGATCTTCGACGCCACGCCCGCTGCTGAGCGACCCTCTCCGAGGCGATCACCGGCCCCTTCGGGCACTCTGGGTGACAGACGACTACCCGAGCCTCGCCGTAATACCCCGTTCGCCGCAGTGAACACCAATGACGACAGCACCCCGTCACAATTCTTTTCATCATTACGGGTGATCCGCCGATGAACATGTCGCAGCTGCGCTTTCGACACTTTCGACAGGAAAACGAATACCGCGCCCCGGGGGTTCGCAAACGCGCGGCCGCCTTTCCGTACCGCCAGACGGCCTAGTTACGATGTGCGCCTCGCAGTCCGCAAGGGCGGCCCGGCGCCCTGCCCCGCAGGCGCCCCGGTGCCCCGCCGCCACGGAAGGCTTTCTGCCGGAGGCAACCCATGTACGACGTCGCGCGCCCCGTGACGGGCAACGCCCTGGAGGAGACCGGCCAGATGCCGGCCCTGTTCACCGGGGACCGCCCGCCGGGCGCCCACCGCCAGACCCCGCCCCGCTCGGGGCCCGACTACCCCGCGATCCAGGCCGGGCGCGAGTTCACCGCGCTGCGCCGCCGGTTCCGGGCGTTCGTCTTCCCGATGAGCCTCGCCTTCTTCGCCTGGTACATGACCTACGTGCTGCTGGCCGCCTACGCGCACGACTTCATGAGCACCAAGGTGTTCGGCCAGGTCAACGTCGGCATCCTGCTCGGCGTCGGCCAGTTCGCCAGCACCGCGCTGGTCACCTGGCTCTACCTGCGCTACGCCCGCCGCCACCTCGACCCGCGCGTGGCCGAGCTCCGGGCCCGCGAGGGCCTGACCGAAGGGACGCCCCGATGACGGCACCGACGGCACCGGCCGCACCGGTCGCGCTCGCCGCGGGCACCCCCGCCAGCGACCCGATCGTCAACACCGCCGTGTTCGCCCTGTTCGTGGCGATCACCCTGTACGTCGTCTACCGGGCCAGCTCCCGGAACTCCTCGACGTCGGACTACTACGCCGCGGGCAGCGCGTTCACCGGCCGCCAGAACGGCATCGCGCTGTCGGGCGACTTCCTGTCGGCGGCGTCGTTCCTCGGCATCGCCGGCGCCATCGCGATCCACGGCTACGACGGCTTCCTCTACTCGATCGGGTTCCTCGTCGCGTGGCTGGTGGACCTGCTGCTGATCGCCGAGCTGCTGCGCAACACCGGCCGGTTCACGATGGGCGACGTCCTGAGCTTCCGGATGAAGCAGCGTCCGGTCCGCGCCGCGGCGGCGACGTCGACCCTGGTCATCTCGTTCTTCTACATGCTGGCGCAGATGGCGGGCGCCGGCGGCCTGGTGGCGCTGCTGCTCAACGTGCACTCCAAGCTCGGCCAAGCGCTGGTGATCGGCGTCGTCGGCCTGGTCATGGTGCTGTACGTGCTGGTCGGCGGGATGAAGGGCACCACGTGGGTGCAGATCATCAAGGCGACGATCCTGCTGATGTGCGGCGTGCTGCTGACGGTGTTCCTGTTCGGCAAGTTCGGCTTCGGGTTCTCGAACCTGCTGTCCTCGGCGGCCGAGAACAGCCCGCTCGGCGAGAAGCTCCTCGAGCCGGGCGGCTCCTACGGCAAGAACGGCACCACGAAGCTCGACTTCGTGTCGCTGGCGCTGGCCCTGGTGCTCGGCGCGGCGGCCCTGCCGCACGTGCTGATGCGGTTCTACACGGTGCCGAACTCGCGTGAAGCGCGGCGAAGCGTCGTCTGGGCGACGGCGTGCATGTTCCTGTTCTACCTCTGCACGCTGGTGATCGGCTTCGGCGCGGCCGCGCTGGTCGGCGCGGACGAGATCAAGGGCGCCCCGGGCGGCGAGAACTCCGCGGCGCCGCTGCTGGCCCTGCACGTCGGCGGGACACTGCTGCTCGGCGTCATCGCCGCGGTGGCGTTCGCGACGATCCTGGCCGTGGTGGCCGGGCTGACGATCACCGCGTCGGCCTCGTTCGCCCACGACGTCTACGCGAACATCTTCAAGCGCGGCAAAGCCGAACCGGCCGACGAGGTCCGGGTGGCCCGGCTGACCGCGATCGTGGTCGGCGCGCTGGCCATCGTCGGCGGCGTGCTGGCCAACGGGCAGAACATCGCGTTCCTGGTGGCGCTGGCCTTCGCCGTCGCCGCATCGGCGAACCTGTCGACGCTGCTGTACTCGCTGTTCTGGAAGCGGTTCAACACGACCGGCACGCTGTGGGGCATCTACGGCGGTCTGATCGCGTGCCTGCTGCTGGTGGTCTTCTCGCCGGTGATGTCGGGCGCGTCCGACTCGATCATCAAGGGGGTCGACTTCGCCTGGTTCCCGCTGAAGAACCCGGGCCTGATCTCGATCCCGTTCTCGTTCCTCTGCGGGTTCGTCGGCACGCTCGTCGGCAAGCCGAAGGCGGACGCGGAGAAGCACGCCGAGATGGAGGTCCGGTCCCTCACGGGCATCGGCAGCTAGCCCCCCAGAAGAAACCACCGGACGGCCTGCGTCACGCGCGCAGGCCGTCCAGGATCACCCTCAGCACCAGCTTTCCCTCTTCCGGGCTGCAGTTGCGCACGGCCATGCCGGCGCCGTGGCCCAGCCGCAGGACGTCGGCGCCGGTGACGTCGGCGCGGACGAGACCGGCGGCCTGCGCGGCCTCGACCAGCGTCCCCGTCGCCCCGCGCAGCCGTTTCTGGCAGTACTGGAACGTCTCGGACCCGGAGTCGATGGACTCCTTGAGGATCGCGGCCAGCTTGTGCCGCTCGACGACCCAGGTGACCTGCTCCCCCAGCCACGCTTCCAGTGCCTCCCACGGCGCCAGCTCGTCGTGCAGCACGAGCGCCCGGTCGGCCAGCAGGCTAATCTCGTCCCGGTAGACGGTCTCGATCAGCTGCTCCCGCGTCGGGAAGTGCCGGTACAACGTGCCCGCGCCGACCCCGGCCGTCTTCGCGATGTCGTCCAGCGGGACGTCGGCGCCGTGCTCGGCGAACAGCACCTTGGCCGTCGCCACGATGCGCTCGTAGTTGCGCCGCGCGTCCGCGCGCATCGGGCGCTCCGCGTCGTCCCTCGGCATCCCGGCCTCCTCGCCCTTAACCGGAGAGATTCTCCGAATTCACTTGCGCATCCGGAGACAGTCTCCATATTATCGCGTCGTACCAAGTGGAGAGACTCTCCGCTTACCTTCGTGCTCCTTTGGGGGAGTATCTCTTGTCCCAGCAAACGATCCATCCCGCGGTGGAGCCTGCCCCGGCCCGCCGCGGCGGGCTGGTCCTGGCGATCATCCTCACCTGCCAGCTCATGCTCGTCCTCGACGCGACGGTGATGAACGTCGCGCTCCCGCGCATCCAGTCCGACCTGGGGTTCTCCGCCACCGGCCTGTCCTGGGTGATGACCGCCTACAGCCTGGTCTTCGGCGGCCTGCTGCTGCTCGGCGGCCGCGCGGGCGACCTGTTCGGCCGGCGCCGGATGTTCGTCGCCGGCACCGCCGTGTTCACCCTCGCCTCGCTCGCCGGCGGCCTGGCCGGGACGGCCGAGCTGCTCATCGCGGCCCGGGTCCTGCAGGGTGTCGGCGCCGCGATGGCCGGCCCCAGCACCCTCGCGCTGGTCGCGACGACGTTCACCGAGGCCAAGGCCCGGGTGCGGGCCCTGGCGCTGTTCTCCGCGATGTCCAGCGGCGGGTTCGCCATCGGCTTGATCGTCGGCGGCCTGCTCACCGAGTGGATCTCCTGGCGCGCGGCGCTGTTCATCAACGTGCCGTTCGGCCTGGCGATCGTGCTGCTCGCGCCGCGGTTCGTGCCGGAGCCGCCGCGCCGGCCCGCCCACCTCGACCTGCCCGGCGCGATCACCGGCACCCTCGGCGTCGGCGCGCTCGTGTTCGCCTTCACCCACGCCGCGTCCGACGGCTGGGGCGACCCGGTGACGCTCGGCTCGCTCGCCGGCGGACTGCTCCTGCTGGCCGCGTTCGTCGCCATCGAAGCCGCCACGGCGATGCCACTCGTCCCGCTCCGGCTGTTCGCCGACCGCAACCGCAGCGCGGCCTACGTCAACTTCTTCCTCGGGCCGATGGCCATGATGTCGATGTTCTTCTTCCTCACCCAGTTCATGCAGGACATCCGGCACTTCGCCGCGCTGGCCACCGGGTTCGCGTTCCTGCCGATGGCGGCGCTGATCTTCACGATGAGCCGGCTCGTGCCGCGGCTGCTCCCCCGCTACGGCCCGAAGCCCCTCGCCGTCACCGGAGCGGTGCTGATGGTCGCCGGGGCCGGCTGGCTGGGGCTGCTCACCACGGAAAGCGCGTACTTCCCGGCCCTGCTCGGGCCGCTGCTGCTGATGGGCCTCGGCGGCGGGCTGGGGTTCGCGCCGCTCAACGTGATCGTCATGGCCACCGTGCCCGCCGAGGACGCCGGGGCCGCGGGCGGCGTGCTGCAGACGATGCAGCAGGTCGGCAGCACGCTCGGGCTCGGCATCCTGATCACGGTGTTCGGCACGGCCACCCGCTCGGCGGCGGCGTCCGGGGTGACCGGGGCGCAGCTCACCGTCGACGGCATGACCGCGGCGTTCGCCACGGCCGCGGCGGTGGCCACGGGCACGGTCCTGGTGGCGCTGACCTTCCGGCGGGTTACAGCTTCCGGCCGGCCTTGACCCGGTGCGTCACCCGGCGCTCGACGAGGAACGAGACGAACGGGACGCAGCCGGCCAGCAGCACCAGCACGGTGCCCTTGATCGACCAGCGGGCCTTGATGGCCAGGTCGATCGTCAGCACCAGGTAGATCATGTAGAGCACGCCGTGGATCGGCGAGTACACCGCGGACGGCGTCGGGTTGCCGAAGCCGTAGCGCAGCACCATCACGAAGCACAGGCCGAGCAGGCCGACGCCGGTGACGTAGGCGGCGGTGCGGAACCGGACCAGGGGGCCGGTGAGCGGGACCGCGGTCTGCGCGGCGCCGTCGGTGCGGGTGGTCATCGGGACGTCCTCACTTTGCGGCCTCACTCTGCGGCCTGCTGGTCGCGGGCGTTCAGCTCGCGCAGGTAACGGTTGTAGGCGGCCAGCTCCTCGTCCTCGTCGGTTTGCGGTGTTTCCACGGCGGGACGAGGGGCGGGCACGGCGGCGACGGGAGCGGGTTCCGGGGCGGGTTCGGCCTCGGCCTTCTCCCGCAGCCGCCGGATCCGCCAGAACATGAAGGCCGGGAACAGCCCGAACAACGGCCACTGCAGGACGTAACCGAGGTTCTGGAAGGTGCCGTTCGCCGAGGTGAACCGGTCCCACTGCCACCAGGCGAGTCCGCAGCAGATCAGCAGGCTCACCAGGCACGTCGCGACGATCGCGATCCGGCGGCCCCAGGGGGACCCCGCCGGCGGAGGGGATGCTGGCACGAGCCCCAAGCTAGCACTGGGCGGCTGAGGGATCACGGCCGACCGCGCCGGGCGTGGCCGGGCTCTCAGCCCAGGTCGGCGGCTCTTTACCGGCCGGTGGGCTCAGCCTTGCTTGCGCACCGTCTGGGCGGCCTTGGCGTACCCGTCGGCCAGGCCGAACACCTTCTGCGCGTACTCGGTCGAGTTGTTGTAGGACAGGATGCCCGCCCACCAGCCCGACGGGCTCTGCATGTCACGGCCGCCCGCGCACAGGTAGCGGGCCGCGGCCAGGGCGGCGTCGTCGATCTGCTGCGGGTCGCCGAGGCCGTCGCCGTTGCCGTCGGAGGCCCACTTGCGCCACGTGCCGGGAATGAACTGCATCGGCCCGACCGCGCGGTCGACACTCGCGTCCCCGTCGTAGCGGCCGCCGTCGGTGTCGCCGATGGCCTGGACGCCGGACGAGCCGTCGAGCGGGACGCCGATGATCGGCTTCGACGGACGGCCGTCCGCGCCGAGGACGGCGCCGGCGTACTGGCCGTGGTTCGACTCGATGCGGCCGATGCCGGCGAGCGTCGCCCAGGAGATCTTGCAGTTCGGCTGGCTCGCGCGCATCGCCAGCTCGGCGTTGCCGTACGCCGCCAGGGCCCGCGCCGGGACGCCGCTGGCCCCGGCGACCTGGCTCGCCCACTGCGCGAGCGTCGCCGGGCCGGTGGTGCTGCGGGTCTGGGCCTGCTGCGGAGCGGTCTGCTGGTCGGCGCCACCCGCGACGGCGCCGCCCGCGGGGGCGACCGACCCCGGGCGGACGTCGGCCGCCTTGACCTGCAGGGCGGGGATCTCGGTGGTGGTCGGGCTCGCCTCCGGTGTCGAAGCGCGGGTGACGAGCCAGACGCCGCCGCCGGCCACCGCCAGCACGACGAAGACCACGATCAGCCGGGTGACCACCGCGAAGCCCGCGGAGCGCGCTGCCGGGGCGGCGGGGGCGGGCTCGTCGACGGAGTCGATCGGGTCGTCCTCGGTCTTTCCGGTACTCGTGCGCACGAAACTCCGGTCCTCCAGCATGGTTGTCGACGAAGGGTCAACGAGCCCGCGCAGGTTAGCGTTACGCGGGTCGCCGAGATCGTCTCACCACACCGGTTCACCCGGCCGTGTGAAGCCCGTCCCGTCAGGCGGACTTCTGCTGGCGCGCGAGCCGCGCCACGCACCAGGCCGGGGCGCTGCCGCGGCGAAGGTGCTGAAGGACGGTCATCGGGCCGAGACGGCGGCTGAGGTCCGACGGCGAGAGTCCCGCCGCGCGGTAGTCGAGGGCCCGCTGGTCGAGCGGGCTGATGCCGGCGTCCCACCACTCCTCGGCCTCGGCGACGCCGCCGACCATCTGCCACCAGCCCGCGGCGGCGGTGAGGAGTTCTTCGGGCACTTCCGGCAGCCTGCGGCGCATCGCGTCGAGGTAACCGGGGTCGGCCGCTTCGACCTGGGCCCAGCGGGCGGAGCCCGTCCGGGCGCGCTGGCCGGGAATGCCCGGCGCCTGCGGGGGAGCGTCGGCCAGCCACGCGGAAGCGATGCGGTCGACCTCCTGCTCCTCGGGGGTCTGCTCGCGCTCGGCGGCCCACTGCCGGATCAACGCGTCCACTCCGGGATCTCCGGTCATCCCTGCCTCCTCATAGGTCCCCGACGGACAGGTCCTGACACCTGTCCCACGCGGCTTCGCCGCAAGCACCAAGTGCACCTTGCTGAGTGGAAACTGCCTGCGTACCGGGGGTCCCGAGGGGTACGGAGAACTACCCGATCACGCAATGTGAGCACCGTAGGGCCGGGGTGGTCCCCTTCGCCAGACCCCGGCAGGCACGAATTCGCCGACCTGCGCGTTTTCAGTCGCAATCCACCCGGATGGTCGAGCGTACGGCCCGAATTCTGGGATTCGTGACGCTGAGTGATTTACCGTCCGTTTGCACGCGCTGTCACCACCGAAGCCGCCCGAATGCGGCGCCGGTTCACGGGACTGGCCCAGGATCAGGAAAAAAGCGTCCGGAAAAAGGTGACGATCGCCTCGGCGCCGTCCTTCAGCCACCCGAGGACGCGGTGGACGAAGTCGGCGGACTGGGTGGGCTGCGTGATCAGGAAGAAGAGCACGAGCGCGACCACCCCCACGATGAGGATCTTCTTCACGCCGCTCGACATGTGCTTCCTCCCCGGCTCGCCGTCCCGTCCGGGAGTGGCTGGATCCCTACTCTAGGAGAGGCCTGCCCGGAAGACACGCCGATCACCCCCAGGGAGCCCCGATGTCGCGGAACGTGCTGGTCGAGCGGGACGGCCCAGTGACGACGATCACCATCGACCGGCCGGCCGCCCGCAACGCCGTCGACGGTCCGACGGCCGCCGGACTGGCGGACGCGTTCCGCGCGTTCGACGCCGACCCCGAGGCCGCGGTCGCGGTGCTGACCGGCTCGGGTGGCGCGTTCTGCGCCGGCGCCGACCTCAAGGCCATCGGTACCGACCGGATGAACCGGACTCACCCGGACGGGGACGGCCCGATGGGCCCGACCCGGATGACGCTCGGCAAGCCGGTGATCGCGGCCGTCCACGGGCACGCCGTCGCGGGCGGGCTCGAGCTGGCGCTGTGGTGCGACCTGCGGGTCGCCGACGCCACCGCCCTGTTCGGGGTCTTCTGCCGGCGCTGGGGCGTCCCGCTGATCGACGGCGGCACCGTGCGGCTGCCGCGGCTGATCGGCCAGTCGCGGGCGATGGACCTGATCCTGACCGGCCGCCCGGTCGACGCCGACGAGGCTTTGGCCATCGGCCTGGCGAACCGCCTGGTCCCCGCGGGTGAAGCGGTGTCGGCGGCGCAGGAGCTGGCGCGGCAGCTGGCCGCGTTCCCGCAGGCCTGCCTGCGCGGCGACCGCGCGTCGGCGCTGGCGCAGTGGGGCCTCTCGGAGGAGGACGCACTGGCCGCGGAGTTCGGCGCGGCGATGGACACGGGTGTCCTGGCGACCGAGGCGGCCGACGGCGCGGCGCGGTTCAGCGACGGCGCGGGCCGCCACGGCAGCTTCGGCTGAGCAACACCGAACCACCGGAACGTGTTGCGGCAGATCGGGGTGCGCGGCCGATAGGGTCGCCGGATGGACGACGACGTCAGCAGAGTCGTGCTCCGGCCGGTCGCGGAGTCCGATCTCGACCTGCTGGAGCAGCTGACCAACGACCCGGTCGCGGCGGGCGCGCACCAGTGGTTCGGCTGGCACGACCCGAACTACCTGCACCGGCGCTGGCGGGAGACCGGGATGCTGACGCCCGAGACCGGCATGCTGGTACCCACGCTCGGCGGGCGCCCGCTGGGCCTGGTGTCCTGGCACCGCAGCCGCTCCGGGCCGGCGTCGTACTGCTGGAACATCGGGCTGGTGCTGGTCCCCGAAGCACGCGGCCACGGCCACGGCACCGAGGCCCAGCGCCTGCTCGTCGAATACCTCTTCGCGCACACGCAGCTCAACCGCGTCGAAGCGACGACCGAGGTCGACAACCGCGCCGAGCAACGGGCCCTCGAGAAGGCCGGCTTCACCCGCGAAGGAATCCTTCGCGGCTACGGCTTCCGCGACGGCCAGTGGCGCGACAACGTCATCTACTCGGTCGTCCGCTCCGATCTCGCGAAAGGCTAGGCGATCGCGCCGGCCTCCCGGAGTGCCTCAAGGTCCGTGACGCCCAGCTCGGCCAGCACGGCTTCCGTGTCGGATCCCTTGGTGCGCGGGGCTTCCGGCGTCTCCGGCGGCGTCCGGTCGAAGCGCGGCGCCGGGGCCGGCTGGACCAGGCCACCGATCTCGACGAACGTGCCGCGGGCCGCGTTGTGCGGGTGGCCTGCGGCTTCCTGCGGCGACAGCACCGGCGTCAGGCAGGCGTCGGTACCTTCCGCGCGGGCGACCAGGTCGTCGCGCGTGTGCTTGCCGATCGCCTCGGCGACGATCTCCCGCAGCTTCGGCCACTGCGTCTTGTCCACGTGCAGCGGCAGTTCCGCCGGGTCGAGCCCGAGGACCTGCACCAGGTCGCCCCAGAACCGCATCTCGATCGCGCCGACGGCGACGTACTTGCCGTCCGACGTCTCGTAGGTGTCGTAGAACGGGGCGCCGCCGTCGAGCATGTTGTCGCCGCGGGCGCCACCCCAGAGCCCGGCCGCCGCCATGCCGTGGAGGCTGGTGGTGAGCAGCGCGGCGCCGTCGACCATGGACGCGTCGACGACCTGGCCCTTGCCGGACGTGTTCCGCTCGTACAGCGCCGCGAGGACGCCCATCGCCAGCAGCAGCCCGCCGCCGCCGAAGTCGCCGACGAGGTTGAGCGGCGGCACCGGCCGCTCCCCCGCGCGCCCGATCGGTTCGAGCGCGCCGGAGATGCCGATGTAGTTGATGTCGTGGCCGGCCGCCGTGGCGAGCGGGCCGTCCTGGCCCCAGCCGGTCATCCGGCCGTAGACCAGCCGCGGGTTGCGGGCGTGCACGACGTCCGGGCCGAGCCCGATCCGTTCGGCGACGCCGGGACGGAAGCCCTCGATGAGGACGTCGGCCGTGTCGCACAGCTTCAGCACCAGTTCGACGCCCTCGGGTGTCTTGGTGTTGATCCCGACGGTCCGGCGGCCGCGGGCCAGCGGGTCAACCGGCAGGCCGAGCACGTCCTCCCCCGGCGTCGCGCGGTCGACGCGGACCACGTCGGCGCCGAGGTCGGAGAGGATCATCGTGGCGAACGGCCCGGGCGCGAGCCCGGCCAGTTCGACCACCTTCAGGCCGCTGAGCGGACCTGCCTTCATAGCGTGGTTCCCTTCAGAGCGACCGGGAGATGATTTCCTTCATGATCTCGCTGGTACCGCCGAAGATCCGCGAGATCCGGACGTCGGCCCAGGCGCGCGCGATCGGGTACTCGGACATGTAGCCGTAGCCGCCGAAGAGCTGCACGCAGTCGTCGATCACCTTGTTGACGCGCTCGGTGGTCCACAGCTTCGCCATCGCCGCGCCCTGGACGTCGAGCTCGCCCTTGAGGTGGCGTTCGATGCACTGGTCGAGGAACGCCCGCGCGACGGCGGCCTCGGTGGCGGCCTCGGCGAGCTTGAACTTGGTGTTCTGGAAGGAGAAGATCGGTCGGCCGAACGCGGTGCGCTCCTTCGTGTACTCCAGGGTCAGGTCGACCGCCGCCTCGAGCCCGGCCACCGCGGTGACGGCGATGATCAGCCGTTCCTGCGGCAGCTGCAGCATCAGCTGGATGAAGCCCTGGCCTTCGGCGTCCCCGAGGAGGTTGGCGGCGGGCACGCGGACGTCGTCGAAGAACAGCTCGGCGGTGTCCTGGCCCTTGAGGCCGACCTTGTCGAGCACGCGGCCGCGGCGGAAGCCCGGGGTGTCGGTCTCGACGGCGATCAGCGAGACGCCCTGGGCGCCCGCGTCCGGGTCGGTCTTCACGGCGACGACGACGAGGTCGGCGTGGAACCCGTTGGTGATGAAGGTCTTCGCGCCGTTGATGACGTAGTGGTCGCCCTCGCGCACCGCGCGGGTCTTGATGCCCTGCAGGTCCGAGCCGGTGCCCGGCTCGGTCATCGCGATCGCGCCGACCAGCTCGCCGCTGGCCATCTTAGGCAGCCACTCGCGCTTCTTCTCTTCGGAGGCATACGCGCTCAGGTAGTGCGCGACGATTCCGTTGTGGACGGTGACGCCCCACGCGCTGTCGCCGGAGCGGGCCTGCTCCTCGTAGAGCACGGCCTCGTGCGCGAACGTGCCGCCACCGCCGCCGTACTCCTCGGGGATGGACAGGCACAGCAGGCCGACCTCGCCGGCCTTGTTCCACAGCTCGCGGTCGACCTTCTTGTCCGCCGCCCACCGCTCCTGGTGCGGGACGAGCTCCTTCTGCATGAACGACCGCGAGAGCTCGCGGAGGTCTTCGAGCTCGGTCGTGCTCCAGGAGCTCTTCGGGAGTTTCAGCGGCACGGGGACCC
This sequence comes from Amycolatopsis sp. NPDC049252, assembly GCF_043197175.1. Classification (NCBI taxonomy): domain Bacteria; kingdom Bacillati; phylum Actinomycetota; class Actinomycetes; order Pseudonocardiales; family Pseudonocardiaceae; genus Amycolatopsis; species Amycolatopsis sp. NPDC049252. The sequence goes on from NZ_JBICSQ010000009.1 coordinate 85,525, forward strand.
TCCTGCAGGACGAGTGCTGGAAAACATGACGATCAGCATGTAAGTTCTCCATGGAATGTACATCCGTACCGGCCTGTAGGTAAAGCAGGGAGGCCGCGTGACCGAGACTGCGCACCGCACCCAGGCGCAGCGGCGGGAGCAGACCCGCACGGCGCTGCTCGACGCCACCATCGGCTGCCTGGTGGACCTGGGTTACGCGCGCACGACCGTGCAGGAGATCTGTGCCCGCGCCGGGGTCTCGAAGGGCGCGGTGCAGCACCACTTCACCGCGAAGGCCGAGCTGATGGCGGCCGCGGTCGAGCACCTGACGACCAAGCTGCGCCACCAGCTCGCCGCGTCGCTCGACGAGCTGCCCAGCGGGGGCACCGGCGTCGCCGCGGCGATCGACCTGCTGTGGACGGGGTACTCCGGCACGCTCTCGACCGCCGTCACCGAGCTGTGGGTCGCCGCCCGCACCGACCCCGAGCTGCGCGCGGCGATCCGCCCGGTCGACCGCGCGCTCGGGCGCGCCACCCTCGAGCACGTCACCCAGGTCGCCGGCGAGCTCCCGCCCGAACGCGCGGAGATGCTGTTCTGGCTCACCGTGAACCTGACCCGCGGGCTGGCCCTGGACGCCGAGCTCGGCGGCGACCCGAAGCGGCGGCGCCAGCTGCTCGAGGAGTGGAAGCGGATCGCCGTCCTGCTCTACCAGGACGCCACCACCGCGCCGACCTGACCCGCGCGGCGCACCGGGGTCAGTTGGCGTCATTCAGCCCCTTATCCCGCAGGCGGATTCGTGGTCCAATCCCCGCAAAGAGGGAGATTCGATGACCACCAGCGCGCCACCCCCGTACCCTCCGCAGCCGTACTCCTACGGCCCGCCACCGATGCCGCGGCCGCAGCCGCCGGCCGACCCGGGTGGTCTCTTCCGGTTGCTCGCCGGGATCTTCGGTGCCCTCGCCGCCGTCCTGGTGGTGGTCGGGTCGTTCCTGCCGCAGACGACGTTCGAGCAGATCGTCAGCGGCAAGACCGAGAGCAGCCAGACGATCAGCGCGTGGTCGCGGTCCTTCGGCGTCGAGCCGGGCGCCGACGCGCAGAAGTTCTACGAGAACACGCACGTCGCGCACTACGGCATCCCGCTGTCGGTCGCCGCGGTGATCCTGCTGGCCGGTGCCGTGCTGGCGTTCGTCGGCGCCCGGCGTTCGGCGAGTCCTGGTCTGCGCTCGGGCGCGCGGACGGCGTTGCTCGTCGGCGGCGCGGGCGTGGCCGCCGCGGTGTGGATGCTCGGCATGGACGTGTCGGCGACCCTGAGCTACGAGTCCGACGACGACTCCATCAAGTCGCACTACTCGACGGGGACCGGCTTCTGGATGCTGCTCGGCGCGGGGGTGCTCGCGGTGGCGGCCCTGGCGTTCGCCCTGCTGGCCGGACGGCGGGTGAAGGCGCCCGCCGGTCCGCCGGCGAACCTGCACGGCGGCCCGGGGTACCCGCCGCAGCAGCAGTCGCGGCCGTACCCGGTCGGCCCGCAGCAGTCCGGCGGCTACCCGGTTTCGTCGCCGTACCCGGGCCAGCAGCCCTACGGTGCCCCGCAGTCGCAGCCGTTCCCCGCCCAGGGGCCGCCGTCCCAGCCGTTCCCCGCGCAGGGCCCCCAGTCGCAGCCGTTCCCGGCGCAAAACCCGCCGTCCCAGCCGTTCCCGGCGCAGCAGCCCGAGGGCAGCCACGAGGCGACGCAGGCCCAGCCGCATCCGGACGAACCCCCCGCGGCGCCGGCCTCGTCCCCGACCGAGCCGACCTACCAGCTCCCGCCGCTGAACCCGCCGCCTCCCAAAACGTGAAACATATTCACATCGAGCTGGACAGCTGACGTACCGACGGTATGCTGTACTCGTCGGTAACCCCTGCGCGTCGCCGCGCGGAACGGAGACGTCATGACCAGCACGACCCCCGCGAACCCGGTCCACGACACCGCGCTCCCGCCGACCGTCGGCGGGGTCGCCGGTGCGCCGACGTCGGCCCGGGCGGCCCAGCTCGTCGCCCGGGTGGCCGGCGGCGCGGACTCGGCCCCGATCCGGATGACCGCGCCCTTCACCGGGCAGCCGATCGCGACCCTGCCCCAGGCCACCGACGCCGACGTCCGCGCCGTGTTCGCCGGCGCGCGGACCGCGCAGCGGGCGTGGGCGGAGCACACCCCCGCCGAGCGCGCCCGCGTGCTCACCCGGCTGCACGACCTGGTGCTCGCCAAGCAGGACGAGGTCCTCGACCTGGTCCAGGTCGAGGCGGGCAAGGCCCGGCTCGACGCGTTCGACGAGGTCAGCGCGACCGCGCTGGTCGCGGCCTACTACGGCAAGCACGCCGCGAAGATCCTCGCCCCGCGCCGGGTCGCCGGCGTCATCCCCGGCCTGACCCGCGCCGGTGAGCTGCGGCACCCGAAGGGCGTCGTCGGCGTCATCTCGCCGTGGAACTACCCGCTGGCCCTCACCGCGATGGACGTCTTCCCGGCACTCGCGGCCGGCAACGCCGTGGTGCAGAAGCCGGACAACCAGACCGCGCTTTCGGCGCTGTGGCTGCACGAGCTCGCCGAGGAGGCCGGGCTGCCGGCCGGGACCTGGCAGATCGTGCTCGGCCGCGGCTCGAAGATCGGCACCGCGCTGGTCGAGGAGTCGGACTACCTCTGCTTCACCGGGTCCACGCCGACCGGCAAGGAACTGGCCGGGCAGGTGGCGAAGCGGCTGACGTCGTACTCGCTCGAGCTCGGCGGCAAGAACCCGATGATCGTGCTGCCCGACGCCGACGTCGCGAAGGCCGCGACAGGCGCGGTGACCGCGTGCTTCTCCTCGGCCGGGCAGCTCTGCGTGTCGGTCGAACGGATCTACGTCCACGAGTCGATCCGCGAGGAGTTCACCCGCGCGTTCGTGGCCCGCACCGCCGCGGTGAAGCTCGGCGGCGCGCTGGACTACCAGGCCCAGATGGGCTCGCTGACGTCGGAAGACCAGCTCGCGACGGTGACCGCGCACGTCGAGGACGCCCGCGCGAAGGGCGCGTCAGTGCTCACCGGCGGTCGCGCCCGGCCCGACCTCGGCCCGCTCTTCTACGAGCCGACCGTCCTCACGGGAGTGACGCCGGAGATGGTGCCGTTCGCGGAGGAGACGTTCGGGCCGGTCGTCTCGATCTACGGCTACACCGACGTCACCGAGGCCATCGACCGCGCCAACGACACGGCTTTCGGGCTCAACGCCAGCGTCTGGTCGCGCAACGGCCACGCGGGCTGGGAGGTCGCGGCCCGGCTCAAGGCGGGCACGGTCAACGTCAACGAGGGGTACGCGGCGACGTTCGGCAGCGTCGGCGTCCCGATGGGCGGCATGAAGGACTCGGGTGTCGGCCGCCGCAACGGCGCCGAAGGCCTGCTGAAGTACACGGAGTCCCAGTCGATCGCCCTGCAGCGCGGCCTGGCCCTGCGCCCGCCGCGAGCGATCTCGGGTTCCCTGTGGTCCCGCGGCATGACGCTGGGCCTGAAGGCCCTCCGCCGTCTCCCCCGCTGACGGGCGTCACGCCTTTTGGCCGGCCGTGGGAGCCGTCAGCAGGCCTCGGTCGTAGGCGATCGCGACGGCTTCCGCGCGGCGGCTCGCGCCGAGCTTCGCCATCACGCGGGACAGGTGGACGCTGACCGTCTTTTCGCTGATGTAGAGCTCTTCGCCGACCTGGCGGTTGGTGCGGCCCAGGGCCACGCGCTCGAGGACGTCACGTTCGCGGTCGGTCAGCGGGTCGACGACCGCGCGGGCCGGGGCCGCCGGTTCGACGCCCGCCAGGTCGACCCGGGCGCGGTGCGCGAGGTCGCGGACGGCGTCGCGCAGCGGGATCGCGCCCAGCCGGGTCGCGACGGCGTGCGCCGACTCCAGGGCGGCCCGCGCCCGCTCGACGTCGTCGGCCAGCAGCCGGGCTTCCGCCTCGTGGCGACGGCAGATCGCCTGCTCGTAGACCGCGCCGTAGCCGAACGCTTCCGCCGCGGCCGCCCACTTCGCCGGGTCGCCCCGGCCGGCCAGGCCGGACGCCGCCGCCTCGAGCCGGGCCAGCCAGGCCCGGCCCTCCGGCCCCAGCTCCACCGACCGCGGCTGCCCGACGACCGCGCACATCCGGCCGTGCGCCAGCAGCCGCTCCCCCGCCTCGATCGCGGCGTCGACGGCCGTCTGGTCACCGCGGACCCGGGCGTCGGCGGCCTGCGCCGCGGCGGCGGTGGCGCCGAGCGCGGCCACCCGGATCCCGGCCAGCAGACCGGGTTCGATCCGCTCGAGCCAGCCGACGAGCTCCTGCGCGCGCTTCACCGCTTCCGCGTGGTCACCGCGCCAGTACGCCAGCTCGATCCCGGCGTCCCCGGCCGACAGCGGGATCTGGATGTCCGCCGCCCAGTGCTGCCGCAGCCCGGCGACGAGCTTCGCGGCCTCGTCGAACCGGCCGCGGGCGACGACGAACAGCGACCAGATGGCGAGGATCCGCGCGGCGACCGCGCTCGACACCCCGCGCCCGGCCCGGCCGGCGCTCTCGTCCGGCCAGTCGCCCACCAGGTAGCGCAGGGTCAGCTGCCGCGCCCGCAGCTCCAGGCCGTAGACGCTCCAGCTGAGCCCGGCCTCTTCGGCCCGGGCGACCCCGCGTGAGGCGTGTTCGAGCGCTTCGGCGTACTCGGCCTGGTCGTCGTAGCTCAGCGCCAGGAAGTAGGTCGCGCGGTTCTCGGTGTTCAGCGCCCCGGCGTCGCGCGCCTTGCGTTCGGCCTGGCGCAGCCGCTCGCGGGCCTCCGCGGCGTCGCCCGCCGAGTCGGCCAGCGTGCCCAATGTGACCAGGGCCGACGCCTCCGCGCCCGCGGCGTCGACCGCCTGCGCGTCGGCGACCGCGGTGAGCGCGCTGTCCAGCGCCGCGTCCGGCTGGTCGAGCACCCGCAGGAACCCGGCGCGGCTGGCCAGCACCCACGCTCGGGTGCCGCTGGGTTCGGTGTCCTTGACCAGGTCCCACGCCTTGTCGATCGCCGCGACGGCCTCGTCGAGCGTGCCTTCCAGGGCGAGCAGGGCTTCCGCCAGCCGCCGCCACGTCTTGGCGGCGCGGTCGGCCGGGCCGTCCGGGGTCAGGGCCTGGGTGGCCGAGCGGGCGAACGCGGCGGCCCGCTCGGGCTCGCCGGACGTGCCCGCGAAGTACGACGCTTCGTGCAGCAGCCGCAGCTCGTCGAACCCCTCGGGCCGGTCGGCGGCCGGGACGGCGTCCCAGATGGACAGTGCCTGCTCGACGTGGCGCAGCGCCGACCCGGGCGCGCCCAGCTTCTCGGCCTCGTCCATCGCACGCAGCAACGCCGGCAGCGCGGTGACGAGATCGCTGCTCTGCAACGAGTGGTAGGCCAGCTTCGCGTCGTGCCCGCGGCCCTGCGGCCTCGAGGAGATCCGCGCCGCGTACGCCGCGTGCGTGCGCGACCGCTCCCCTGGCAGCAAATCGCCGTACACCGCTTCCTGCAGCAGCGCGTGCCGGAACCAGTAGGCACCGTCCGGCATCACGACCAGCACGTGGTGCTGGACGGCTTCGCGCAGCGACTCGTCCAGCTCGAGCTCCCCCAGGGCGGAGATCTCGGCCAGGGCCGCGTGCATCACGGGTTCGTTGGCCACCGACACGACGCGCACGACGCGGCGGGTGTCCGGCGAAAGCCGCTCCAACCGGGAGAGCAGCACTTCGGCCAGTCCCGCGGGCAGGTCGTTGCACTCGGTCTTGGTGGCGAGCAGTTCCTCGGCGAAGAACGGGTTGCCCTCGGACCGGCTGACGATGTCGGCCACGACGTCGGCGGGCAGCGGCTCGTCGGCCAGCGCCTCGACGAAGGTGCGGGCGTCGGCGTTGCCGAAGGCCTGCAGGTCGACGCGCTCGACGGTGGCGAGCCGGACCAGCTCCGAGAGGAGGCCGCGCAGCGGGTGGCGCCGGTGCACGTCCTCCTCGCGGTAGCTGCCCACGACCAGGAGCCGTTGCGCGCGCAGCCTGCTGAGCAGGAACGACAGCAGGTTGCGGGTCGAGGCGTCGGCCCAGTGCAGATCCTCCAGCAGGATCACCACCGGCCGCGACTCGGCGATCTCGGTCAGCACCCCCAGTACCGCGTCGAACAACTGCAGCTGACCGAGATCCTGCTCCGGCCGGGGACGCACCATCGTCTCCCGGTCGTTCGAGGTCATCGGGGTGTGTTCGGCCGCCCGGGGCTCCTCGAGGCCTCGAGGACCGTGGCCCTGCGGCAGCAGCCGGCCGAGCGCGGGCCGGGCCCGCACCGCGGCGGCGACCGCCGGGTCCGCCGCGACCCCCAGCGGGGCGAGCGCCTCGGCGAACGGAAGATAAGGAAGACCGCCTTCGCGGACGTCGATGCAGCGGCCGGTGAGCACCAGCGCGCCACACGCGGCGACGTGCTCGCCGAGCGCGGTCAGCAGCCGGGTCTTGCCGACGCCGGCGTCCCCCGAGAGCAGCACCGCGCCGGCTTCGCCCCGTTCGGCCCGGGCGAAGGCGGCGCGGAGCCGCCGCATCTCGTGGGTACGGGCGACGAGCGGGATTCCGGAGCCGAGTCGGGGCACAAGGTGCATTCTTGCTCACCCCACCGACAAGTTCCGCACGCTTATCGCCTTGGACACCATCACCTCGCCCCTACCGGGCGGTCTCGCCGACACCCGCGGTCTCCCGCGAGGCCTCGCGGCGCTCCTGCGCCGGCACGTCGACGGTGCTCCGGGCGGCCCGCACGTGGCGGACGACGCGGCGCGCGCGGGCGGCCCAGGCGCTGCGCCCGGCCTTCCGCAGTTCCTCGGCCCGGTAGGCCGCTTCGGCCCGGACCGCGTCCAGCAGCAGATCGGAGTGCATGTCGTTCCCCTGTTCCCTGAGTTCACCGGCGGGACATCACCGGTTGGTAGCACTCAGGTTCGTCCTGAGGGGGTGCCCCAGGCATCGGGTGATCACGTACCCCTGGCACGGAAAAGACCCCTTACTCCCATCCGAGCCCAGCTCGGCGGGGGTAAGGGGTCTTCGAAACCGCCTCAGTCGCGCTCGGGGCCGCCGGGCCGCACCGCGGCCAGCAGCCCCTGCCAACCCGATGCGGGCAGGCGGAACGCACCACCCTCGGGGTCCTTCGAGTCGCGCACCGCGGCACCGCCGGCGACGAACGCGACCTCGACGCAGTCGTTCCCGCCACCGCTGTGGCTGCTCTTGCGCCAGCGCGCACCCGAAAATTCGGCTTCCATGGTCCCCAACTCCCTTACTGTGTCCTCGGTTCCAAGTGGTGCACCGGTGCCGGCACGGCCGCCCGTTCGGCGAACCGGCCGGCAGCCTCGGCGATCAGCTCCACCGAGTCGTCCGGTTTCAGTGCGGCCGCGCGCAGATGGTCGAACATCAGCCCGTAGCGCCGGACGTCTGTGGGTTCCTCCAGGTAGAGACCGCTGGAGGTGCTGTCGTCGACGTAGACGACGTCCGGGTCGGCCTGCTCCGGGAAGCCCATGATCAGGAAGGGGCCCTCCATCCCGGGGTGCGCGCCCGCGCCGAACGGCACCACCTGGATGGTCACGTTCGGCTTCTCGGCGACGGCGACCATGCGGTAGAGCTGCTCGGCCATCACCTCGGCGCTGTCGACCACGCGGTGCAGGACGGCCTCGTCGATCACGGCCCAGTACTCCGGCGGCGGGGTGTCGGACAGCAGCTCCTGGCGCGCCATCCGGGCCGCGACCCGGCGGCGGGTCTCGGCGTCCTCGGCGTCCGGGCGCAGCGCGCGGATCACCGCGCGGGCGTACCGCTCGGTCTGCAGCAGGCCCGGCACCAGCAGCGCCTGGAACGCCCGCAGCGAGCTGGCGTCGGCTTCGAGCCCGACGAACGTGCCGGTGAAGACCTCGTTGTAGGCGTGCCACCAGCCGCGCTTGCGGGCCTCTCTGGCCAGCTGGACGAGCGCCTCCTGCTCGTCACCGGTGATCCCGTAGAGCGCCAGCATGTCCCGCGCGTCGCGCGGGGTGACCCCGACGTGGCCGGTCTCGATCCGGCTGATCTTCGACGCGGAGCACTCGAGCTTTTCGCCCACCTCGTCGATGGTGAGGTCCGCGGCCTCGCGCAGCCGGCGCAGCTCACCGGCGAGCCTCCGGCGGCGAACCGTGGGGCTCTGTCCCCTGGCCATTCGGCACCTCCGGATGTCGACGGCGTCGTAGCCGTTCGCTTGCTCCCAGTATCTAACCAGGACGGCGTGGCATTACCACGGCACCGATTCCCGCCCGGTCGTGCGCGTCGCATCTGCAATTTGCAGAATGCTCTTGTACCCTCGCACTCTGCACTGCGGCAGGACGCGGCACGGGCCGGGGTCGTTCGGCCGCCAGGCCCTGTCCGGGCCTGTGAGCAGCGTAGACGATGGCTGCGCGGTTCGCCGTGTGGTCATTCGGAGAAGGGGTCCGGGGCCGTCCCCCGATCGGTCCCGGCCCTCTTCCCCGGTCCGAATGCCCTATTCCGATGGCGAATACCCCGACTATTTGTCGCCCGTAAGGGTGATTTTCCGGCCACCGTTCAGAGGACGCGCAGGAGTCCTTCTTGGACGACCGTGGCGATGAGGGTGCCGTCGGCGCCGAAGAACCGGCCCGTCGCCAGCCCCCGCGCTCCGGAGGCGGTCGGTGACACGCTGTCGTAGAGGAACCACTCGTCGGCGCGGAACGGCCGGTGGAACCAGAGCGCGTGATCGAGGCTCGCGCCGAGCACCTTGTCGGTGTCCCAGTAGACGCCGTGGCGCGCGAGCACCGAGTCGAGGAGTGTCATGTCCGAGGCGTAGGTCAGCACGCAGACGTGCAGCAGCTGCTGATCGGGCAGCTTGCCGTCGGCGCGCATCCACACCTGGTTGCGCGCGGGGAGCTCGCCGGTCTGGCGGGTGACCCACGGCGGCTCGTTGACGTAGCGCAGGTCGATCGGGCGCGGGCGGCTGTGCGCGCCGATCGCGTACCCCTCGGCGCGTTCCATCAGCGTCGGCAGCGTCTCCGGGGCGGGCACACCCTCCGGCATCGCCTCGGCGTGGTCGATACCCGGTTCGTCCTTCTGGAAGGACGCCGAGAGCGAGAAGATCGCCTTGCCGTGCTGGATCGCGATGACGCGGCGCGTGGTGAACGAGCGGCCGTCCCGGATCCGGTCGACCTCGTAGACGATCGGCACGCTGGGGTCGCCGCCGCGGATGAAGTACGCGTGCAGCGAGTGGACGCGGCGCTCGTCGGGCACGGTGCGCCCGGCGGCGACCAGCGCCTGCCCGGCGACCTGGCCACCGAACACGCGCACGGGTGAGTGCGCGGGCGACACGCCGCGGAAGATGTTCTCCTCGATCTTCTCGAGGTCGAGGAGCGCCACCAGGCGGTCCAGCACGGGCTGGCCGCCACCCGGGATCTCCAGCTCGGTGGCGGCCGTCCTGGCCATTTCAGTCATGGCCAGACCCTATTCGGTACTCGTCCCCGTCGTCCCTTACGCGTGGTCGTCTTCACCAAGGCGGTGGACGTGGATCAGGTTGGTCGACCCGACGGTTCCCGGCGGCGAGCCGGCCACGATGACGACCAGGTCGCCCTTCTGGTACTTGCCCATCTCCAGCATCGCGTGGTCGACCTGCTGGATCATCTGGTCCGTGGACTCCACCCGCGGCACGATCTGGGTGGTGGTGCCCCAGGTCATCGAGAGCTGGCTGCGGACGCAGTCCTCGGGCGTGAACGCCAGCAGCGGCAGCCGCGTGTGCAGCCGGGCCAGCCGGCGCACGGTGTCGCCGGACTGCGTGAAGGCGACCAGGGCCTTCGCGTTGAGGCGCTCGCCGATGTCGCGGGCGGCGTAGGAGATCACGCCGCGCTTGGTGCGCGGGACGTGCGTCAGCGGCGGGACGACCGGCGAGTCGGTCTCGACCGCCTCGATGATCCGGCCCATCGTCTGGACGACCTCGATGGCGTACCGGCCGACACTGGTCTCACCGGACAGCATCAGCGCGTCGGCGCCGTCGAGCACCGCGTTCGCGACGTCGGAGGCCTCGGCGCGGGTCGGCCGGGAGTTGTTGATCATCGACTCGAGCATCTGCGTCGCGACGATGACCGGCTTCGCGTTCTCGCGGCAGATCTGGATGGCGCGCTTCTGGACCAGGGGAACCTGCTCCAGCGGCAGCTCGACGCCCAGGTCGCCGCGGGCGACCATCACCGCGTCGAAGGCCAGCACGATGGCCTCGAGGTTGTAGACCGCCTCGGGCTTCTCGATCTTCGCGACGACCGGCAGGCGCCCCTTGCCGACGCGGTCCATCACCTGGTGGACCAGGTCGATGTCGGCGGGCGAGCGGACGAAGGACAGGGCGATGAAGTCGACGCCCAGCTCGAGCGCGAACTCGAGGTCCTCGATGTCCTTCTCGGACATGGCCGGCACGGACACGTCCATGCCGGGCAGGGAGACGCCCTTGTTGTTGCTGACCGGGCCGCCTTCGGTGACCTCGCAGACCACGTCCTGGCCGTCGACCTCCTTGACCACCAGGCCGACCTTGCCGTCGTCGACCAGCAGGCGGTCACCGGGCTTGGCGTCCTTGGCCAGGCCCTTGTAGGTCGTGGAGACCCGGTCGTGGGTGCCGGCGACGTCCTCGACGGTGATCCGGACGATGTCGCCGTTCTGCCACTCGACCGGCCCGCCGGCGAACGTGCCGAGGCGGATCTTCGGGCCCTGCAGGTCGGCGAGGATGCCGACGGCCCGGCCACTCGCGGCCGCGGCGTCCCGGATCAGGTCGTAGACCTGCTTGTGGTCGCCGTGGCTGCCGTGGCTGAAGTTCATCCTCGCCACGTCCATGCCCGCGTCCACGAGTGCCCGCATCTTCTCCGGGGTGGCGGTGGCGGGGCCCAGGGTACAAACGATCTTCGCGCGTCGGCTCACGTTCGCATAGCGTAGTCCCTGTCCGCGCGTTCGTCTGTACCGATCCCGAAAAGTTCAGAGAAACGGTTCAGAAACTCCTGGGTCAGCGGCGCGGCAGCTCGCTGGGACCGACCCGGTCACGGGCCCATTCGTTGAACTCGCGCACCTGCCGCCAGGCCTTCCGCACCCGGTCGAGGGCGCCGCGCTCGTGCAGCACGTCGTCCGGCTCCCAGGCGCGCACGGCGTACACCGAGCGGTAGCGCAGCAGGTCGAGGCGGGGGTGCTCGGCGTCGAAGCCGCGCGGCTTCGACTTCAGCCGGTCGCCCTTGACCTCCCAGCCGGCGCGCTCGAGCTTCGTGATGATCTTCCGGAGCGCCTCGCCGTGCAGCTCGGTGTCGACGGCCTTGCGGAACCGGGCGATCTGGTCGGAGGCGAGGAAGAAGCAGCCGCCGCCGACCCGCAGGCCCTCGGGCCCGACCTCGACGTAGTAGGCGCCGCCGCCACGGCCCTGTTCGAGCACGCCGCCGCAGTGGGTCTTGTAGGGCGTCTTGTCCTTGGCGAACCGGACGTCGCGGTAGGGGCGGAACACCTTGGGGTCGCCGAAGCCGTCACCGAACTCCGGCGCCAGCTCCGCGAGCAGCGCCTCCATCGGGGCGCGGACGTCGGACTTGTAGGTCTCGACGTGGTCGTCCCAGTAGGGCTTCGAGTTGTCTTCCACGAGGCCGTCGTAGAAGTCGACGGCGTACTCGCCGAATCCGCTGAACTTCACGGTGAGGAGGGTAATCGGGGGTACCGACAGGAACTGAAACCCGGTGCGGCCGGCACGCCGCGCGCGGCCGGCCGCACCGGGAGCCCTTACCTGGCGACGGCGCTGATCAGCTCGCCGTCGGCGGTGTCACCCGAGAGGTCCCAGACCATCGCGCCGCCGAGACCCTGCTGCTCGGCGTAGCCGATCTTGCCGCCGATGGTCGACGGGGTGTCGTAGCTCCACCAGTTGCTGCCGCACTTCGCGTACGCGGTGCCGGCGATGGTGCCGGTCGACGGGCAGCTGTTCTTGAGGACCTTGTAGTCCTCGATGCCCGGCTCGTACGTGGCCGCCGCGGGCCCGGTCGCGGTGCCGCCGGGGGTGTCCTGCGTGACGCCGGTCCAGCCGCGGCCGTAGAAGCCGATGCCCAGCAGCAGCTTGCCGGACGGGACGCCCTTGCCCTTGAGCTTCTGGATCGCGGCGTCGGCGTAGAAGCCCGGCGTCGGGATGCCGTCGTAGGAGGTCAGCGGCGAGTGCGGGGCGGTCGGGCCCTGCGCGGCGAACGCGCCGAAGTAGTCGTAGGTCATCACGTTGTACCAGTCGACGTACTGGGCGGCGCCGGCGTAGTCGGCCAGGTCGATCTTGCCGCCGTCGGTGCCGTCGGCGGTGATCGCCGAGGTGACCAGCTGGGAGCCGAACTTGGCGCGCAGCGCGGACATCAGGTTCTGGTACGCGGCGGCGCCGCTGGAGTCGCAGCTCAGGCCGCAGGCGTTGGGGTACTCCCAGTCGATGTCGATGCCGTCGAAGACGCCGGCCCAGCGCGGGTCGTTGACCAGGCTGTAGCAGGAGTCGGCGAACGCGGCCGGGTTCTGCGCGGCCTGGGTGAAGCCGCCCGACCAGGTCCAGCCGCCGAACGACCAGATCACCTTGAGGCCGGGGTGCTTGGCCTTGAGCTTCTTGAGCTGGTTGAAGCTGCCCGCGAGGGGCTGGTCCCAGGTGTCGGCGACGCCGTCGACACTGCCCGCGGCGTCGTAGGTCTTCTGGTAGTCGGCGTAGGCGTCCCCGATGGCGCAGCCGCCGTTGGTGACGTTGCCGAAGGCGTAGTTGATGTGCGTCAGCTTGCCCGCCGAACCCGACGTCTCGATGTTCTTGACGTGGTAGTTGCGGTCGTACACCCCCCAGTCGGTGAAGTAGCCGACGACCTTGCCGACGGAAGCCGCGGCCTGAGCGGGAGCGGCGGTGGCGGCCGGAGCCGTGGCGGCGCCCGCCACCAGGCCCGCGGCGGCCGCCACGGTCAGCAGGGCCGAGAAGCTCTTCCTGCGGAAACGGGACATGTCTTCTCCCTTCGGAGAATTACCGACAACCATGGGGACCACGTGGTGGAGACCACACCAACCGTAAATGGACTAGACCATCAGGTCAATGGTTCAGACCAGACGGGTTAGGCCAAGCAGCCCACCGGGACCGCCGCACATGCCTTGACAGGAATATGCCCGGCGGCGCACATTTCCAGGGTGATGCAGACTTTCGACGTCCTCGCCGAACCCCGCCGCCGCACCATCCTCGACCTGCTCCGGGACGGCGAACGCTCCGTGGGCGAGCTCGTCGAGCAGCTCGACCTCAGCCAGCCCGCGGTGTCCAAGCACCTGCGGGTGCTGCGTGAAGCCGGGCTCGTGACGGTGCGGATCGCGGCCCAGCGCCGGTGTTACGCGCTGCGCCCGGACCCACTGGCCGAAGTGGACGCCTGGCTCGCCCCCTACCGCCGGTTCTGGGACGGCCGCCTGGATGCGCTGGAACGCCGTCTCGACGAGACGGACCCCGCCTGAGCCCGCGACGGCCGGTACCCGGGCGGACGACACGCGTACTCAGGCGGACGACACGCGTACCTGGCCGGACGACACGGCCGCGCTCGGGCCGGGTGCGGCGTGTCGTCCATCGGCGTACGCGTGTCGTCCGCGCGGGTACGCGTGTCGTCCGGTCCGGTGGCCCGGCCGGTCCTAATCGGCCGGTGCGAAGGTGATGCCCGCGGCCGCCGCGCGGCGCTCGCCCCACTCGTACAGGGCCGTGAGCGCCGGGCGCAGCTCCTCCCCCACCGCCGTCAGGTGGTACTCGACGTGCGGGACCCGGCCGTCGAACTCCTCGCGGCGGACGATGCCGTCCGCCGTCAGCTCGCGCAGCTGCTGGGTCAGCATCTTCTCGCTCACCCCCGGCATCCGGCGGCGCAGTTCGCCGTAGCGGTGCGCGCCCTCCTTGAGGTGGGCCAGGATCACCGGCTTCCACTTGCCGCCGATGAGGTCGACCGCCAGCTCCGTCGCGCAGTGGTAGCGCTTCATCCCGTTCCCCCCACGCACCGGAAAGTAAGTGGTTGCCCGGCCGGGCCGCCGCTGGTTGCCTTGCCGGGTGATCGTCGACTACCTGCAGTACACCGTGCCAGAAACCGCGGCCGCGGACTTCGAAAAAGCCGCCGCCGGGCACGAGATCGAACGCGCTCCCGGCCGGTACCTGGTGAAGGTCAAGGGCGGCGCCCCGTTCGCGGGCATCGCGGGCTTCACGCCCGACGGTGAGCCCGAGCGGTACGAAACCACCACGCCCTCGCTCTACGCGTGGGCCGGCGGTCACGAAGCACTCGTCGAGCTGCTGACCGTCTTCTACGGCCACGTCCTCGAAGACCCGCTGCTCGAGCCGGTGTTCCGAAACATGGACGCGCACCACGCCGAGCACGTCGCGACCTGGCTCGGCGAGGTGCTCGGCGGACCCGCCGCCTACACCGCCGGCCACGGCGGGCACGCCCACATGATCGGCCGCCACCTCGGGCGCGGCATCACCGAGGAGCAGCGCCGCCGCTGGGTCACGCTGCTGCTCGACGCCGCCGACGAAACGGGCCTGCCGGCCGACCCGGAGTTCCGCGCCGCGTTCGCCGGCTACCTCGAGTGGGGCAGCCGGCTGGCCGTCGTCTTCTCGGCCCCCGGCGCCCAGCCCGACCTGCACGAACCCGTCCCGCACTGGGACTGGCCCAGGCCACCCTGGCCGCCCGCGGCGCCCTAGCCGCATAGTGAGGGCAGTCGAAAGGAGGCTGCCCTTGATCCGGGTGGACGGTCGGACCCTGCGGTGCGCGGACGTCGTGGCGGCGGCGCGTACCGGGGGACCGCTGGGAATCGACGTCTCGATCGCCGCGCTGCGCGGCGCCGAGCACGCCTGGAAGCTCGCCGAAGAGCTGAGCACCCGGCGGGTGGTCTACGGCCGGACCACCGGCGTCGGGGCCAACAAGGACGACACCGTCGCGAGCTCGAAGGAACACGGCCTGCGCCTGTTGCGCAGCCACGCGGGCGGCAGCGGCGACCCGATGCCGCCCGGCCAGATCCGCGGGATGATGCTGATCCGGCTCAACCAGCTCCTCGCCGGGCGGTCCGGGATCAGCCCCGAGCTGATCGGCGCGCTGGCCGAGGCCGTCCGCACCGGCGCGCTGCCGCTGGTGCACCGGCTCGGCGCGATCGGCACCGGCGACCTGGCCCCGCTGGCCGAGACGGCGCTCGCGCTCACCGGCGAACGCGACTGGGTCGCCGGGCACGTGCCGGCGGTGCCGGTGCACGCGGGCGACGCGCTGGCGTTCATGAGCAGCAACGCCGCGACGCTGGCCGAAGCGACGCTGGCCGCGATGCGGCTGGACACGCTGACCCGGGCCAGCCACGCCATCGCCGCGCTGACCTACGTCGCCCTCGACGGCAACCCCGAGGCCTACGCGACGCCGGTGCACGAAGCGCGTCCGCACGCCGGGCAGGTCGCCTGCGCGGCGGAGATGCGGCGGCTGCTCGGCATGCACCAGACGCCGAAGCCGGGGCGGCGGATCCAGGACCCGTTCGGGCTGCGGGCGTTCCCGCAGGTCCAGGGCCCGGCGCTGGACGCGATCCACTACCTGCGCGACGTGCTGGCCGTCGAGATCAACGCCAGTACCGAGAACCCGATGATCTCCACGGTGCACGGCGACGCCTACCACCACGCGCACTTCCACACGGCGTACGTGTCGACGGCGCTGGACCAGGCCCGCGCGACCGTGCACCAGGTGGCGGAGCTGTCGGTGGCGCGCCTGGGCGACCTGGTCGAGCCGGAGTTCACCGGGCTGCGGCCGTTCCTCGCGGCCGGGCCGGCGGGCAGCTCGGGCGTGATGATCCTGGAGTACGTGGCGCACGACGCGCTCACCGAGCTGCGGCAGGCGGCGCTGCCGGCGACGCTCGGCACGGCCGTCGTGTCCCGCGGCATCGAGGACCACGCGAGCTTCTCGACCCAGGCGGCCCGCGCGGCGACCGCGGCCTGCACGTCGTACCAGCAGGTGCTGGCGTGCGAGCTGGTCGCGGCGGTCCGCGCGCTGCGCATGCGCGACGCCGACCTGGTGGACCTCCCGGTCCGCGACGCCTTCGACGCGGCGTCCGAGGTCCTGGACGAAAGCACCGACGACCGCCCGCTGACCGAGGACATCGCCCGCGCGATCACGGTCCTGGACACCCTCGCCCGCATCTGAAAGCCGTGAAGGCCACTTTGCGGGACTCTATGTCCCGCAAGGTGGCCTTCACGGACAACCAGGCTCAGGCTCAGCCGAAGAAGACTTCGGCCTCTTCGTAGCGCTCCGCCGGGACCGTCTTCAGCTCGGCGGTCGCCTCCGACAGCTTCACGCGGACGATGTCGGTGCCCTTCAGGGCGACCATGACGCCGAAGTCGCCGTCGGCGACCGCGTCCACCGCGTGCAGGCCGAAGCGGGTCGCGAGCACGCGGTCGTACGCGGTCGGCGTGCCGCCGCGCTGGACGTGGCCCAGCACGACCGCGCGCGACTCCTTGCCGGTGCGGCGGGCGATCTCGTCGGCCAGCCAGGTGCCGATGCCGCCGAGGCGGACGTGCCCGAAGGCGTCCTTCTCGCCGGTGAGCAGCTTCTCCTCGCCGCCCTCGGGCAGCGCGCCCTCGGCCACGACGATGATCGGCGCGAACTCCTTCTCGAAGCGGCGCTCGACCCAGGAGACGACCTGGTCGACGTTGAAGTGCCGCTCCGGCACCAGGATCACGCTCGCGCCGCCGGCCAGGCCGGAGTGCAGCGCGATCCAGCCGGCGTGCCGGCCCATGACCTCGACGACCAGCGCCCGGTGGTGCGACTCGGCGGTGGTGTGCAGCCGGTCGATCGCCTCGGTCGCGATGGAGACCGCGGTGTCGAAGCCGAACGTGTAGTCGGTGGAGCCCAGGTCGTTGTCGATCGTCTTGGGCACGCCCACGACGCCGACGCCGTCGTCGGTAAGCCGCTTCGCGACGCCGAGGGTGTCCTCGCCGCCGATCGCGATCAGCGCGTCGACGCCCTGCTCGGCGAGGACCTTCTTGATCTGGTCCACCCCGCCCTCGACCTTGTACGGGTTGGTCCGCGAGGACCGCAGGATCGTGCCGCCGCGGGTGAGGATGTCCTCGACGTCGTTCAGGCCGAGCGGGCGGCTGTCGCCCGTCAGCGGGCCGTTCCAGCCGTTGCGGAAGCCGACGAAGTCCCAGCCGTGCACCTCGATGCCCTTGCGGACCACCGCGCGGATGACCGCGTTGAGACCCGGGCAGTCGCCGCCGCCGGTCAGCACACCGACACGCATGAGAATCCTCCGTTTGTGTTCGCTGGAGATGACAGTCACATTTCGCCAGGGCCAAGCGTAGCTGCTTCCGTCTGGATCGGTGCAGCCCGTACCACCTGCCGAATCGGTACACGTTCGAGGTGTGATATTTTGGCGCCGTGCAGCGTTATTACTGGTTTACGAAGCCGGCCCCGGGTGGGCACGGCGGCGTCAACCTGCGCTGACCACCACCCCGAGCCGGACGTCCTACCGGCTCGGCGAGGTCCCCCGCGGGTCGGTTTCCACCAGGAAGGAACCACCCCCGCGATGACGCTCTCCGCAGGTCCGGCCACCATCGGTGACCTCGACGCCGCGCGCACCACGTCGATCAGCCCGCTCATCTCGCCGGCGATGCTGCGCGAAGACCATCCCGTCGATCCCGCCGTCGCCGAGGTCGTGCGCCACGGCCGGGCCGAAACCGTCGACATCCTCGAGGGCCGGGACGACCGGCTGCTCGTCGTCGTCGGCCCGTGCTCGGTGCACGACCCCGAAGCCGCCCTCGACTACAGCCGCCGCCTGGCGGCGAAGGCCGAAGAGCTGCGCGGCGAGCTGCACGTCGTGATGCGCGTGTACTTCGAGAAGCCGCGCACGACGCTGGGCTGGAAGGGCCTGATCAACGACCCGGACCTCGACGGCACCTTCGCCGTCAACAAGGGCCTGCGGATGGCGCGGCGGCTGCTGCTCGACGTCTCCGAGCTGGGCCTGCCGGTCGGCTGCGAGTTCCTCGACCCGATCACGCCGCAGTTCATCGCCGACATCGTCACCTGGGGCTCGATCGGCGCGCGCACCGCGGCCAGCCAGGTGCACCGGCAGCTGTGCAGCGCGCTGTCCATGCCGGTCGGGATCAAGAACTCCACCGAGGGTGACGTCCAGGTCGCGGTCGACGCGACCCGCGCGGCCGCGGCGAGCCACGTGTTCCCGGGCATCAACACCGACGGGCTGGCGGCGCTGCTGACGACGTCCGGCAACCCGGACTGCCACGTGATCCTGCGCGGCCACGCCGGCGGCCCGAACTACGACGCCGCGACGGTGACGGACACGTTGGCGCGGCTGGCGAAGTCGGGCCTGCCCGAGCGGGTGATCATCGACGCGAGCCACGGCAACAGCGGCAAGGACCACGTCCGCCAGGCCGAGGTGGTCCGCGAGCTGGCCAAGCGGATCGGCGACGGTGAACGCGGCATCGCCGGCCTGATGATGGAGAGCTTCCTCGCGGGCGGCCGCCAGGACCTCGACCTGGGTCACCCGGAGAAGCTGACCTACGGCCAGTCGATCACCGACGCCTGCATGGCCTGGGACGACACCGCTCCCCTGCTGGACACGCTCGCGGAAGCGGTTCGCTCGCGCCGCTGAACCCTCGCTTCAGCGGCGGGGGAAGTAGGACTCGATGACGTCCCAGCGGGCGCGGTTGTGCTTCGCGTCCGCCAGGGCGTCGTGCTGGTCGGTCGGGGCCGCCGGGAGCTTCGGCTTCCCGGCGTCCTCCCAGCGCTGGCGCAGGTCGCGGGTGAACCGCGGCAGCTGGCGCGGCAGCGCCGGCATCGGGCCCCAGAGCTGCGCCAGCGCGACGTGGTCGTACGCCGCGAACCAGGCCCACAGCTCGATGCCGCCCGGTGGCTTGCCGAAGAACTCCAGCAGGTCGGCGCGGATCTTCTCGCGGCTGCGCCAGGCCGGGTCGGCGGGTGAGGGCAGCTTCGGCAGCACGTTGTCGCGCACCCACGGCCCGGCGCGACCCGGGTCGAAATCCGTGGAGACCGCGTAGAACTCGCGGCCACGCTCGTCAACGACACCGATGGACACCAGATCGATGGTCACGCCGTCTTCGATGAATTCGGTGTCGTAGAAAAAACGCACTGGTGAACAGTAGTGGGTCAGCCGACCTTGCTGTCGGGCACCCGGGCCGCGTCGCGCGCGGTGGCCTGGGCCGGCACCTTCGGCTTCGCGCCGGCCGCCTCCGCGGCGAGCAGTTCCTTGGCCTTCGCCGCGTAGATGTCGACGTACTCCTGGCCGGACAGCTCCATGAGCGCGTACATGATCTCGTCGGTGATCGACCGCTCGATGAAGCGGTCGCCCGCGAGGCCCTCGTACCGCGAGAAGTCGAGCGGCTTGCCGAAGCGGACCTCGAGCCGGCGCGGCCACCACATCTTCGAGCCGATCGGGTTGACCTTGTCGGTGCCGATCATCGCCACCGGGACGACGACGCCGCCGGAGTCCAGCGCGATCCGGGCGACGCCGGTCTTGCCCTTGTACAGGCGGCCGTCCGGGGAGCGGGTGCCCTCGGGGTAGATGCCGAGCAGGTGGCCGGCCTTGACCAGGCGGGTCGCGGTGTCGAGCGCGGCCTGGGCCGCGTTGCCGCCCGAGCGGTCGATCGGGAACTGGCCGACGCCGGTGAAGAACCACTTCTTGAGCAGGCCCTTGAAGCCGGGCTCGGTGAAGTACTCGGACTTCGCCGGGAAGGTGACCTTGCGCTTGACCCGCAGCGGCATGAAGAACGAGTCGGCGACCGCGAGGTGGTTGCCGGCCAGGATCGCGCCGCCGGTCTCGGGGATGTTCTCCGCGCCGGTGACCTTCGTCGGCCACAGCGTCTTGAGCAGCGGACCGATGAACACCCACTTCATGAGCCAGTACAGCACCGGTGCCTCAGTCCTCCATCGCAGCTCAACCCCTGTAACCCGCGTCGACCAGACTACGAAGCCGGACGGCATCCGCACAACGGCGACCACCCGGATACCGGCGGGCAGCGATCGATCTCACAGAGAATTACGGGTCCGGGCGGACCCCCACAACGCCCTCGACCCGTGAGAGCATGGATGGCCTACACCGCTCACACGGAAGGCGATCGCATGGGCGTGCTCGCCGGCGCGGAACCGTTCGGCCACACCGGTTCGGCCGAGACCGGGTTCCTGCTCTGCCACGGCTTCACCGGTACCCCGGCCAGCATGCGGGCCTGGGGTGACCACCTCGCCGAGGCCGGGTTCACCGTGCGCTGCCCGCTGCTGCCGGGGCACGGCACCCGCTGGCCGGACCTCAACCGCACGACGTGGCAGGACTGGTACGGCGCCGTCCGCGAAGCCCTGCTGGAGCTGCTTTCGTCCTGCAAGACCGTGTTCGTCGGCGGCCTGTCGATGGGCGGCACGCTCACGCTGCGCCTCGCCGAGGAGTTCGGCGACCGGATCGCCGGGATCGTCCTGGTCAACCCGTCGGTGACGCGGCTGAAGTGGGACACGAAGCTGCTGCCGGTGCTGGGCAAGATCGTGCCCTCGGTGCCGGCGATCGCGAACGACATCAAGAAGCCGGGCGAGACCGAGCTGGCCTACCCGCGCACGCCGGTGCGCGCGGCGGCGAGCCTGGCGAAGCTGTGGGCCGTGGTGCGCGCCGACCTGCCGAAGATCACGCAGCCGGTGCTGCTGCTGCACTCGTCGGTCGACCACGTCGTCGAACCGGTCAACTCGCAGCTGGTGCTCGACGGGGTTTCGAGCACCGACGTCACCGAGGTCGTGCTGGAGAACAGCTACCACGTGGCGACCCAGGACAACGACGCGGAAGTGATCTTCACCCGGAGCGTCGAGTTCGCGAAGGCGCACGCCGGGCAAGCGGAGGAGACCGCATGAGCCGAGGGAAGGACGGGCCGGAGGACGTCGACGCGACGTTCGCCGAGATCGTCGCCGACCTGCGGGCCGACGGGTTCGGGCTCCCCGAGATGGACACCGCGGACAACGCCGGCGACACCGGTGGCACCACGGGCCGCGGGGTGGCCGAGGAGAGTGAGTCCCGGAAGACGCCGGACCGGCCCGCCGAGCCGAAGCCGCCCGCCGCGGCCGATCCGCCGGACACCGGCTGGCGCTCCGGCGGCACGACGTGGGACAGCACGATGTTCTCCGACGACCCGGCGGACGACGACGAGCACTTCGTCCCGCCGGAGCCGCCGCCGCTGCCGCGGCCGAAGATGGGCGCGTTCCTCATCCTGCTGCTGTTCCTGGCCGGGCTCTTCCTGCTGATCCTGCCCGACGTGATCGGCGTGGGCCCGACCGTGGCGACGCCGCTGGGCATCCTCGCGCTGGCGACGTCGATCGCGCTGCTGCTGCTCCGCGTCCGGCAGGGCCCGCCGCCGGGCGCCGACCCCAGCAACGGCGCCCAGGTCTGACCCGGCCCCGATGACCATCGAATTCACGCCTTCGCGGCGATCCACCGTGGGCGTGGAGTGGGAGCTGGGCCTCGTGGACCGGCGCAGCGGCGACCTGTCGTCGACCGCCGAGCGGATCCTCGACGCCGTCCGCCCGGACGGTGCGGCCGAGCACCCGAAGATCAAGCAGGAGCTGCTGCTCAACACCATCGAGATCATCACCGGTGTCTGCGACACGATCGCCGAGGTCAAGGCGGACCTGAACGAGTCGCTGGACGTCGTGCACGGCGTCGCCGACCCGCTCGGCGTCGAGATGTTCTCGGCCGGGACGCACCCGTTCTCCAACTGGTACCAGCAGAAGGTCACCGACAAGGAGCGTTACGCCAAGCTCATCGACCGCACCCAGTGGTGGGGACGGCAGATGCTGATCTACGGCGTCCACGTGCACGTCGGGCTCGACCACCGCGAGAAGGTGCTGCCGGTGCTCGACGCGCTGCTCAACTACGCGCCGCACCTGCAGGCGCTCTCGGCGTCGTCGCCGTACTGGGGCGCCGAGGACACCGGGTACGCGTCGAACCGGGCGCTGATCTTCCAGCAGCTGCCGACCGCCGGGCTGCCGTTCCAGTTCCGGAAGTGGGCGGAGCTGGAGAACTACGTCGACGACATGTTCACCACCGGCGTGATCGACAGCTTTTCGGAGATCCGCTGGGACATCCGGCCCTCGCCCCGGCTGGGCACGATCGAGCTGCGGGTCTGCGACGGGCTGCCGACGCTGGAGGAGGTCGGCGCGATCGCGGCGCTGAGCCAGTGCCTGGTCGACGACTTCAGCGCGCGCCTCGACGACGGCGAGATCCTCCCGACGCTGCCGCCGTGGCACGTCCAGGAGAACAAGTGGCGCGCGGCGCGCTACGGCACCGACGCGATCGTCATCCTGGACGCGGCCGGGCGCGAGCGGCTGGTCACCGACGACGTCTGCGACCTGCTGAACCGGCTCGAGCCGGTGGCGCGGCGGCTGGACTGCGAAGCCGAGCTGCGGGACGTCGAGACGATCCTGAAGTACGGGCCCAGCTACCGGCGCCAGCGGGCGGTGGCGACGCAGCACAAGGGCAGCCTCAAGGCCGTCGTCGCGTCGCTGGTCGCGGAGATGCGCGACGGGATCCTCAAGGATTGAGCTGGTCCAGCTGGGTCCGGAGGGTGCCCGGGCCCATCGTGGCCGCGCCGAGCGCCTCGACCCGGCGCCGCAGTTCACGATCGGCCGTCGCGACGAGCACCTTCGCTTGGCCGTGCTGTCCGGCGACCTCGACGATCTTCGCGTCGCCGTCGGTGTCGGCCGGCACGACGTCCACGCCCTTGACGGGCTGCACGCCGCTCGCCTTGCCCTCGACGACCAGGATCACCCGCGGCCACCAGGTCAGCGTGGGATCGTCCGGGTCCGGCAGGCCCGCTTCGGCGAGGCGGGCCAGCTGGTCGCGCAGGCGTTCGGCGGCGCCGTGGCGATCGTGCCACCAGCCGTCCGGCCGCGAGCCGACGACGTTCGCCGCGTCGACGACCAGCACCAGCTCCTGCCCGACCCGCGGGCGCAGCGCGGGCCAGGCCGCGGCGAACCCGCTGTGCAGCCGGTAGCCCGGGACGTCGTCGGGGTCCACCCAGCGCACCTCCGCACTCTCGGTGTTCGCGACCTTGGCCTCGATGCCGTCGGCCAGCGCGAGGACGGTCGTGTAGCTCCAGTCGCCATGGTCCACCACGGAGGCGGAAAGCGCCCGGAACGCGTCGACGGGGATGGCGGCCTCTTCGAAGGCTTCCCGGGAGGCGGCTTCGACGGCGGTCTCCCCCGCCTCGATCGCCCCGCCGGGCAGGGCCCAGGTGCTGCCGTTGTGCACCCACCAGGCCCGGCGCTGCAGGAGCACCCCGCGCGCCGGGTCGAACAGCAGCAGGCCGGCGGCGCCGTAGCGGCCCCAGTGCAGGTGCCCGCAGGAACACCGGACGAACACACTCGCGGACGGCTGCTGGCTCACCCCGTCCACCTTGGCACACTCTCCGGTATGACCTCGTTCGAGCAGCTCAAGCCCACGTTCTGGGACCGCGGCCCCGGCGAGCCGCTGAGCGCCAGGGAGTTCGCCCACGCCGGCCGCGAGCTGGGCGTCCGGCTGCCGCTGGAGCTGGGCGAGCTGCTGGGCCTGCGCAACGGCGGCACGGTCGCCGCACACTGCGACGCCTTCCCGACCAGCAGGCCGACGACGTACAGCGACACCCACGTCCCCTTCGACCGGCTCCTCGGCGTGGGAGGGCGGCTGTCGCTGCTGGACTCGCCCCACCTGAGCACCGAATGGGACCTGCCGAAACGGCTGGTGGTGCTGTCCGGCGACAGTCACACGTGGGTGGCGCTGGACTACCGCCGCTCCGCCGAGCCGTCGGTCGGGTGGTTCGACGTGGAGCTGGAGTCGGAGCTGCCGCTGGCCCCGACGTTCCGCGCGTTCGCCGAAGGGCTGGTGCCCTCGGCGAGCTTCCCGGAGGAGTGACCGCGGCGGCCGCCCCAGTCAGGTGACACAGTCACCAACTTTGCGCTTCAAAGCCGCACTTTCGCTGGGAAAGTGCGGTCTTCGAACCCCTGAGGCGTCACTTTCCTAGGGAAGATGCGTCTCTGCGCGGAGTGGGGTGGCCATTTCGGGTGACACTCGGGAGTGCACTCGGACGGTCAGACCGGGGTTTTGGCCATCTCCACGGCCAGGGCCGCCGCGCCGACGATCGCCGTGTCGTCGCCCAGGTGGGCCGTGCGGATGCGGGCCAGCGGGCGGTGCCGCGCCCCGGTGATCGCGCCCGCGTAGTGCTCGCGGGCCTCGTCCAGGAACAGCGGGGCCGACTCCGAGACGCCGCCGCCGATCACGATGATCTCCGGGTCGAACACGTCCGCCACCAGCGCCAGGCCCTCGCCGAGCCACTTGGCCAGCTCCGCCATCGCCAGCTGGGCGATCGGGTCGCCGTCGCGGGCCGCGCCCGCCACCCGCCGGCCCGTCACCGAGCCCGGGTCGCCCGCGACCTGCGGGGCCAGCACCGTCGAGCGGCCCGGGTGCCGGGCGAGCAGTTCCACCGCCGTCGCCGCCAGCGCCGTCCCGCTGCAGTAGCGCTCCCAGCAGCCGTACTTGCCGCACGGGCACGGGCGGCCGCCGCGGACCACCGTCAGGTGACCCAGTTCCGGCGCGACGCCGTACGCGCCGCGGTACAGCTTGCCCTCCAGCAGCAGCCCGGCGCCGATCCCGGTGCCGAGCGCGACCAGCGCCGCCACGTGCGCGCCGCGGGCCGCGCCGAAGCGGTGCTCGCCCACGATCGCCGAGTTGACGTCGTGCTCCAGCAGCACCGGCAGGCCGACCCGCTTCTCGATCCGGTCGGCGACCGGCGCGCCGCGCCACGCCAGGTGCGGCGCGAACATCACCGACCGGCGGTCGCGCGCGACGAAGCCCGCGACGGCCAGGCCGACCGCCGCCACCTCGTGCCGGTTGCGCAGGTCCTCGATCACGCCCGCGATGGCGTCCTCGAGGGCGCCTTCCTCCGTCGGCGTCGAGACCCGGGCCGTGTCGAGCAGCGAGCCACGCTCGTCCACCACACCGGCCCGGATGCTCGTCCCGCCGACGTCCACCCCTATCGTCCGCACTCAGCTCTCCCGATCCGGCCGCCACTCGTCCCGTCTGCGGACGGTGATGTGCTGCACCCGCGGCGACGCCACGTCGTCCGCCGCCGGCCGCGGCGCGGGCCGGAAGCCGGGCATGTGCACGCCCTCGTCCGGTTCCCAGCGGTCCGCGAGCACCGCTCGGAGCAACGCCACGAGCTGGGCCAGCTGTTCCAGCAGCCTCGCCGCGAATTCGGGACGCTCACCTCGCACCACGGCGACGATCGCACACAGCGGACACCACCCGCACGCCGAGCCCTCGGGTTTCGCCTGGTCAGGGTCACCGTGCCCGGCTGCGACCACACCTTCGAGCCACGGCGCGGCCTTCTCGACGACCATCTCGACCAGCAGCCGGAGCTCCTCGGCCAGGCGCAACCCGTCGGCGGCCTCTTCTTCGCTCACCGGCGTCCCCGGTTCCCGGCCAGGCTCACGAGCAGGCCGTCGGCGTCGGATTCCGCGCCGGTGATCCGGCACGGCCGCAGCGACTCCGGCAGGGCGATGAGCCTGCGGAAGCCGTCCACGGTGATCGCCAGGTCGTCGTCGACGCGGGCGAGATCGACCTCGGCGTCGCGCCCCAGCGGGATCGCGATGCGCAGCGTGTAGCCCTCCGGCGCCGGCCGGACCCGCAGCAGCGGGGTGACCGGGGTGCCGTTGCCGTCCAGCGGGTCGGCGTCGCGGTAGAGCTCGGCGGCGATCTCCAGCAGCGCGGGCAGCCCGACCGGCTCGACGGCGCGGTGCTCGACACGGGACACCGCCTCGAACCCGGCGGCGGAGAGTTCGGCCAGCACGGTGTCCTGCTGCGTGCGGCGTGTGCGCAGCCACGACGCGGCCCCGCCGCGCCAGAACCCGGGCGCGGGCATCAGCCGGTTGGCGACGAGGCCGTCGACGGCGATGCCGCGCAGGGCCAGGGAGCTGAGCGTGCGGCGCGCCTCGGCGACGACCACCCGCTCCGGGGTCAGGACGAGCCGGACCGTCGTCACCGACGGCTCGGTGAGCAGCGCGCGCAGGCCGTCCAGATGGGCGGCCAGCCGGCGCACGGACTCGGTGACACGGCGGTCGAACACCCGGGCCAGGTAGCCGGAGACGGCCTCGGGCAGGGCGAGCAGCCGCAGCGTCTCGGCCGTCGGGCCGCAGTCGACGACGATGGTCTCCCACGGGCCGTGCTCGGCCAGCCGCCGGACCTCGCTCAGCGCGAGCAGCTCGTCGACGCCCGGGAGCACGGTGAGCTCTTCGGCGTCGAGGGTGTCCAGGCCCGCGCCGGCCAGCGTCGTCTGCAGCTCGGCGCGCAGCTGGTGCCACGTGGTGTCGACGAGCGTCCGGGAGTCGATCTGGACGGCCGAAAGCAGAGCGTCCACTTCGGACGGTTCGGCGCCGAGCGGGTGGCCGAAGGCGTCGCCGAGCGAGTGCGCCGGGTCGGTGGAGACGACGAGGGTCTTCCTGCCGCGAGCGGCCAGGGCGGCGCCGGTCGCCGCGGCCAGCGTGGTCTTCCCGACACCCCCCTTGCCGGTGAACAGCAGGATCCGCACCCGGTTACCCCTCGGCCCGCTTCTTGAGCTCCTTGAGCGCGGTGTCCATGACCATCTTCTCGGCCTTGCGGCGGAGCAGGCCGATCATCGGCAGCGCCAGCTCGACCGACAGCGTGTACGTGACGCGGGTGCGGCCGCCGAGGTCCTCGAGCGCGTACCGGCCGTTCTGGGCCTTTTGCATCTGCCCCTTGACCAGGTGCCAGCTGACGCCGAGGGCGTCGGCGTCCCAGTCGTACTCAAGCGTGTAGACGTCCTTGATCGGGCCCGCGTCGAGGGTGAGCTTGACCTGCTTGGCGCGCCCCTCGGCGTCGGTGTCCAGGACCTCGGTCTCCCGGACGGCCTTCGCCCATTCCGGGTAGGCGGGGAAGTCGGCGATCACGGCCATCACCCGGCTGGGCTCGGCGTCGACCTCGATGGACTGTGTGGACTGCTCGGCCATGGGACGAAGCGTAGCCGCCGCGGTCGGTCACCAGCGCAGCACGTAGGGCTGCCCGGTCTCCTTGAAGTGACCCACGTTACGGCACTCGGTCAGGCCGACCCGGGCGCGCGCGGCCAGGGGCTGGTGCACGTGCCCGAACACCGACCAGCGCGGCCGCTGGGCCCGGATCAGCTCGAGCAGCGCGCTCGAGCCGAGCTCGCTGCGGCGCGCGACGACGTCGTAGGTCAGCTCGGGCAGCGCCGGCGGGGCGTGCGTGCAGAGCACGTCGACCTCGGTGAGGGCGGCGACGCTCGCGTCGTAGTCCGCGCGATCCCGCAGGTAGGGGCGCCAGGCGGCGCCCTTGCGGCGGCGCGGGACGACCCCGTCGGGCAGCAGCGCGCCGCCGACGAACCCGAACCGCAGGCCGCCGATCTCGGCGACCTCGCCGTCCAGGACCTGGATGCCCTCGCCGGCGAACTCGGGCCACAACGCGGGGGTGTCGACGTTGCCGGGGGTGGCGTACGTCGGCGCGGTCATCGCCGCGAACAGCGTCGCGTACTGCTCGCGGATCGCCTCGTCGACGGCCGCGGCCGGGTCGTCGAGGCTCGCCCAGAGCGTGCGCGAGTAGGCAACGGTTTCGTCACGGGTGCCCTCGCGGCGCAGCCGGGCGAACTCGCCGACCTTCTCGCCGCCGAAGAGCGCGCCCATGATGCCCTTGTCGTGCTCGCGGTAGTCGACGAAGTCGAGCAGGTCGCCGAGCACGACCAGGGCGTCGGCCCCGTCTCCGGCGCGCTTCAGCGCGTCCGCGTTGCCGTGCACGTCCGAGACGACGTGTACCCGCACCCCTGGTCCCCCTACTCGTCACCGCGCGGAGGAACGCCGGGCTCGCGCCCGTCCTCCAGGATCTCCTTGAGCCCGAGTGCGATCGCCTTCGCCGCGCGGGCCCGCCGGTCGAACTCCCGGCGCAGGTCGCGCGGCGCCAGCACGCGGGGCGTCCCGGCCGCGTCGGCGGGGGTCGCCCGCAGGAAGTAGTGCAGCAGGGTGCCGTCGAGCACCGGCTCGAGCCAGATCTCCATCGTACCGACGAGCGCGCCGCGCACGGTCCAGCGCAGGCCCTTTTCGCCCCGGTCGGTGTAGACCTCGAGGACGAGGTCCGGCCAGTAGCGGGTCCAGGACCTCGGATCGGCGAAGACCGCGGCCACGGTGGCGGGCGGGACGACGAGGAACGTCTCGTCGACGACGTCGAGAGCGGGTGGCGCCTGGTTCACGGAGCGAAGAATGTCACGCCCTCGCCGTGCGACGCCGGTCAGCATGGTCTTAAGGTGCTCCTCACGCTAAGTTGACTGGCGGGTAACAGCGGTGTCGCCTGCCGCACGCGTTGAACACGGAGGTCCACGTGCGCGAATACAGCGCTCCCGCCGGCAAGCCGGTGGCCGACGACGAAAACATGTCCGATGTCGTCTGGGCGAACGCGGAGCGGTTCTCCGACGTGGTCAGCTTCCGCCGTCAGGTCGACGGCAGCTGGCTGGACGTGACGGCCAAGGAGTTCGCCGGCGAGGTGCTCGCCGTCGCCAAGGGCATGGCCCAGGCCGGGATCGGCCGCGGCGACCGCGTCGCGATCATGTCGAAGACGCGGTACGAGTGGACGCTGATCGACTTCGCGATCTGGGCGGCCGGCGCGGTGACCGTCCCGATCTACGACACGTCGTCCCCGGAACAGGTGTTCTGGATCCTCTCGGACTCGGCCGCCAAGGGTGTGTTCGTCGAGACGAACGCGCACGCCGGCGCGGTCGACGAGATCCGCGATCGCCTGACGGTCCTGGACCACACCTGGCAGATCGAGGGCGACTCCCCCGCCGTCGAGGAGCTGTCCGCGCTCGGCGCGACGCTGTCCGACGACGAGCTGCACGAGCGCCGCCGCGAGGTCGTCGCCGACGAACTCGCCACGATCGTCTACACCTCGGGCACCACCGGCCGCCCCAAGGGCGTCGAGCTGACCCACCGGAACCTGCTCGCCGAGATCCGCGCCGACATCGAGGCGTTCCCGCAGCTGATGGAGCAGGGCAACTCGCTGCTGTGCTTCCTGCCGCTGGCGCACGTGCTGGCCCGCGCGATCGCCGTGACGGCGCTCACCGCCCGGGTCACCCTCGGGCACACCCCGGACGTCAAGAACCTGGTCCCCGACCTGGGCACCTTCCGGCCGACGTTCGTGGTCGCCGTGCCGCGGGTGTTCGAGAAGGTCTACAACTCGGCCAAGCAGAAGGCCCACGGCGACGGCAAGGGCAAGATCTTCGACGCCGCCGAAGCCGTCGCGGTCGCCTACAGCGAGGCCCAGGACAAGGGCGGCGCCGGGCTCGGCCTGAAGGCCAAGCACCTGGTGTTCGACAAGCTGGTCTACGGCAAGCTGCGCGCGGCCCTCGGCGGCCGCTGCGTGGCGGCGGTCTCGGGCGGCGCCCCGCTCGGCGCGCGGCTGGCGCACTTCTTCCGCGGCATCGGCGTCCCGGTGTTCGAGGGCTACGGCCTGACCGAGACGTCGGCGGCGGCGAACGTCAACACGCAGTCGGCGTTCCGCGTCGGCACGGTAGGCAAGCCGGTCAACGGCACGTCGGTCCGCATCGCCGACGACGGCGAAGTCCTGCTCAAGGGCGACGTCGTGTTCCGCGCGTACTACAACAACCCGCAGGCCACGGCGGAATCGCTCACCGACGGCTGGTTCCACACCGGCGACCTCGGCGAGCTGGACTCCGACGGCTTCCTCAAGATCACCGGCCGCAAGAAGGAGATCATCGTGACGGCGGGCGGCAAGAACGTCGCCCCGTCCGGCCTCGAGGACACCATCAAGGCGGCCCCGCTGGTCAGCCAGGCGATGGTGGTCGGCGACCAGCGCCCGTTCATCGCGGCGCTGGTGACCGTCGACGAGGAGTACTTCCCGTCCTGGAAGTCCCAGCACGGCAAGCCCGCCGGCGCTTCGGTCGCGGACCTGGCGACGGACGCCGACCTGCTGGCGGAGATCCAGGTGGCGGTCGACGAGGCCAACAAGACCGTCTCGAAGGCCGAGGCGATCAAGAAGTTCACCGTGCTGGCCAACGACTTCACCGAACAGGGCGGCGAGATCACGCCGAGCCTGAAGCTGAAGCGCAACGTGGTCTCGAAGAACTACGCCACCGACATCGAGGCCCTGTACAAGAAGTAGCCGCGGGTCACCGCTGGGCCGCGATGTGATCGCGGTACCAGCGGTAGCTCGCTCGTGGGGTTCGGCGCTGCGTCGCGTAGTCGACGTGCACCAGGCCGAACCGGTGCTTGTAGCCGTGCGCCCACTCGAAGTTGTCCAGCAGTGACCACGCGAAGTAGCCGCGCAGGTCGACACCCGCGTTGAGCGCGTCCCGGACCGCCGCGAGGTGGTCGCTCAGGAAGCTGATGCGCTCGTAGTCGGCGAAGTCGCTGCGGTCCGGGTAGACGCAGCCGTTCTCCGTGACGTACACCGGCGGCAGGTCCGGGTAGCCGTTGTGCAGCGCGACCAGGGCTTCCGTCAGGCCCTCCGGCTCGACCGGCCAGCCCATGCCGGTGCGGGGGACGTCCGGCAGGCGGGTCGTGTCCACCCCGATGTCGGCGGCCGTCCGCCGGGCCGGGTCCGGCTCGCGCGGCGGCGCGTCCGCGACGTGCAGCCGGTAGTAGTAGTTGACGCCCAGGTAGTCGAGCGGCACGCCGATCGTCTCCAGGTCGCCGTCGTGGCGGAACGAGAAGTCGGACGCGGCGCCGAACATCGCCGTGAGGCCCGGCGCGTAACGGCCGCCGAAGAGCGGGTCGGTGAACTGCCGCCGCAGCAACGTGTCCTGACGCGCGGCCGCCGCCTTGTCGGCCGCCGAATCGGTCACCGGCACCGTCGGGGACTGGTTGAGCACGACCCCGAACCGGTGGCCGGGCGCGGCTTGCCCGCGCATCGACTGGACCGCCAGGCCGTGGCCGAGCAGCAGGTGGTGAGCGGCGGCGAGCGCGCCGTGGCCCTCCTTCGCGCCGGGTGCGTGGCGGCCCTCGCCGTACCCCGCGACCGCGCACGGGTACGGCTCGTTGAGCGTCGTCCAGTGGTCGACGAGGTCACCCAGTTCCGCGTGGACCAGGGCGGCGTAGTCGGCGAACCGGTGGGCCGTGTCGCGCGAGCGCCAGCCGCCTTCGTCCTCCAGTGCCTGCGGGAGATCCCAGTGGTAGAGCGTCAGGAACGGCTCGATCCCCTTCTCCCGCAAGCCTTCCACGAGCCGCCGGTAGAAGTCGAGGCCCCGCCGTTCGACGCGGCCGCGGCCCGCGGGCTGCACCCGCGGCCACGACACCGAGAACCGGTAGGCGTCCACGCCGAGCCCGGTGAGCAGCGCGAGGTCCTGCGGCCAGCGGTGGTAGTGCTCGGCCGCGGGCTCGCCGGTGTCACCGCCGGCGACGGTGCCCGGCACCGCGGCGAAGGTGTCCCAAATGGACGGTCCACGGCCGTCCTCGGTGGTGGCGCCCTCGATCTGGAACGCCGAAGTGGCCACACCCCAGCGGAAACCGGGCGGGAAGCTGGTCGTCACGTTCACTCCGGGAGAGTCAGCCCTTGAGCGCGCCCTGCATGATGCCGCCGACGATCTGGCGGCCGAACAGCAGGAACACGACGAGGACGGGGATGGTGCCGAGGGTGGCGGCGGTGAGCACGAGCGTGTAGTCGGTGGTGTAGCCACTGGCCAGTGTGGACAGTGCGGTCTGGACGGTCGGGTTCTCCGGCACCAGCACCACCAGCGGCCAGAAGAAGTCGTTCCACGCCTGCATGAACGTGAACAGCCCGAGCACCGCCGCGGCCGGGCGCGCCGCGGGCAGCGCGACGTGCCAGAACAGCCGCAGCGAGCCGCAGCCGTCCATCCGCCCGGCCTCCAGCAGCTCCAGCGGCAGCGCCCGCTCGAAGTACTGCCGCATGAAGAACACGCCGAACGCGGTGACCAGGCCGGGCACGATGACCGCCTGCAGCTGCCCGGCCCAGCCGAAGTCGGCCATCATGATGTAGAGCGGCACGACGCCCAGCTCGGTCGGGATCGCCTGGGTGGCGACCACGACCAGCAGCAGCACGGTGCGGCCGCGGAAGCGCATCTTGGCGAAGGCGAACCCGGCGAGCGTCGAGAACAGCACCACCGAGAGCGTGATGGTGCCCGAGACGATCAGCGAGTTCGCCAGCGCCAGCCCGAAGTTCGTCTCGTCGAAGACCCGGGCGATGTTCTCGAACAGGTGCCCGCCCGGCACCAGCACCGGCGGCACGCTGCCCACCGCGTCCGGCGTCTGCGACGAGACGACGAACGACCAGTAGACCGGGAACGCCGAGCCGGCCAGGATCGCGATCAGCGCGGCGTAGGTCCACGGGCTGGTCACCCGCTGGGTGAACCGCCGCGTCCGGCCGGGCGGCCGGGCCGCGACGGGGGGTGCCGAGGTCAGCACGGTGGACATGTCCGCTCCTCAGTCGGTCTGGATGCGCCGGGTCACCAGGTACGCCACGCCCGCCACCAGCATCGTGGCGATCGCCAGCAGCAGCGCCACCGCGGAGCTGTAGCCGAAGTCGTACTTGGTGAAACCCTGTTCGTAGAGGTAGAGCGCGGCGGTCTGGAACTGCCGGTCGGACCCGCCGGTCGCGGCCGCGGTGCCCGGGTTGAACAGCAGCGGTTCGGCGAGCAGCCGCATGTTCCCGGTCGTCGCGATCACCGTGGAGAAGATGATCTGCGGCCGCAGCAGCGGCACGGTGATCCGCCAGAACTGCTGGTGCCCCTTCGCGCCGTCGAGCGTCGCGGCTTCGTACAGGCTCGACGGGATCGCCTGCATCGACGCCAGGAAGATCAGCGCGTGGTAGCCGGTCCAGCGCCAGATCACCATCGACGCGATCGCGGCGTGCGAGCTGGCCGTGCCCGCGTGCCAGTCGACGTGCCCGGCGCCGAACCAGCTCAGCACCCAGTTCACCAGGCCGAAGTCCCGGCCGAACAGCTGCGCGAAGATGATCGTGACCGCCGCCACCGAGGTGATGTTCGGCAGGATCATGCCGGTCCGGAACAGCGTCCGGCCGCGCAGCCTGCGGTTGAGCAGGTGCGCGATGCCGAGCGCGAACAGGATCTGCGGGATCGTGGTCAGCAGCCACAGGCTGACCGTGTTCCCCATCGCGTTCCAGAAGTACGGGTCGTGGAACAGCAGCTGCTCGTAGTTGCCGAACCCGATGAACTTCGCGCCCTCGGCGTCGAGCAGGTTGCGCTTCTGCAGTGACACGAACGCCGTGTAGAGCAGCGGGAACAACCCGAAGACACCGAAGATCAGGAAGTACGGGCTGATGAAGCCGAACGGCGAGAGCTTGACGTCCCAGTTCGCCCGCCGGTCGGCGAAGCTCAGTGTCCTTGCCGAAGCCATCAGCTCTGGAGCTTCGAGACGTCACCGACCAGCTGCTGCCAGGCCGCCGCACCGTCCTGCTTGCCCTGCTCGACGCGCTGCATCGCGTTGCCGAACTCGGTCTGCACGTCGCCGGCCTTCGGGCCCTGGTACTGCGGGTTCAGCTTCTTCGCCGCGTCGGTGAAGAGCTTGCCGACGGGCGCGTTGTTGAAGAACGGGTTGGTGTAGCCGGTGATCTTCGGGTCGGTGTAGAGCGACGGCGTCGAGGGCAGCAGGCCCTGGCTGGTGAACACCTTCGCCTGCTGCTCGGGCGCGGTCAGCCAGGCGGCGAGATCGGCGGCCTCGGCGGTGTGCTTGCCCTGCTTGGGCACGGTCAGGTACGAGCCGCCCCAGTTCCCGCCGCCGCCCGGCACGCTCGCGACGTCCCACTTGCCGGCGGTGTCCGGCGCCTGGTCCTTGATCTTGGTCATCATCCAGGCCGGGCAGGTCACGGTGGCGAACTGGCCCTTGGTGAAGCCGGTGTTCCAGGTCGGCGTGCTGTAGAGCAGGCCGGCGCTCAGGTTCGCCTTGACGGCGTCGACGACCTGGTCCCAGCCGGTGCGCAGCGCGGGGTTGCTGTCGACGACGAGCTTGTCGCTCGTGTCGTAGTAGCCGGTCGAAGCCTGGCCGAAGATCGCGTTGAGCACGGTCGGGCCGCCGTCCATCCACTTGACACCGTTGGGTGCCTTGGCCTGGAACCGCTTGCCCGCGTCGAAGAACGCCTGCCAGGTCGGCCAGAGCGCCGAGACGGCGTCGCGGTCGGCGGGCAGGCCGGCGGCCTGGAGCAGGTCACGGCGGTAGCAGATGGCCAGGCCGCCGACGTCGGTGCCGTAGCCGATCTGCTGCCCGCCCTTGGCCAGGGAGGCGTTCCACTTCCAGCCGAGCCAGCGGTCCTTGAGCTTGTCGCCGCCCACGGTGTTGAGGTCGACGAACTTGTCCGGCGTCGCCTTGAACTGGGCGACGTACCCGGTGTCGATGGCCTCGATGTCCGCGGCGCCACCCCCGGTGGCCAGGTGCGCGGCCAGGTTCTTGTGGTGGTCGGAGTAGGCGGCGGTGCGCTCGGTGATCTCGATGTTCGGGTGCGCGGCCTGGTACTCCTTGATCAGGTCGGTGTACCCGAAGTTGCCGAACAGCCCCAGGCTGAGCTTGATCTTGCCGCCGCTCCCGCCGTCGCCGCCGCTGCAGGCGCTCAGGGCGGTGACGGCGGCCAGGACGGCCGCCAGGACCATGCTGGTTCTCGTGTTCGGGCGCATGAGATCTCCGTTGTTCTGCTGAAGCGCGCGGAAACACCGCGGCCGCCGGGAGCGTGTCGCCGGGAGCCGGGCGAGAATGTGGCCTCTATGAGAGCGCTCCCAGTACGCCGCCGTCAAGTAACGAAAAGATAACGCGGCCTCGAACTTTTCGATGTAGCGGCCGATGTGC
The DNA here is from genome assembly GCF_043197175.1 of Amycolatopsis sp. NPDC049252. NCBI lineage: Bacteria > Bacillati > Actinomycetota > Actinomycetes > Pseudonocardiales > Pseudonocardiaceae > Amycolatopsis > Amycolatopsis sp. NPDC049252. The sequence continues at coordinate 120,315 of NZ_JBICSQ010000009.1, forward strand.
TACTCATGTAACCGGTTACAGCCGAAGGAGCCAGCATGGTCACCGCCCGCGAAATCGCCCAGCTCTGCGGCGTCTCCGTCGCCACCGTTTCCCGGGTCTTCAACCAGCCGGCGTCGGTCAGCGGGCCGACCCGTGAGCGCGTCGAGCGGGTCGCCCGCGAGCTGGACTTCTCCCCCAACGAATCGGCACGCGCGTTGTCGCGCAAGCAGTCGGCGATGATCGGGCTGGTCTGGGACACCGACCACCGGCGGCCGGGCTGGCGCCACCCGTTCCTGCAGGACCTGTTGCTGGGCTTGAAATCCGCGCTCAGCTCGCACGGTTACCACCTGCTGCTGCTCGCCACGAGCGACGACGCGCGCAGCCGCACCCCGGGCGTCTCCCTGGCCGATCCGGTCGGCTACGTCAGCATGACGCGCCGGCACCACCTCGCCGGGCTGGTCCTGATCGACAGCGGTTCGGACGCGGAGGCGTTCACCGCGTTCGCCCGGTCCGGCCTGCCGTGCGTGGCGCTGGACGTCGCGATCTCCGGTCCCAAAGCGACCTACGTGACCTCGGACAACGTCCGCGGCGCCGCGGCCGCCGTCGCGCATCTGGCCGGCCTCGGGCACCGCCGGATCGCGACGCTGACCGGGCCGCGCGACAACACCCCGGCAGCCGAACGCACCCGCGGCTACCGCGACGGCCTGGCCGCGGCCGGGCTGGAGGCCCGCGACGACTACGTGGTGTCCGGCGACTTCTACCGCGAAAGCGGCTTTGTCGGCATGCGCCGGCTGCTGGCCCGGAAGGTTCCCCCGACGGCGGTCTTCGCGGCGAGCGACGAGATGGCGGTGGGCGCCCTGCTCGCCGCCCGCGCAACCGGCCTGCGCGTGCCGGACGACCTGGCGGTGGTGGGCTTCGACGACATCGAGGTGGCGTCCCTTGTGGACCCCGCGCTGACGACGATCGCCCAGGACAAACCGGGTTTCGGCACGGCGGCGGCGGAAGCGCTGCTGAAGATGATCGAGACGGACGCGGCCCCGGAGCCGGTGCTGCTCCCGACCCGGTTGGTGGTCAGGGACTCCTGCGGTGCTTGAAGCCGTATTCGGTGAAGATCTCGCCGAGGGCACGCCATGCGTCTACGGATTCCGAGTTGGCCTGAGCGCAGGTGACCAGGGTTTTCCACAGGGCCCAGCCGCGTCCGCGCGCCCAGGTCGCGTCGTCAAGGGACAACCGCTCGCGGAACACCTGCCGTCCTTCGGCGGTCAGCAGCGTCCACGCGATGGCCACGTCGCAGGCCGGATCACCGGCGCCGCAGGTCCCGAAGTCGATGACCGCGGCCAGTTCCCCGTCGTCGAGCAGGAGGTTCCCCGCGGCGACGTCCCCGTGGAACCAGCGCTCCACCCCGTCCCAGCGCGCGTCCAGCGCGGTTTCCCAGATCTCGTGGGCCAGAACGGTGTCGACCCGGCCGTCCAGCTTCGCGAGCGCGCGCCGGGCGGCTTCGTCGTAGGTGCGCAAGGTGCCACCGCGGAACCAGTTGTGCTTGCCCGGCCGGGGAGCGCCCTCGGTGTCGACGTTCTGCAGCGCCGCCAGGAACCCGGCCAGGTCGGCGGCGAACCGGACGGGGTCGGCGATCCGGTCCGGGCTCGCGGGCTCGCCGTCGAGCCAGGGGTGGACCGACCACGGAAACGGATAGTCCGCGCCAGGCCGCCCTTCCGCGAGCGGAACGGGGATGGGCAGCGGCAGCTCGGGCCCGAGCACCGGAAGCCAGCGCTGTTCCTTGCCGACCGCCAGGGCGTACTCGGCCGCGCTCGGCAGCCGCGCCGACATCCGGTCGCCGAGGTGGAAGGTCCGGTTGTCCCAGCCACCGTGGGACACGGGCCGGACCGGCAGGCTCGCCCACTGCGGGAACTGATCGGCGACGAGCCGGCGTACCTGGTCCACGTCGACGGTCACGCGCTGCGGCGCGGGACCGAGGCTGGGCGTGGTCATCCGCCGATCTTCGTGTCCCAGGCGATGTGGTGCGAATACAGCCAATCGCGTTCCTCGCCCACGTCCTGGCCCGCGCTCGCCGCGACCAGCTTCTCCACGCGCTCGCGGCGGAGGCTCTCGTACGCGGTGAACGCCGACACCGGGTCCGGCAGATCCCGCAGGCACTTGGCCAGGACCACGCTGTCCTCCAAGGCCATCGAAGCGCCCTGACCCGCGGCCGGGGAAGCCGCGTGGGCCGCGTCTCCCACCAGCACCATCTCCGGCGTCGACCACAAGCGCGTCTCGGGGACGTCGTAGGAGTGGCCGCCGAAGACCTCGTCGCCCGTGGCCGCGATGATGTCCGCGCAGGGCAACGGTTCTCCGGCGAACGCCGCGTGCGCGAACTCGCGCCAGCCGGCCGGGGTGACCGCCGCGATCTCGGCGCGGGGCCGCTCCTCGTCCGGGATGCGGGCGAACCAGAACGTCGCGCCCTCCGGGTCCGTCGTGAAGCCGAAGGCCGCCTTGCTGCCGCGGACCATCCGGTAGATCCCCGGCGCCGACGGCAGCCCGGGCGCGCGCGTGTAGCCGTAGACGACGGTCAGCCCGGTGTAGCGCGGCTCGTCGGCGGCCGGGTCGATCAGGCGCCGCACCACCGAGTGCAGGCCGTCCGCGCCGATGAGGACGTCACCCGCTTCGGTGGTGCCGTCGGCGAACTCCGCCGTGACGCCGCCGGGTCCGGTCCTGGCGCCGGTCAGCCGGCGCCCGCGGTCGAGGGTGACACCCCGGCGCGCGGCTTCGTCCTGCAGGACGCGGTAGAGCGTCGCGCGGGTCAGCGTGCGCGGGCCGTCCAACCCCTCGGTGTCGAACTCCCGCCGTCCCGCGGTTTCCCCGGTCGGGAGGACGAGTTCGACGCCGTACGCCGCGAACGACGCGTCGATCACCGGGCCGTCGGCGCCGATCGCGCGCAGGGCGTCCATGCCGTTGTGCATGATCGTGAGGAACGCGCCGATGTCTTCCCCGCCCGAAGCGTAGGCCTCGAACACGACCGGGTCGTGCCCCGCCAGCTTCAGCGCCATCGCCGTGACCGTGCCGGAGATCCCGCCACCCGCGACCAGTACCCGCACCCGCTGCCCCCTCGTGAACTCCGCATGCCGCCGTGCACGACGTTACCGTGACGGCGGCACGCGGCGCTCACTCCTTGGCACCGCTGGTGGCGATGTCGCCGTTGAGGCCGCGGGGGTAGAAGCCGCCGGAGGACACCTTGTCCGGGTTCAGGTAGGCGATGTTGAGCACGCGGTCGGCGGAGCGGCCGAACGCGATGCCGTTGGCGTCCGCCGGGACGAGGTTGGCCATGCCGTCCTTGAGCACGCCTTCGTCGTCGTCGGCCTTGCCGTCGAGGCTGTCGCGGGCGTCGGAGATCTTGTTGGTGACGTCACCGAGGCCGCGTTCGAACAGCTGCCCGCGCACGATCCCGGCGTGGTAGGCCTCGACCGCGAGAATGCCGGCCGCCGCGTCGAGGAACGTCTTGTTGTTCACCAGCGGGGCCGCTCCCTTGTACGCCGAGACGCCGACGTCCTCGAAGAGGAAGGCGGCGAGCAGGAAGTTGTTCTCGCTCGCGAACGGGTCGAACGTCTGCTGCATGTTGATGACCCCGGCCGCCTGCATGGCGGCGGTGAAGCTGTTCTGGAAGTCGATCTCGGGCTGCGCGACGGCGGCCTTGTCCAGCGCCTTGCGCAGGAAGGTGACGTGGGCGACCTCGTCACCCGCGATCTCCTGCACGATCTGCTTGGTGTGCTCGCTCTTGAACTTCACCGCGTGCCCGCCGGAGACCTTGCCGAGGTTGCCGATGCCGTTGACGTACTTGTCGTTCAGCCCGTAACCGTTGACGGCGAACAGGTAGAGATTCGCCTCCAGGTACTCCAGGTTGAGCGCGAAGTTCAGCACCGCGGCGTCGCTGGCCGCCTCCTTGGCGGCGTCGCCGCCCTGCTCCGGGTACTGCGAAGTCGCACCGGCCGAGCCGAGGCCCAAGGACAGTGCGGTACCGAGCGCGCCGGCGCCCGCGACGCCGAGCCCCGCCGCTCCCGCAGCCTTGAGGAAGCGGCGGCGGTCGGTCGCGTTCTCCGCGCTGCGCTCGATCAGCTGCTGTGTGTAGCGTTTTCCGAACACCGGGGGACGTCCTCTCGTGACGAGTTCGTCCACCTCACCCACCGGTCATACGTACCCGGACGGCCCCCGGCTCGGTCAAACCGGGAAAAAGTTCTTCCCGGTTTTGTTTGCGCAGGTCAGGCGCTCTGCTGCGCGGCGGCGAGCCGGACGCAGACGGCCAGGGCGCGGACGGCCTCTTCGACGTCGGCGAGCTCCGGGAAGGTCGGCGCGATGCGGATGACGGCGTCGGCCGGGTCGTCACCGTGCGGGTGGGTGGCCCCGGCGGGGGTCAGCGCGACCCCGGCCTCCTTGGCCAGCCGCACGACCTCCTTCGCGGTGCCCTCGGGCACGGTCAGCGACACGAAGTAGCCACCGGTCGGCTTGGTCCAGGACGCGAGGTCGGACAGCTCCTCGGTGAGGATGCGGTCGACGGCCGCGAACTTCGGGCCGATGATCTCGGCGTGCTTGCGCATGTGCGCGCGGACGCCGTCCTCGTCCTTGAGGAACAGGGCGTGGCGCAGCTGGTTGACCTTGTCGGAGCCGATGGTGCGCTTGCCGATCAGGCCGGTCCACCAGGCGATGTTGGCCTCGGACGCGCCGAAGAAGCCGACGCCGCCACCGGCGTAGGTGATCTTCGAGGTGGAGCCGAAGACGAACGGGCGGTCGGCGTGGCCGGCCTCGGCGCTCAGCGCGAGGATGTCGGCCAGCGCCGGCTCGTCGTCGGTCAGGTGGTGCACGGCGTAGGCGTTGTCCCAGAAGATCCGGAAGTCCGGCGCCGCGGTGGTCATGGAGGCGAGCCGCCTGACCACGTCGTCACTGAACGTGACGCCGGTCGGGTTGCTGTACTTCGGCACGCACCAGATGCCCTTGACCGAGGCGTCCTCGGCGACCAGGCGCTCGACGACGTCCATGTCGGGGCCCTCGTCGGTCATCGGGACCGGGATCAGCTCGATGCCGAAGCGCTCGGTGAGCGCGAAGTGGCGGTCGTACCCCGGGACCGGCGCGAGGAAGGCGACACGCGGCTCGTCGGCCCAGCGGCGCTCGGCGCCGGGGACCTTGCTGAGCAGGGCGTGGACGACGGCGTCGTGCATCAGCTCGAGGCTGGAGTTGCCCGCGGCGAGCAGCTTCTCGGCCGGCACCTGCAGCGCGCCGGCGAAGATGCGCCGGAGCTCCGGCAGGCCCTTGAGGCCGCCGTAGTTGCGGACGTCGGTGCCGTCCTCGGCCTTGAAGGTGCCGTCACCGGGGAGGGCGAGCAGCGCGTTCGCGAGGTCGAGCTGCTTGGGGGACGGCTTGCCGCGGGTGATGTCGAGGGAGAGGCCGCGGTCGACGAGGGCCGCGTAGTCGGCGCGGGCCGTGTCGACGTCGACGGAAGCAGTGGTCATGGGGTCAACGCTAAACCCGGCGTCGATACCATTTCGGGGCGGGTCCTGGCTAGGGTGGTTGGTGTGCATCTCGTCGTCCACGCCGACCAGCGCCAGTTCTCGGTCCGTGATTCCCGTACACGCTTGGACGGAAGCGGCTGGACGGCCTTGGCGGTCGATCGCCGAATCGGCGCGGAGCCCGGTGGTTTCGCGATCGCGACGGCCCGTTCGGACCTGGTGGAGTCGTCGGTGACGCTGCTCCCTTCTCCCCCGCCCCTGATTCCGGAAGCCGAGCACGTGGTGGAAGCGGATCTTCCGGTTCCGAGCGGGAAAATCGTCATTTCCGGGCCTGCGGACTATCCCACGCAGGAAAAGTTCTTCTCGGTGCTGCCCGGGCTGTACCGAGCGCGGGTGTCGTACGTCCCGGCCGGCCCGCCGGAGACGGAGTGGAACGAGCACGAGTTCGGCGAGCACTTCAAGTATCTGGTGGAGCTGTGGCCGGCGTCATCGGAGTCCGCAGTGGAGGTCCTCCGCCAGGGCGCGGCCGTCTGGGACGGTTAGGCGCGCGCAGTTCGGGCCTGGTGAGGAGTTTGTGGATCTCGCGCGATGTGCCGTTTGAGGCAGCGGATGGTGCGGACCGAACCCCGGGCATGGGTAGTGGCCCGGGGCCGATGGCCGCGGGCTCTTTCCCTAGTCGGTTGGTCAGGCCGCGAACGGCAACGGTTGGTGGAGGTTGTTGCGCCTGGGTTTCGCTGTTTGTCCAGGAACACCGGTGGCCGGAACTCCGGTAGGCCGTCGGCGGCGATGTGGACTTCCCAGCCCGACCGGTGCAGCAGCCGGTGGTGATGGGCGCACAACAGGACCAGGTTGCCCAGGTCCGTGGAACCGCCCTCGGCCCAGTGGCGGATGTGGTGGCCCTGGCAGTGCCGCGGCGGGCGATGGCAGCCCGGGACCGCACAGCCACGGTCACGCAGGAACAACGCACGGCGCAGCCCCGCGGAGATCAGGCGGCGTAGGCGGCCTAGGTTCAGGGGTTCGCTCTTTTCGCCTAGGACTGCTGGGATGAGCATGCTGTCGCAGGCGTGGACTCGGGCTTCGGCTGCGGTCATGGTGCCCGTGTCGCCGAGGGTGGCTTGGCCGACTCCGGACTTCAGGTCCGTAAGGGAGACCGCGACCATTACGTGGGCGCGTTCACCGGCCTGCATTGGCAGGTCTGGGGAGTTCAACGCGAGGTCGACGGCGTCGGAAAAGGCGTCGCCGTAGCGTTCCTGCGGAGACCGGAAGTCCGCGCCCTCGTCACTGCTGCGACGCTCCGCCAGCGAGTCGAGCAAGGCACTGGCACGGGTGCCCGTCTCCTCGTCGAAACGACCGTTCAGCTCCCAGACGCCGGTTCTCTTGCGGCGCAACGAAAGCTCCCGGGCGGGAGCGGACTGTTCGGCGGAGTCGGGTTCGGCGCCGTCGGGATCGAGGTGGGCCACGATCCGCGCACCCAACGCCGCAACCTGCTTGTGCCCGGCCGAGGAGGCGAAGGACAGCAAGCTCCCCTCGGCGTCATCACGGTGCTCGGGCGCGAGCTGTGCCAGCACCTCGACAACGGTGTCGATCATCGGCGTGCTCAGCCGCCCGTCCAAGGCGGCAGCACCGGCGGCCGGAGCAACAGCGGGCACCGGGCTGCCGTCAAGAGCACGCCCGCCGTTAAGAGCCCGCGCTCGTTTCACCACACGTTCGGCAGCCGACTTGGGAACATCAGCCAGGTGCTCGAACAATCGCGCGACAGAACGATAACCATAAAGATCCATCACACCACGAGACTCGATCTCCACCAGCAGAGAACCAATCTCGGCCTCAGCAGACCGCACAACCCCCAGCAGCGAGCTGACGCGATCGGCCAGAGCCGCCGCGTCCGCTTGCCACACCGCTTCGCCATCCACACAACAAAATTACCGTCAAACGAACACACGTTCATCACACGAACGGATGATCCCGGCAGGGATACCGCTGCGTGGGGAATCGGCGCTGCCGACCACACCGAAAAGCGCCCACAAGGAGCGCCGATTTCCCGCGCCTCGGCGAAGCCGCATCTTGAAAGACGAGCACCCTAAAGAGCAGTAAGACCAGAAACCTTCCAACGACCATCAACCCGCTGAGCAGTAACCGAAAGTTGAGCGACCGAGGAAGAAGGCGCTCCCCCACCAGCCGTAACTGTCTGCTGGTCCAGAAAAAGCAGAACCGAAGCCGAATCCCCCACCAACGACCGAACCCCGACAGCCCGAACCGTAGTCGTACGAACCAGCTTCCCCGCCGTAGCCCGAGTACGCGCCGAAGCGAACTGAGCCTGGTACTGACGAACCGCATCCCCGATCAGGTACGACGACGCGGCTCGCTCCGTACGGGCCAGGTTCGTGTAGTCGTAAGAGAAAACGGCCTTCACAGCCTCGCTCACATCAGCGGAAACCGAAGCGGTCGCCGCCGTGTCGACCAAGGCCGCGTTGTCGGAAGACGACAGCGAAGCCGTCTCGATGCCGAACCACACCGCGCACCCCAGGGCCACGACGACAACCACAGCCAGGATCCGGTTCATGAGCCCGCCGCCTGGACGCCCGCGACCTTCCACCCGGAGTCCGATCGCAGAACGTCCACCGTCAGGCGGCTCATGCGCGGCGTGACAGCACCGCCGCCCGTCGAGACCCGGACGTCCAGCACCGCCAAGAGACGAGCCGTGCCCCCGGAAGCGTCGATCTCGGTCACCGCCGCCTCCACCAGGGACGCGGTCGAAACGGTGCGAGCGGTCGTCGCCCGCTCGATCTGCAGCTGACGGTCGCCGGTCAGGTCCTTGCCGTACTGGCCCGTCGTCGCCGAGATCCAGCGGTCGACGTCGGCGCCCGCGTTGCGGTAGTCGATCGTGTTCAGCGTGACCAGCTCCGGCCCGGCCGCGGCGATCACCGCGTCACGCGCGCGACCACGCGCCAGCGCATCGTCGGACGCCGCGTGCCACCAGGACCACCCGGCGAACGCGGCCACGAGCACGGCAACGACGGCGAGGATTTTCACGAAACGCCCAGCAGCTTCCCCAGCCCGCCCGACGGCCCGGTCAGCAGGCTCAGCATCCCTGGCAGCTGCGCCTGCGAAGGAGCCGACACCTGCTGCTGCGGCGCGGCCGGGATCGCGGGCGGCTTCCCGGCGTACGGTGCGTTCTGCGACCCGCGCACCCCGGTCGGGCTGCCCGGCGGCTCCGCGCAGTAGGCGTTCATGTTCACCGGCGCCTCGGACGTGTCGTTCGCCGGACGCTCCTTGGTGCCTTCGTAGCCCTTCGTGCACGACGCCGGGTCGAAGAAGTTGAACACCACACCGAGGTGACCCGTGCCGTCCGGGGACGTCGACGGCGAGAACGCCGAGATGATCGGGTACGCGACCAGCAGCTCCTCGATCGCGTCCTTGCGCGACGACGTGATCTGCGCGGTCGTCAGCAGGTTGGCGAACAGCACGCCGAGGTCGGGGCCGGAGGCCGCGAGCACGTCGCTGATCTGCCGGCTCAGCTGCGGCGCCTGTGCGATCACCCGCCGCAGGTCCGGATCCGACGTCTTGAGCTGCCCCGCGATCGTCTTCAACCCGGAAGCGAAGTCGGTGATGTTCGCGGCCTGCCGCTCTTGGGTGTCCAGCACGATCCGCGAGTTGGCCAGCAGCCCCTGCGTCTGCGGGACGTACTGCGCGGCCACGGCGGTCAGTGAACCGGTGCTGTCCAGCAGCTGCTGCAGTTCGGGCCCGGCGCCGGCGAACGCGTTGTACGTCTCGTCGACGACCGTGCGCAGCGAGTCCGGGTGGACGCTCGCGACCAGGTCGTCGAGGTGGGTCAGGACGGTGTCCGGCGACGGCGGCAACGACGTCTTGTCCGGCGTGATCACCGAACCGTCCTTCAGGTACGGGCCGCCGTCGTGCTGCGGGAGCAGGTCGACGAACTGCTCCCCCACCGCCGACCGGTTCGCCACCTGGGCGTGCGCGTCGGCCGGGATGTCCGGGCCGCCGGAGTCGATGTCGAGGGCGACGTCGACGCCGTGGTCGGTGAGCGTCATCGACGTCACGCGCCCGACCGTGACCCCGCGGTAGGCGACCTCGGAGTTGACGAAGATGCCGCCGGAGTCGGTCAGCTGCGCGGTGACGACGTACCCGCGGCTGCCGAAGAGCCGGTCGAGCCCGGCGTACTTGCCGCCCGCGTAGACGACCGAAACCACCGCGATGACGACGAAGACGACCAGCTGGACCCGGGTCTTGCGGGAGTTCACTTGCCACCCCCGATCAGGCCCAGCAGGCCGCCCAGCAGCCCGGTGCCGCCGACCTGACCGGTCGACTGCCCGAGGTCCGGCAGCGGCAACGGCGGTGCGGCCGGAGGCACCCCGCCGATCGTGGTGGGCAGGGCGATCGGCGGCTGCGACGAGTTCGTGAAGTTCCGGATCAGCGTGTCCAGGTCGAGGTTCACGTTCGCGTCGACGTTCGCGTAGTCCCCCTTGATGACGTTGCCGGCGTAGTCGGGGAACGGGTAGGTGAGCAGGATCTGCAGCGCGTTCGGCAGGTCCTGGCCGGCTTCGCCGAGCTTGGTCAACGTCGGCTGCAGCGCCTTGAGGTTCGCGACCAGCTGGTCGCGGCTCTTGTTCACGGTGTCCGTGGCGACGCCCGAGAGCGAGTTCAGCGCGTTCAACATGCCGACGAGCTGGTCGCGCTGGTCGGTGACGATCTTCAGGCCCGGCGCGAGGTTGTCGAGCGCGTTCGACAGGTTCTGCGTCTGCCCGGCCAGCGTCGCCGACAGCTTGCCGAGGCCGTCGATCGCGCGCAGGATCTCGGTCTTGTGCCCGTCGAGCTGCGTCGCCAGTTCGTCCACATGGGACAGCAGCGCGCGGATCTCCGGCTCGTTGCCCGACAGCGCGTCGTTCAGCTCGTGGCTGATCTTCTGGACCTGCTCGACGCCGCCGCCGTTGAGCAGCAGCGAGAGCGCGCCGAGCACCTCCTCGACCTCGGGGTTGCGATTGGTGCGCCCGAGCGGGATCTGCGCGCCGTCGGCCAGCTTGCCGCTCGCCGGCTCCGCGGTGGGCACGCTCAGCTCGACGAACTTCTCTCCCAGAAGGGAAGACTGCTTCAGCTCGGCGTGGGAGTTCGCGGGCAGCGCGATGTCGCCGTTGACGGTCATCGCGACGAGCGCGGACCGCGTGTCCGGCGTCAGGGTGATCTTGTCGACCCGCCCGACCGCGACGTCGTTGACCTTGACGCTCGACTGCGGCACCAGGTCCAGGACGTCGGTGAAGAGCGCGGTGACGTGGTACGGGTGGTCGCCGACGTCGGCGCCGCCCGGCAGCGGCGTGCCGTAGAGGCCGTTGAACCCGCCGTCGCTGCAGGCCGCCAGCACGAGCACCCCGGCGAGCACGCCCGCGAGCCGCTTCACTTGGCACCGCCGGAAAGCTGTTCCATCACGTCGACCAGCGGGAGCGGCAGCGGCGGCAGTTCGCCGTTCTGCAACGAGTTCAGCACCTGCGGGATCGTCGGGAGCTTCAGGGCACCGTCGAGGATCGGTGCGAGCTGCTTGCAGATGCTGCCCAGGGTGTCCGGGATCGGCTTCGGCGTGCCCGCGCTGATCAGCCGGCAGACGGTGAGGATCGGCGGGTTGGTGAGTTCGTTCAGGTTGTCGCGCACGGCGATGGTGCCCGACGCCGCGTCGTAGGAGTTGATGAAGTTGGTGGCGCCGGTCGGCGCGATGTCGAGCACCTCGGCCAGCGACGCCCGCTGGTCGACGAGCACCTTCGACAGCGACGCCAGCTTGTCCACATTGGACTCCAGCGCCGTCTTGTTGTCGTTGACGAACTGCTGGACGTCGCCGAGCGCGCCCCCGAGCGACTGCAAGGCCGCGCCGACGTCCGAGGAGTCCTCGGCGAGGAACCGGCTGACGTCGGCGACCCGGCCGTAGAACTCGTTGAGCTGCTGGTCGCTCTGGGCCAGCGCGCCGGTGAAGGAATTCAGGTTCTGCACGGTCGAGAACAGGTCGTCCTTCGAGCCGTCGAGGGTCTTGGCGAGGCCGGCGAGCTGCCCGACCGTCGAGTTCAGCGAAGCACCGTTGCCCTGCAACGCCTTCGCCGCCGTGTCCAGGACGCCGGACAGCGCGCCGTCCTGGTTCGCGCCGTTCGGGCCGAGCGCCGTGGACAGCTTGTCCAGGCTCGAGTACAGGTCGTCCAGCTCGACCGGGGTCGCCGTGCGGTCGCGCGGCAGCACCGTGCCGGTGGCCAGGACCGGGCCGCTGTCGTAGGCCGGGGTCAGCTGGACGTAGCGGTCGCTGACCAGGCTCGGCGCGACGACGACCGCGCCGACGTCGGCGGGCAGCTGCACCGCGTCGACCTGCATGTCGACGCGCACCGCGTCGCCCTGCGGCGTGACGTCGGTGACCTGCCCGACCGGCACGCCGAGCACCCGCACCGACGAACCCGCGTAGAGCCCGACGGTCTTGCCGAAGTAGGCCGACAGCTTCGTGCCGGTGGATTCGCGGAACACCAGCCACAGCCCGGCGGTGAGGATCAGCGCGACCACGCAGGCGAAGGCGAGCCACGTCGCCAGGCTGCGGCCGCGGTACGTCCGGATCGTCATCGGCGGCCCACCCCCTGGTTCGGCGCCGCGATCGGCGGGGTGCAACCCTCGGGGTTGATGGACAGGCCGCCCGCGGTGATCGTCGGCGGCAGCAGCCCGCACAGGTAGCCCTCGAACCAGCGGCCGTTGCCGGTCGCGTTCGCGCCGACGCGGGCGAACGGCGCCATCAGCTGCAGGCTCTTGTCGAGGTTGCCCTGGTTGCGCTGCAGGATGTCGGTCACCTTCCCGAGCTTGTCCAGCGTCGGCTTCAGCTGCGCGCGGTTGTCCGCGACGAGCCCGCTCAGCTGCTGCGAGAGCTGCTGGGTGCCGGTGAGCAGGGCGTGGATCGCGGTCTTGCGGTTCTGCAGCTCGGTCAGCAGCAGGTTGCCGTCGCTGATCACCCGTTGCAGCTGGGCATTGCGGTCCGACAGCGTCTTCGAGACCTGGCTGGTGTTGGCCAACAGGGTGTGGAGGTCGGCGTCGCGGGACGACACGGTCTTGGCCAGCGACGACAGGCCGTTCAGCGTGTCCTTCAGGTACTGGGGGCTGTCCTTGAGGCTGTCGGACAACGCGTTGAAGCTGTCGGCCAGCTGTTTCGTGTCGATGTCGCCGACCGTGGTGGACAGCTGGTCGAACGCGTCCTGCAGCTGGAACGGCGTGCGCGTGCGAGCCTGCGGGATGGTGGTGTTCGGTTCCTGGGCGCCGTCACCCTGGGTGTCGAGGGCCAGGTACTTCTCCCCCAGGAGCGTCTTGATCTCGATCGACGCCGTCGTCTTGTCGCCGACGCGGACGTCCTTCACGCGGAACTTCACCAGCACCTGCTTGCCGGCCAGCGCGACCGACGACACGGTGCCGACCTTGACGCCGGCGACCTCGACCTCGTTGTCCGGGGCCAGCCCCGCGGATTCACCGAAGTACGCCGAGTACGTCGTGCCGTTGCCGAAGAACGGGAGCTGGTCGGAGAAGTACGTCGTGGCGGTGACGAGCACGATCAGCACGAGGGTCACCGCGCCGACCGCGGCCTGGTTGCGATCCTTCAGCCGTTTCACGGACCACACCTCTCCGCGCGTTGCGTGCCCGGGATCGGGATGATCGGCAGGGAGATGTCGAGCGAGGAAATGCCGATGGTGCCGCTGATCCCGCACAGGTAGTAGTTGAACCAGCTGCCGTAACTCAGGGTCCGGGTGAACTTCTGCAGGTTGCCCGGCAACACCTCGAGCAGGTGGTTGACCAGCTCACCGGAGTCGCCGAGGTTCTGCGACAGCGTGCCGAGCTTCGCGACGTCGTCCTTCAGCGCCGGGCGCGCGTCGGCGAGCAGCCCGGTGGTCGAGACGGCGAGGTCGCCGAGGGCGCTCACCGCGTCGCCGATCGGCTTGCGCTGCTCGGCCAGGCCGCTGACCAGCTTCTGCGTCTGCTCGATGAGGTCGCCGAGCTGCGTGCCGTGGGAGTTGACCGTGCCGAGCACGGTGTTGAGGTTGGTGATCACCTGGCCGATCACCTGGTCCTTGCTCGCGATCGTGGTGGTGAGCGACGCGGTGTGCTGCAGGAGGCTGGTGATCGTGCCGCCCTCGCCCTGGAAGACGCTGATGATCTCGGCCGAGAGCTGGTTGACGTCCTTCGGGCTCAGCGCCTTGAACAGCGGCTTGAACCCGTTGAACAGCACGGTCAGGTTCAAGGCGGGTTTGGTGCGCTCGGGCGGGATCGTGCCGCCGTCCGGCAGGGTCTTGTCGCCCGGGACGTCGGTGCCGAGCGCGAGGTAGCGCTGGCCGACGAGGTTCCGGTACTTGATCGTCGCGGTGACCGACTCCGGCAGCCGGTAGGTGTGCTCGACGTCGAACCGGATCTCGGCGAGGTTCTGCTCACCCTCGGCGACGTCGATCGCGTCGACCTGGCCGACCTTGACCCCGGCGATGCGGACGTCGTCACCCTCCTTGAGCCCGGACGCGTCGGTGAACTTCGCCAGGTATCCCGACGTCACGCCGAAGTTGGTGTTCGCGATGGTGGCCGCGAGGACACCGGTGAACAGCACCGTGACGACGGCGAACACCAGCAGCTTCACCAGCGACGGGACGAAACTCCTCACTTGAGCTCCACCTCCGCTCCGCGGTAGAGCGGCCCGACGAGCAGGCCCGCCCAGCCGGGCACCTGGTCGGGCAGCGTGCCCAGGGCCGGGGACGCGAGCAGGCTGATCAGGTCCGTCTCGTCCGGCGACCCGACGATGCCGCCGGTCCCGCCGACCGCGCCGCCGCCCGCCGTGATCGGGCCGGGCAGGCTGCCGCCCGGCGACTTCGGCGGCGCGGGCTTGCTGGAGCCGTCCTTGATCGCGCCGTCCGGCGGGTACTGCGGCCAGACGCCCGGCTTCGGCACCTGCGGGTAACAGCGGGGGCCGCGCTTGTCGTCGTACTTCGGCTCGTCGACGCCGGGCAGGTACTTGCCGCGGCTGGCGCTGAACTCGATGGTCACGCGGCTGACCTCGGGGTGCGCGGTGCCCTTGCCGAACGCCAGCTCGGCCGGGGCGACCTCGCCGGCGAGCTGGTTGAACAGGCACGGGTACTCCGGCGCGTACTTCGCCAGCACGTCCAGCGTCGGCTGGACGGCCGTGGTGAGCCGGATCAGGTTGTCCTTGTTGACCAGCAGGAAGTTCGTGAGGTCCACGGACGCCGCGGTGACGGTGGCGTAAAGGTCGCTCAGCTGGGTGCGCTGGTCGACGATCGTGCGGCTCGTGGTCGTCAGGTCGGACAGGGCCTGCAGCAGGTCCGGCGCGGCCTTGTCGTACGTGTCGGAGACGTTCGCGATCCCGGTGATGTCGGCCTTGATGTCCGGCAGCGACGGGTTGAGCTTGCCGAGGTAGTCCGAGAGCTGCGAGAGGGTCTGGCCGAGCTGCTTGCCGCGGCCGTCGAGCGCGGTCGACACGGCGGTGAGCGTGCTCGCCAGCTTCTCCGGCTGGACGGCCTGCAGCAGCGGCATCACGTCGTCGAGGACCTTCTGCAGTTCGATCGCGCTGCTGCTGCGGTCCTGCGGGATGACGTCGCCGGCCTTGATCGCGGACTCGGGCTTTTCCGGCAGCTGCAGCGAGACGTACCGCTCGCCGAACAGCGTCTTCGGCAGCAGCCGCGCGGAGACGTTCTTGGGGATCACGGACGTCTTGTCCGGGTCCAGGGCCAGCTCCAGCTCGGCGTGGTCCCCCTTCGCCAGCACCGAGCGGACTTCGCCGACGACCATGCCGCGGACCTTGACGTCGCCGCCCGTCCGCAGCTGGCTGCCGACGTGGTCGGTCTCGAGCTTCACGAGCGTCACGGCCGTGAACGCCTTGTTGTAGACGGCGAGCGTGAACGCGATGAACAAGGCGGCCACGAGCAGGAAGGCGAGCCCCAGCACCTGGTACCGGAGCCGCTGCCGGAGTGCCTTCCTCATCCGGAGATCCTCACCGTGGTGTTGGCGCCCCAGATCGCCAGGGACAGGAAGAAGTCCAGGACCGAGATCAGCACGATCGACGTCCGCACCGCGCGGCCCACCGCCACGCCGACGCCGGCCGGGCCGCCGCTGGCGGTGTAGCCGTAGTAGCAGTGGGACAGGATCACGAGCACGCTGAACACGATCACCTTGCCGAACGACCAGAGCACGTCACCCGGCGGCAAGAAGAGCGTGAAGTAGTGGTCGTAGGTGCCCGCGGACTGGCCGTAGAGCCAGATGGTGATCTGCCGGGACGCGAGGTAGCTCGACAGCAAGCCGACCGCGTACAGCGGGATGACCGCGGCGACGCCGGCGAGCACGCGGGTCGTCACCAGGTAGGGCATGCTCGGCACGGCCATGACTTCCAGCGCGTCGATCTCCTCGGAGATCCGCATCGCGCCGAGCTGGGCGGTGAAGCCGCAGCCGACGGTCGCGCTCAGGGCGAGCCCGGCCGAGAGCGGCGCGACCTCGCGGGTGTTGAAGTAGGCGGAGATGAACCCGGTGAGCGCGGCCGTGCCGAGCTGGTTGAGCGCGGAGTACCCCTGGAGGCCGACGATCAGGCCGGTGAACAACGTCATCCCGATCATCACGCCGAGGGTGCCGCCGATGACCGCCAGGCCGCCGGTGCCGAAGCAGACTTCGGTGAGCAGCCGCAGTGTTTCCCGGCTGTAGCGGCGGATCGTGCGCGGCGACCAGGCGAGCGCCTGCGCGGCGAACGCGAGCAGCTTGCCCAGGCCTTCGAGGCTCTGGCCGGGGCGCGCGAGGTATTCGAGCGTCCGGTCGCGATCGATGGGTTCCGCCGTCATCACATGGCCTTCGGCGGGACGATCCGCAGGTAGATCGCGGTGAGCACGACGTTGATGAGGAACAGCAGCAGGAACGTGATGACGACGGCCTGGTTGACGGCGTCGCCGACCCCCTTCGGCCCGGGCGGCGGGTTCAGGCCGCGGAACGCCGCGACGACACCGGCGACGAACCCGTACAGCAGGGCCTTGATCTCGCTGATCCAGAGGTCCGGGACCTGGGCGAGCGCGTTGAAGCTGGCCAGGTAGGCGCCGGGCGTGCCGCCCTGCAGGACGACGTTGAAGAAGTAGCCGCCGAGCACGCCGACGACGCTGACCAAGCCGTTCAGCAGCACGGAAACCACCATGGCGGCCAGTACACGCGGCACGATCAGGCGCTGGATCGGGTTGACGCCGAGTACTTCCATGGCGTCGATCTCTTCACGGATCTTGCGCGCCCCGATGTCCGCGCAGACGGCGCTGCCGCCGGCGCCGGCGACGAGCAGGGCGGTGATCAGCGGGCTGGCCTGCTGCACGATGGCCAGCGCGCTGGCCGCGCCGGTGAAGGACTGGGCGCCGATCTGCGCGGTCAGCGAGCCGAGCTGCAGCGCGATCACCGCGCCGAACGGGATGGCCACCAGCGCGGTCGGGAGGATCGTGACGCTGGCGAAGAACCAGCACTGCTGGATCCACTCACGGGTCTGGAAGGGGCGCTTGAAGATCGCGCGCAGGACTTCCCAGGAGAGCGTCGAGAGGCGGCCGACCTGCGTCAACGCCGCCGTTCCCGGGAGCGTGCCCGTGCTGTCGCTCACCAAACCTCCCAGTAGAAGTCGCTCACCCCCGAGTGTTCTCCATACCCGGTGTCCGCTTTTCGTTAGCGGTGTTAACTAACGTCGTCCCTTCAGAAGTTGAGGGCGTGCGTGGCCGTCGCCCCGCCGTCCGCGATGAATTCCGCACCCGTGCAGTACGAGCTTTCGTCACTGGCCAGGAACAGCACCAGCTTCGCGATGTCCTCGGGCTGCCCGACCCGGCCGAGGGCGACCTTCTTGCCCACCCACGACATGTCGACCTTCTGCCCGCCGGCCGCGGTCGCGACCATCTGCGTGTCGATCGCGCCGGGGTGCACCGAGTTGACCCGGATGTGCTTCTTGCCGAGTTCCATCGCCGCGACCTTGGTCATCCCGCGGATCGCGAACTTGCTCGCGGTGTAGGCGACGAGGTACGGCATCCCGGCCAGACCCTCCACAGAGGACACGTTGACGATGGAGCCACCGCCGGCGGCGGTCATCGGTTCAACGACCGAGCGCATCCCGAGAAACGCCCCTATTTGGTTCACCCGGATGACGCGCTCGTAATCGGCCAGCGTCGTCTTGCCCAGTTCCGAGAAATGGAGGATGCCCGCGTTGTTGACCAGCACGTTCAGCGCGCCGAACTCCGTGGTCGCCCGCTCGATCGCCGCTGCCCAGTCGTCTTCGCTGCCGACGTCGAGGTGCTGGTAGACGGCGGCGTCGCCGAGGTCGGCGGCGAGCTGCTTGCCCTCGTCGTCCAGGATATCGGCGATCACCACCTTCGCGCCTTCGGCCGCGAACGCGCGTGCGGCCGCCTCCCCCTGCCCGCGCGCGGCACCGGTGATGAGGGCGATCTTCCCGTCGAGCCTCACGATTCCTCCAGGATTTCGGTGGCGGCGAACATCCGGCCGGGGTCACGGCCGGCGAAGTAGTCGCTGACGGTCGTCTCCAGCTCGTCGAGGGACCACCGCTGCTCGATCCGCGGCGCTTCGACCAGCGCGACCGAGCCGCCGTGCACGACGAAGACCTGGCCGTTGACGTGCTCGGCGGCGGGCGAGGCGAGGTAGGCGACGAAGGGGGCGACGTGCTCGACCGAGAGCGGATCGGCACCGTCTGCAGGAGCGGCACCGAACACGCCCTCGGTCATCGCCGTCCGGGCCCGCGGGCAGATCGCGTTGGCGCGGACGCCGTACTTGGCCAGGCCGCGGGCGGCCGACATGGTGAGCGCGGTGATGCCGGCCTTGGCCGCGGCGTAGTTGGGCTGGCCGGGTGAACCGATCAGGAACGCCTCGGAGGCGGTGTTCACCAGCCGCCCGTACACCGGCCGACCGTCCGCTTTGGACTTGTCGCGCCAGTGCTTCGCGGCGTTGCGGGACAACAGGAAGTGCCCGCGCAGATGCACGCGGAGCACGGTGTCCCACTCGTCGTCGGACATCGAGAAGAGCATCTTGTCGCGCAGCACGCCCGCGTTGTTCACGACGACGTCGAGCCCGCCGAGGTCGAGCGCGGCGGCCACGAGCGCGTCGGCCGTGGCGCGTTCCCCGACGTCCCCGGCGACCGCGACCGCCCGGCCACCGGCGCCTTCGATCTCTTCGACGACGTCCTTCGGCTCGCTGACGTCGTTGACGACGACGGTGGCGCCCCGCGCGGCCAGGGCGAGCGCTTCGGCCCGTCCCAGCCCGGCGGCGGCACCGGTGACGATCGCTGTCCTGCCGCTCAGGCTCACGCGAGGCCTCCTCATCGAGTCCTGGTTGACGGGCCTACACTAGAATCTGTTCTCGTTCAGGGCAAGCTTTTGAGTAAACACCGCTAACTGGCGATGAACAGGGCGTTCTTCGGGCAGCCCCGCACCGCGTCGGAAACACGTTCCACCTGGTCGGCGGGCACCGGGCCCGGCTGGATGACCAGTTCTTCGTCGTCGTCGAGGTCGAAGACGTCCGGCGCGAACCCCAGGCACACCGCGTTCGCCTCGCAGAGCGAACGATCGACGCCGATCTCCATGCTTCCTCCGCCGCGTGAGTGCTGGTACAACTAGAACAGGTTCTACTATAACGCCGGATCGAGGTGACGGGTGCGGATCGACTACACGCCGGAGCAGCGCGCACTGGCCGCGGAACTGCGGGAGTACTTCGCCGAGCTGATGACGCCGGAACGCCGTGACGGCCTCCGCTCGGGCAACGGCGAGTACGGCGACGGCCTGGCCTACAAGGAGATCGTCCGGCAGCTGGGCAAGGACGGCTGGCTGGCGCTCGGCTGGCCGCCGGAGTACGGCGGGCAGGGCCGGCCGATGCTCGACCAGCTCATCTTCACCGACGAGGCGGCGGTCGCCGGGGTGCCGGTCCCGTTCCTGACGGTGAACACCGTCGGGCCGACCATCATGCGCTACGGCACCGACGAGCAGAAGGCGTTCTACCTGCCGAAGATCGCCGCCGGCGAGCTGCACTTCTCGATCGGCTACTCCGAGCCGGAGGCCGGCACCGACCTCGCGTCGCTGCGGACGCGCGCGGTGCGCGACGGCGACGAGTACGTCGTCACCGGGCAGAAGATGTGGACCAGCCTGATCGAGCACGCCGACTACGTCTGGCTCGCCGTCCGGACCGATCCCGAGGCGAAGAAGCACCGCGGCCTGTCGATCCTGATCGTGCCGACGTCGGCGCCCGGGTTCTCCTGGACCAAGGTGCACACGGTGGCGGGCGCGGGCACCAGCGCGACGTACTACGACGACGTGCGCGTGCCGGTGTCGGCGCGGGTCGCCGAGGAGAACGCGGGCTGGCCGCTGATCACCAACCAGCTCAACCACGAACGGGTCGCCCTGACCTCGTCGGCGCCGGTGCGCAAGGCCCTGGCCGACGTGCTGGCCTGGGCGAAGGAGACCGGCGCCATCGACCAGGAATGGGTGCGGCTGCACCTCGCGCGGGTGCACGCCGGCGCGGAGTACCTGAAGCTGCGGAACTGGCGGATCGCCTGGGCGGCCGCGGCGAGCGAGCTGGGCCCGGCCGACGCGTCGGCCACGAAGGTGTACGGCACCGAGTTCGCGATCGAGGCCTACCGGCTGCTGATGGAGGTGCTCGGCGCCGCGGCCGTCGTCCGCGACGGCTCGCCCGGCGCGCTGCTGGCCGGGCGGATCGAACGGCACCACCGCTCGGCGCTGATCCTCACCTTCGGCGGCGGCACCAACGAGATCCAGCGGGACATGATCGCCGCGACCGCCCTCGGCCTGCCCGTCACGCGCTAGGAGCGTCTCAGTTAGGAGCTGTATGGACTTCACCCCTTCCGAGGCGTCGGCCGACCTCGCCGCGCTGACCCGGCGGATCCTGGCCGACAAGCTCACCCACGACCCGCACGGGACCGGCGGCTTCGACGCTCCACTGTGGACGGCGCTGGGCCAGGCGGGCGTGCTCGACGCGGCGCTGCCGTCGTCACTCGGCGGCGGCGGGTTCGGCCTGCTGGAGCAAAGCGCGGTGCTGACCGAGATCGGCCGCGCGGTGGCCGCGGTCCCCTACCTGACGTCGATCACGATGGCGGCGTCGGCGCTGGCGGAGTTCGGCACGCCGGAGCTGGTGGACCGCTGGGTGCTGCCGGTGCTGCGCGGCGAACGCGTGCTCACGGTGGCGCTGTCCGGCTTCACCGCGTCGGACGGGCGCCTGTCCGGCGCCGGATCCGCGGTGCCGTTCGGCGCGTTCGCCCACGGCTTCCTGGTCGCGGTGCCCGACGAGGTGTTCCTGGTCGACGCGGCGGCCCCGGGGGTCACCGTGCAACCGCAGCAGACGGTCGACCACGCCGACGCCGCGCTGCTGGAACTGTCCGACGTGGCCGGGGTTTCCCTGGGCTCGATCGGCGAGTGGCTGCGCCTGCGCGGCACGGCCGGGGCCTGCGCGCAGCAGCTCGGCGTCGTCGAGCGCGCGCTGGAGCTGACGGCGGCGTACGCGGCCGAGCGCAAGCAGTTCGACCACGTGATCGGCGGTTTCCAGGCGGTCCGCCAGCGCCTCGCGGACGCCTACGTGGACGTCGAGGCGGTGCGGCTGACGTCCCAGCAGGCGGCGTGGCGGCTGGCGTCGGACCTGCCGGCCGCGGAAGCGGTGGCGACGGCCAAGTTCTGGGCCGCGGAGGCCGGCCACCGGGTGGCCCACACGACGGTCCACGTCCACGGCGGCGTCGGCATCGACGTCGACCACGTGGTGCACCGGTACTTCGTGGCCGCGAAACGCCTGGAGTTCCTGTTCGGGCCGGCGACATCCCAGCTGCTGGCCCTGGGCGAGCTGCTGTGACCTACCGCGCGGCGTAGTCCCAGAACGCCCGCATCAGCGGCGTGGGTTCCGGGCCGGTCATCTCGACCTGGGTGAGCAGCACCGTGACCGTGCCCGTCGCCGGGACCACGTGCCAGGCCGTGCCGGCACCGCCGATCCAGCCGTAGCGGCCGGGGACGTGCCACGGGTCCGTCGCCTCGACGTCCACCGAGCCGCCGAAGCCCCAGCCCTGGCCGTCCAGGAACATCCGGGCGGCCGCGCGCTGGGCCGGGGTCAGGTGGTCGGTGGTCATCCGGCGCACCGACTCCGGCGTCAGCAGCCGGTGGTCGCCGGCCCGGCCCTCGGCCAGCAGGAAGCGGCCGAAGGCGAGCAGGTCGCCGGCCGTCGAAACCAGGCCCGCCGCGCCGGACGGGAACGCCGGCGCGGTGCTCCACCGGCCCTCCGGCGAGTCGATCAGCCGCAGCCCCGCGTCGCCGGGCCGGTACGCGCTGGTGAGCCGGCCCAGCGCCTCGGTCGGCACGAAGAACCCGGTGTCGGCCATGCCCAGCGGCTCGAACAGCCGCTCCGCCAGGAACTCCGGCAGCGACCGGCCCGACACCCGCGCGATCAGCACCCCCTGGATGTTCGAACCGGTGCCGTAGAGCCACCCCGCCCCCGGCTGGTGCAGCAGCGGGACCTGCGCCAGCGCGGCCGTCCACGCGTCCGGCGCCAGGGCCCGCGGTGGCGCCGCCGGGTGGCCCAGCACCTGCAGCAGCAGGTCGGCGGCGGGCAGCGTCGGGTCCGCCGCAAAGCCGTACCCGCAGCGGAAGGTGAGCAGGTCGGCCACCGTGATCGGGCGGACGGCGGGCACGACGTCGTCGACCGGGCCGGCCGGCGTCCGCACGACCACCGGTGACGCCAGCTCCGGCAGCCACCGCGCGATCGGGTCGTCCAGCGCGAGCTCGCCGTCGTCGACGAGCAGCATGACCGCCGCGGCGACGATCGGCTTGGTCAGCGACGCGATGCGGAACAGCGCGTCCCGCGCCATCGGCACGGTGCCTTCGGCGTCGGCCGAGCCCACCGCCGCCGCCTCGACCCGGTCGCCGCGCGCGACGAGGGCGACCGCGCCGGGCAGGTTCGCGGCGTGCCGGGTCAGCACTTCGGTGAGCATGCTCAGTCCTGGGGGTTGATGGCGCGCAGGCGCCGCGGGCCGGTGTCCGGCCGGGACGGCGGCGGCCCCAGCACCAGCCGGGCGTTGGCGACGAACGCGCCGTCGGGCGAGGCCAGGATCGGGTCCAGCGTCAGCGACCGCACCTCGGGGTTGTCCTCGGCGAGGGCGGCCACGCGCAGCACCATGTCCTGCAGCGCGGCGAGGTCGGCGGGCTCGTCGCCGCGGTAACCGGTGAGCAGCGGCGCCGTCCGGGGTTCGCGCAGCAGCGTCGCCGCGTCGACGTCGGTGACCGGCACCGCCCGGTAGGCGCGGTCCCCCAGCAGCGTGCTGACCAGCCCGGACAGCCCGAACGACACGAGCGAGCCGAACGACGGGTCGTCCTGCAGCCCGATCACGCACGACAGGCCCTTCGGCGCCATCCGCTGCACGTACACGTCGTCCTCGCCGGAGATCTCGCGCAACGTCGCGTAGGCCGTGCGCACGGAATCCTCCGACGCCAGGTCGAGCCGCACGCCGGCCAGGTCGGGCCGGCCGCGCAGCCGCTCGTCGACCGCCTTGAGCGTCACGGGATACCCGAGCTCGGCCGCCGCCGCGACCGCGTCGTCCACTGTGGACACCACGCGGAACGGGACCACGTCGATGCCGTAACACCCCAGCAGGCGCACGACGTCGGAGTCCGGCAGCACCGTCGTCTTGCCGTCCTCGGCAGCCAGCAGCTCGCGCACGATCACCTGCGCCTGCTCGGTGTGGATGCGCGAGGGCCGCACCAGCGTGCCCTGCGGCCGCTGCCGCCAGGCGGCGTACCGGACGACCTTCGCCAGCGCGTTCACCGCGCGTTCCGGGCTCGGGTACGACGGGATCGAGCCGCGGCTGGCCACACCGTCCTCCGAGAGCACGGCCAGCTCGTCCGGGACGCCCTCGGCCGCGAGGAACGTCGAGACGATCGGCTTGCGCTGCCCCAGCTCGACGACCGTCTCCCGCAGGGCACGCGCGTACGCGGTACCGGGGATCGCCACCGGCGGCGCGAACACGACGACCAGCGCGTCGGTGTCCGGCGAGGTCAGCGCCTCCCCCACCGCCTTGGCGAAGTCCTCCGGCCCGGCCTGCGGGCCGACGTCCACCGGATCGGACGCGAGCCGCAGCCCCTGCGCGCGGGCGGTGTCGGCGGCCAGCAGCCCGATCGCGCTGGAGTTGCCGACGATGGCGACCCGCGGCCCGGCCGGCAGCGGCTGGTGCGCGAAGACGAGCGCGGTGTCGAACAGCTGCGCCAGCGACTCGACCCGTACGACCCCGGCCTGCTCGAACAGGGCCTGGACACTGATCTCGTCGATCTCGGTGGACGTCGCCGCCAGCTGCGAGCGGACCGCGTGACGCCCCGACTTCACCGCGACGATCGGCTTCGTCCGGGCCAGCCGCCGCGCCAGCCGGGCGAACTTGCGCGGGTTGCCGAAGGACTCCAGGTACAGCAGCACGAGGTCGGTGTCCGGGTCGGTTTCCCAGTACTGCAACAGGTCGTTGCCGGAGACGTCGGCGCGGTTGCCGGCCGAGACGAACGTCGACAGGCCGAGCCCGCGCGCCTCGGCGTCGGCGAGGATCGCCGTGCCCAGCGCGCCGGACTGGCAGAAGAACCCGGTGCGCCCGCGGCCCGGCAGCCGCGGCGCGAGGGTGGCGTTGAGCCGGACGCCGGGCGCGGTGTTCAGCACGCCGAGCGCGTTCGGTCCGACCACGCGCATGCCGTGCGCCCGGGCCTCGCCGACCAGCCGCAGCTCGGCGTGCAGGCCGTGCGGGCCGGCCTCGCCGAAGCCGCCGGAGACGATCAGCAGGGTCTTCACGCCCTTGGCCAGGCAAGCGTCCAAAACGGACTCGACGGCCTCGGCGGGCACCGCGACCAGCGCCAGGTCGACCGAGTCCGGGATGTCCAGCACCGACGGGTAGGCGCGCACACCGCGGATCGAGCGGTGCTCCGGGTTGACCGGGTAGACGGTGCCGGTGAACGCGGCGGCCAGCAGGTTCACGAAGGCGACGTGGCCGACCTTGCCCGGCTCGGCGGAGGCGCCGATCACCGCGACGGACTTCG
Organism: Amycolatopsis sp. NPDC049252; assembly: GCF_043197175.1. Taxonomy (NCBI): domain Bacteria; kingdom Bacillati; phylum Actinomycetota; class Actinomycetes; order Pseudonocardiales; family Pseudonocardiaceae; genus Amycolatopsis; species Amycolatopsis sp. NPDC049252. The sequence goes on from NZ_JBICSQ010000009.1 coordinate 144,865, forward strand.
GGTGCAGCAGGTTGTGCACGCTGCGCGCCTCGGCGGCCTGCTCCCGGGACCGGGCGACGGCCAGCGACTCCTCCGTCGGGTCGATGTCGAACTCGAGGTGCAGCACGCCTTCTTCGATCTCGCGGCTGACCTGGTAACCGGCGTCGCGGAAGACGCGGACCATCGCGGCGTTCTCGGCGAGCACCTCGGCGACGAACCGGCGCAGCCCGCACTCCGACGCGGCCGCGGCCAGGTGCTCCAGCAGGATCGAGCCGAGGCCCCGGCCCTGGTGCGCGTCGTCGACCACGAAGGCCACCTCGGCCGACGGCCCGCCGTCCAGCCGCTCGTACCGGCCGACCGCGATGATGTCGTCGCCGAGGAACGCGGCGAACGCGACCCGGTCGTGGTGGTCGACGGTGGAGAACCGCTTCAGGTCCTTCTCCGGGATCCGCGGGTAGGCGCCGAAGTAACGGAAGTAGCGGGTGCGCTCGGAGAGCTTCCCGTGGAAGGAGACGAGCCCGTCGGCGTCGGTCGGGATGACCGGGCGCAGGTGGACGGTGCCGCCGTCGGACAGCACGACGTCGGCCTCCCAGTCGCGGGGGTAGTCGAAGGGGTCCCGTCCGGCCATGGTGAGTCAGTCCCTGGGATCGTCGGGATCCAGGCCGTGCAAAGGAAAAACGGCCCGGCGCGTGTCCCGGACGGCGATGTCGACCGGGTCGTCCTCGCCGTCGCCCCACGGCTTGAACTCCGTGTCGCGATCGTCGGTCATCGCCTGCGGCAGCTCGGCGTTCGGCGCGGCCTTGCCGACGGTGGAGAGCCAGCCGGGCGGCAGCGGCGTCGCCGGGTCGACGTCCCGGTCGAGCACCGTGGCGATCAGGTGCGTCCACGACCGCGGGACCACCCGGATCAGCTGGTACCCGCCCCCGCCGACGGCGATCCACTTGCCGCCCGCGTACGTCTCGGCGAGGTCGCGCAAGGTGGCGTAGATCGTGCGGTGGCCGTCGACGGACAGCGAGAGGTCGGCCAGCGGGTCTTCCTCGTGCGAGTCGACACCACACTGCGTGAACAGCAGCTGCGGCTCGAAGTCGGCCAGCAGCGAGGGAACGACGGCGTTGAACGCCCGCAGCCACCCGGGATCCCGGGTCCGCGGCGGCAGCGGCACGTTGACCGCGGTGCCGTCGGCCTTGCCGCGGCCGGTCTCGGCCGAGTAGCCGGTGCCCGGCCAGAGCGTGAACGGGTGCTGGTGCATCGAGATGGTCAGCACGCGGGGGTCGTCGTAGAAGGCCGCCTGGACGCCGTCGCCGTGGTGGACGTCGGTGTCGATGTAGGCGATCCGCTCGAAGCCGTGGTCGAGCAGCCACGAGATCGCGACGGCGCAGTCGTTGTAGACGCAGAACCCGGCCGCCTGGTCCCGCATCGCGTGGTGCAGCCCGCCGGCGATGTTGACCGCCCGGGTGGCCTCGCCCTCGGCGATCTTGCGCGCGGCCAGCAGCGTCGACCCGACGACCAGCGCCGACGCGTCGTGCATGTCGCTGAACACGGGGTTGTCGGAGGTCCCGAGCCCGTGCCCGACGTCCCACCCGACGAGCGGCGCCTCACGCACGGCGGCCAGGTACTCGGGCGCGTGGATCCGCAGGAGTTCTTCGTCCCCGGCGGCGCTCGGGACGAGCAGCTCGACGCCCTCGAGCACCCCGAGCTCGGTGGCCAGCCGGACGGTCAGCTCCAGCCGGACGGGGTTGAACGGGTGATCCCCGCCCAGGTCGTAACCCAGCAGGGCGGAGTCCCACACGACAGCCGGCGCCATACGCCCGACTGTAGTGCCCGTCGCGGCGGTTCGCGGCCCCGAAGAGCGGTGCTGGTTTTCTGCCCTGCTGGTTCCGGCGTCGCGGAAACCCGGTCGAGCGCCGGGTCGGCCGGGTAGGTCACCGGTGACCGCGGCCCCGCGGCCCCGGAAGGGTCGGCCGGGGAGGTCGCCGATGGCCCCGGCCCCGCGGCCCCGCGGACCCGGAAGGGCCGGCCGGGAAGGTCGCCGATGGCCCCGGCCCCGCGGCCCCGGAAGGGTCGGCCGGGAAGGTCGCCGATGGCCCCGGCCCCGCGGCCCCGGAAGGGTCGGCCGGGAAGGTCGCCGGTGGCCCCGGCCCGCGCGGACCCGGAAGGGCCGGCCTGCTGCCCGATGGCCGGCGCGCCGACCGAGCCGGTGAAGGACTGGGCGCCGATCTGCGCGGTCAGCGAGCCGTCGAGCGGCCGCCGCAGGTCGCCGCCGCACGGGAGAGTCCGTCTCGCCGACGTGTGCCGTGAAGGCCTCCTTCACCGCTCTTATGGCCGGTAAGGAGGCCTTCACGGCTTGTGCCGGGGTAGGTGCGGGCGCCGGGGTCAGCCGGGGAGGTCGCCGGTGGCCGCGGGGCGGTCCGGGTCGCGGGACCAGTGGGACCACGAGCCCGCGTACAGGCCGGCGCCCGGGTGGCCGGCGAGCTCCAGGGCCAGCACCACCGAACTCGCCGTGACGCCCGAGCCGCAGTACGCGCCCACCGGCTCGCCGGGGCGCAGGCCGAGGCCGGCGAAGCGGTCGGCCAGCTCCTGCGGGGTGCGCCAGCGGCCGTCGGCCGTGTGGCCGGCGAACGGGGCGTTCACCGCGCCCGGGATGTGGCCCGCGCGCGGGTCGACCGGCTCGGTCTCACCGCTGTAGCGCGCCGCGGCGCGGGCGTCGAGCAGCAGGCCGTCGCGGGCCAGCGCGGCCGCCTCGTCGGCGTCCAGGACCGGCATGCCGCCCGGCCGGACCTCGACGTCGCCCGGCTCCGGGTTCGGCACCTCGGTGTCGACGGGGTGGCCGTCAGCGGTCCACGCCGCGTAACCGCCGTCGAGCACCGCGACCTCGTCGTGCCCCGCCCAGCGCAGCAGCCACCAGGCCCGCGCCGCCACCGAACCGTCGGCGTCGTCGTAGACCACCACGGGCCCGCCGGCGCGCACTCCGGCCGCGCGGAGGTCGCGCTGCAGGTCGGCGGGATCGGGCAGCGGGTGCCGGCCGCCCTCGCCCGGCTCGCCCGCGAGCACACGGTCGAGGTCGGTGAAGACCGCACCGGGGACGTGACCGTCCCGGTAGGACTCCGCACCCGGCGGGCCGGCAAGCCGCCAGCGGACGTCGAGGACGACGGGCCGGTCGCCGGCCGGGCCGGCCAGCGCGGCGGCGAGGTCGGTGGTGCTGATCAGCGGACGCATACCTCCCATCTTGCAGCGACCCGGATCACCTTCCCGGCCGGGTCGGACATTTCCACCCCTGGTGAGTTGTTACGCCGAGGGCCGCCGCCGCTGTCGGGGTCAACGACTACGATGAGCAACGCGGACGAAGGGGACAGCGTGAACGATCTCATCGACACCACCGAGATGTACTTGCGTACGATCTACGAGCTCGAAGAAGAGGGTGTCGTCCCGCTGCGCGCCCGGATCGCCGAGCGACTGCAGCAAAGCGGCCCGACCGTGAGCCAGACCGTCGCCCGCATGGAGCGCGACGGGCTGGTCGTGGTCGCGGACGACCGGCACCTCCAGCTCACCGACCACGGCCGGGAGCTGGCCATCGCCGTCATGCGCAAGCACCGCCTGGCCGAACGCCTCCTCGTCGACGTCATCGGGCTCGAGTGGGAGCACGTCCACAACGAGGCCTGCCGCTGGGAACACGTGATGAGCGAGGCCGTCGAGCGCAAGCTCGTCAAGCTGCTCGACCACCCGACCACCTCCCCCTACGGCAACCCGATCCCCGGTCTGGACAAGCTGGGCGACGGCGACCCCGCCCCGCCCGCCGAGGCCGACCTCGTCCGGCTCGACGAGTTCGCCCGCACCGGCGGCGGCCGCGTCGAGATCCGGCGCATCGCCGAGCACGTCCAGCTGGACGAGTCGCTGATGACCGAGCTCAAGTCGGTCGGGATCGTGCCGGGCGGCACGGTCGTCATCGGCAAGGCCAACGGCACCACCATCGAGGTCACCGGCGGCGACAACACCGCCCAGGTCTCCACGTCCGCGCTGCACGCCGTCCTGGCGCAGGCCAGGTGAGCCCGGCCTCGGAGGCCGCGGCGGCGTTCCACACGGTGCACGGCGCCACGCCGGCCGGCGTGTGGTCCGCGCCCGGCCGGGTGAACCTGATCGGCGAGCACACCGACTACAACGACGGCTTCGTCCTGCCCTTCGCCCTCCCGCACCGCCTGGCCGCGGCCGCGTCACCCCGCGAGGACGGCATCCTTTCCGTGGCCACTCTCGGTGACGACGGGCAACTCCAGCGTTCCGGCGACCTCAAGATCGCCGACCTGGCACCCGGCACGGTCGACGGGTGGGCCGCGTACCCGGCGGGGGTCGCCTGGGTGCTGCGCGACCAGGGCTTCACCGCCGGCGCCGACCTGGTCGTCGCCGGGGACGTGCCCTCGGGGGCCGGGCTCTCCTCCTCCCACGCGCTCGAGTGCGCGGTGTCGCTGGCGCTGCTGGGCCTGGCCGGCCTGGAGCTCGACGGCCCCGGCGAGCGCGTCCCGGCCCGCCCCGAGGTGGCCCGGTGGGTGCAGCGCTCGGAAAACGACTTCGTCGGCGCGCCGACCGGCCTGCTCGACCAGACGGCGTCGCTGTGCTGCACCGAGTCGCACGTGCTGTTCCTCGACGTCCGGTCGGGCGAGCAGGAGCAGGTGCCGTTCGGGCTGGCCGAGGCCGGGCTGCAGGTGCTGATCATGGACACCCGCACCAAGCACTCGCACGCCGAGGGCGGGTACGGCGAACGGCGGCGGGGTACCGAACGAGCGGCCGAGCTGCTCGGGGTGAAGGCCCTGCGCGACGTCACCGCCGAAGGCCTCGCCGACGCGCTCGACCGGCTCCCGGAGGACCTGGCGCCGCTGGTGCGGCACGTGGTCACCGAGAACCAGCGGGTGCTCGACGTCGTCGCCCTGCTGCGCGAGGGCAAGATCGCCGAGATCGGCCCGTACCTGGACGCCTCGCACGTCAGCATGCGCGACGACTACCGGATCTCCACGGCCGAGCTGGACCTCGCGGTCGACGCGGCACGCGAGGCCGGCGCGCTCGGTTCGCGGATGACCGGCGGCGGCTTCGGCGGCTCGGCGATCGCGCTGGTCCGCGACGCCGACCTGGCCGGGGTCAAGGCGGGCGTGGACGCGGCGTTCGAGAAGGCCGGTCACCGGCGACCGCGGATGTTCACCGCGGTGCCGTCCCGCGGCGCCGGGCGCGACGAGGTCTGAGCCCGGGCGGGGACAACCCCCGCCCGGTCCCCTTCGTCTCCATGGGGGAAGACTGTGGCGCACAGTCACCCTCGACAGGAAGGCCTGGACGTGTCGGAGCAGAGCAACGCCCTGAAACTGGTCGTGACGGGCGGAGCGGGGTACGTCGGCAGTGTCTGCGCGGCCCGGCTCGTCGAGGCCGGGCACGACGTCACGGTCGTCGACGACCTGTCCACCGGGCACGCCGACGCCGTCCACCCGGACGCCCGGTTCGTCGAGGGCGACGCCGCCGAGGTGGCGGGCAGCCTGCTTCGCGAGGGCTTCGACGGCGTGCTGCACTTCGCGGCCAAGTCGCTGGTCGGCGAGTCGATGACCGATCCGGCGAAGTACTGGGAAGGCAACGTCGTCACGTCGCTGCGGCTGCTCGAGGCCATGCACGAGCACGGCACGCCGCGCCTGGTGTTCTCCTCGACCGCGGCGACCTACGGCGAGCCGGAGTCGTCGCCGATCGCGGAGTCCGCGCCGACCCGCCCGACCAACACCTACGGCGCCACGAAGCTGGCCATCGACCACGCGATCACCAGTTTCGCCACCGCGCACGGCCTGGCCGCGGTGAGCCTGCGGTACTTCAACGTCGCGGGCGCGTATGGCGCCTTCGGCGAGCGCCACGCCACGGAAACCCATCTCATCCCTCTCGTTCTCCAGGTCGCCACGGGCGACCGTGAGCGCATCCAGATCTTCGGCGACGACTACCCGACGCCGGACCACACCGCCGTCCGCGACTACATCCACGTCGCGGACCTCGCGGACGCCCACCTGCTGGCGCTGAAGCACGCGACGGCGGGTGAGCACCGCATCTACAACCTGGGCAACGGCACCGGTTTCTCCGTTCTCGAGGTGATCGAGGCCTGCCGCGAGGTCACCGGCCACGCGGTGCCGGCCGCGGTGGCGCCACGCCGCGCGGGCGACCCGTCGGTGCTCGTCGCGGCCAGCGACCGCGCCCGCGAGGAGCTCGGCTGGAAGCCGGAGCGCACCGACCTGGCCGGCATCGTCCGCGATGCCTGGACGTTCACCCAGTCACGGCGCGCGGCCCAGGCCTGACGGCGGGGTGGCGCTCGGCGGTGAGCCGGGCGCCACGATCACGGCCCGGATTCGGCGTGGCACAAGGCAACCCGCCCTGGACCGGCGATTGCTCCACGGGCTCCACGCCGAGCCGCGGCCGGCGACCGCGCCCGCGAAAAGCTCGGCTGGACGTGCACCGCCTCGCGGGCACCCGTCCGCGAGGCCGATCACGGCCGGGATTCGTGGTGCCACAACGCAATCCGCCTCAGAACGGCGGCTGTTCCGCGGGTTCCAGGCCGAAGCCCGGGACGCCCTCGGTGTCCGCGGCCAGCGCCAGGCCCAGCAGCTGCTCCGGGGGCATTCCGTGGTCCAGGACCGTGGTCAGCAGCCGGGCCATCAGGTGGTCCGGCGCGGCCTCCAGGGCGTTCTCCAGGGCCATGCCCGCGAAGGTGCCTTCGCCGCGCATGAAAGCCGTGTAGCCCAGCAACGTCGCCGCCTCGGCTCGTTCGGGGCCGGGGATCTCCTGGACGAGCGTCAGCCAGAGGCGCTCGGCCTCGCGCGCCTCCAGGGTGCCGGGTGGGACCGCCATGGTCAGGCACACGTCGCGGATCTCGGAGAGGGTCAGGGCGCACGCCAGGCGGACGGCCTCGGCGTCCGTGGGCGGGCCTTCACCACGGCGTTGGCGGTCGAACGCCGCGCGGATCTCCGCCGCCGCGTCGTCGACGCGCGTCGCTTCCGGCCACGGCGGCTCGGCGAGCCGGGACAGCTCGTCGGCTCGGCGGGCCACGGCTTCCGGTGACCGCGGGGCGAGCAGCGCCGCCAGCTCCTCGCGGCTGTCGAACACCACCGTGCCGCTCTCGGTGGCGGCGGCCGCGGCCACCGTCGAGGCGGGGTCCGGCAGCTCGCCGCCGCAGTCCTCGTCGACGTAACACGCCCAGCGGACGCCCTCCGCGATGTCGGCGGCCCACACCGCGTGCAGCACCGGGAGGCCGAACTCGGCGAGGGCCTCCGCCAGCTCGTCGACGAAGCCCGCGTGCGGCGGTGGGCCGCCGGATCTTCGCCGGCCGCCGATGATCGCCACGGTCACGCCGGTGTGCGGGGCGGCGGCGAACCGCGGCGCGAGCGCCCGGGCCTGGTGGGCCCGGTCCTCGCGGCGCGGCAGGTCGGCGCGCATCACCAGGCCGAGGCGGTTGCCGACGGGGGCCCGGTGGCCGAGCAGGACGACGGAGGCGCCCAGCCGGAAGCCGAGCAGGTACGGGAGCGCGGCCAGCAGCTGCGCGGGATCTCTGAGGTTGACCGGCGGGCGGCCGGTCGGGGTGGCGGTGGTCATGCCTCCACCGTGGGGCAGGACGGGGCCGGATGGGGCGGTGGCGGCGAATCTGTGGATGGGCGGGGCCGATGTGGACGGATGGGCCCCGGAGCCGGGCCGGGCGGCGTTTCTGTCGGTGGGGCGGGCTAGAGTGCCCGGCCCCACCGACCGGGTTCGCTCAGCCGCAGTGCTCGAACGGGCTCTCGTAGGTGTTGCTGCCCACCGAACCGCCCCACTTCACGCAGGTGGCCGCGGCGGTCTTCTTCACGGGACCGGCGTAGTAGGTGAAGCTGCCGGAATCCGTGGTACGCGCCGCTCCCTGAACCTCCAGGAACGCCGAGACCGGGCTGGCCGTGCCGAGCGACGTCGCCTTGAGCGTCGTCACGCAGTTGGCCTTGGTCGAGGAGTTGTACAGCAGGTACGTCGTGCCGGACGAGCCGGCGAGGGCCTGCTGGTCGACGACGGAGAAGCCGGAACCGCAGACCTCTTCGGCGGAGTACGGGTTGCCACCGCAGCTGTTCTTGCTGGTGAAGTCGGTGTGCCCGTAGTACGGCACCGCGACGCCGTTCAGCTTGGCCTTCTGCACGACGCTGTCGAGCCGCTCTTCGAAGTGCAGGTGCGGCCCGGTGACCCCGCCGGTGGCGCCCGCCTTGCCGATCTCCCTGCCGAGGGCGACCGACTGCCCGACCGAGACCTCCTGGGCCGACAGGTGCGCGTAGCGCGTCCGCCAGCCGCCGCCGTGGTCGAGCTCGATCCACTTGCCGTAGCTGGTGCTGCCCTCGTCCGCCACCCGGGTCACGGTGCCCGACGCGGCCGCCAGCACCGGCATCCCGGTGATGCCCGACTTCTGGAAGTCGACCGAGTACTCCGGGCTGTGCCCGCTGAACGTCGCCGCGGTCACCGTGGTGCCGCACTTGAACGGCACCTGGAAGTTGGGCGCGGCCGACGCGGTCGCCTGCCCGGCGAGGGTGAGGCCGAGCGCGGGCAGCACCGCGGCGGCGGCGAACACGGCGAGCCGTCGCAACCTGGACATGGGTGAACCTCCTGACGCGGGGAAGCTTGACACCGCACAGCGAAGCCCGCGTCGGTACATTTTCCGTACAACCACCTAGCGGAGGACCGACGGCGATGACCACCCGATGGGCCCGGTTCCACCGGATCCCGCAGACCCAGGACTGGCTGCGGTGGGGGTTCATCGTGGTGCCGATGTTCGCCACGATGCCGCGGGCGGACCCGCTCTCGTGGATCCTCATCGGGATCACCCTGGCGCTGTCGATCCCCCTGCTCTGGCTCTACGCCGACGGCCGCCCCACCCTGCCCGCGGCCCTGATGGTCAGCGTGGTCGCGGCGTCCGGCGCGCTGTGGGCGACCATGCCGAACAGCTTCGCCTCGGTCACGATGTTCAGCACCACGTTCTTCATCGTGCTCCGGCAGCCGGTCGTCCCCATCGTGGTGGCCATCCTGCTCGACCTCGGCGCGATCACGGTCTGGGCCGCGGTGCGCGACGCCTGGCGCGGCGCCCTGCCCACCTACACGATCGTGGCCGTGATCATCCTGCTCGGGCTGAACCGGCGGACCCGGCTCGCCAAGATGGAGCAGACCGAGCTGGCGCTGGCCCGCGCGCAGACAGCGACCGAGGAGCACGCGCGCGCCGCCGCGCTCGCCGAACGCGCCCGCATCGCCCGCGAGCTGCACGACGTCCTCGCGCACTCGCTGGCCGGGCTCTCGCTGAACCTGCAGGGCGCGCGGCTGATGCTGGTGCGCGACGGGGCGAGCCCGGACGCCGTCGCGCAGATCGAACGCGCCCAGAAACTGGCGTCCGAAGGCCTCGCCGAGGCCCGGAAGGCGGTCGCCGCGCTGCGCGAGGACGCCGTTCCGGTGGAGCGGACGATCGCGGACCTGCTCACCGCGTACCGGCTCGACAGCGGGGCCCGCGCGGACCTGCGTATCGACGGTGAACCGCGCGACCTGGACCCGGCGGTCGGCACCGCGCTCGTCCGCGCGGTGCAGGAGGCGCTGGCCAACACACGCAAGCACGCGGCGAAGGCGGACGTCGACGTGCGCCTGGACTACACCGGCGACGAGGTGGCGCTGACCGTGGCCGACCGGCAGGGCAGGCGGCCGCCGGACGCCCCGGCGGCAGGTTACGGTTTGCGCGGGATGAGTGAACGGGTCGCGCTGCTCGACGGGCGGTTCGAGAGCGGGCCGGGGGAGGACGGATGGCGGATTCACCTGACGGTGCCGGCGTGAGCTTGCGCGTGGTGCTCGCCGACGACCAGGCGGTGGTGCGGGAAGGCCTGGTGACGCTGCTCGGGCTGCTGCCGGGCGTCGAGGTGGTCGGCGCGGCCGCCGCCGGGCGGGCCGCGCTCGACCTGGTCGCCCGGCACGAACCGGACGTGCTGCTGGTGGATCTGCGGATGCCGCGCTGCGACGGCGTCGAGACCACCGAACGGGTCCGGGCCGAGCACCCGGGCACCGAGGTCGTCGTGCTCACCACCTACGCCGACGACGAGTCGCTGCTGGCCGCGTTGCGCGCCGGGGCCCGCGGTTTCCTCACCAAGGACGCCGACGCCGAGGCGATCGCCCGCGCCCTGCGCTCGGCCGCCGACGGACAGTCCACAGTGGACGGCGAGCTGCAGCGCCGGCTGGTCGAAGCGGCCACGCGCAGCACGCCCGCGCGGGTGAAGGAGATCGAAGGCCTGACCGCCCGCGAGATCGAGGTGCTGCGGCTGATCGCGGCGGGCCTGTCGAACACCGAGATCGCCCGGAAGCTCGTGGTGAGCGAGGCGACGGTGAAGACCCACGTGAACCACCTGTTCACGAAGGCCGGGCTGCGGGACCGCGCCCAGGCCGTCGCGTTCGCCTACCGCGCGGGCATCGCGGACTGAGCTAGTTCGCCCCCGGCTTCACGAGGCCAGTTTCGTAGGCCAGCACCACCGCCTGCACGCGGTCGCGCAGGTCGAGCTTCGCGAGGATGCGTGCGACGTGGGTCTTCACCGTCGCCTCCGCGAGGTGGAGGCGCGCCGCCCGCTCCGCGTTGCTCAGGCCCGCCGCGAGCAGGCGCAGCACCTCCAGCTCGCGCGGGGTCAGCGCGGACAGGTCCCGGTGCAGGCGTTCGGCGCCGGGGTCGCGCAGCGCGTACCGCTCGACCAGGCGGCGGGTGATCACCGGCGCCAGCAGGGCGTCCCCGGCGCGGACCGTGCGGACCGCCGCGACCAGGTGTTCCGGGGTGACGTCCTTGAGCAGGAACCCGCTGGCCCCGGCGGCCAGGGCCGCGTAGACGTACCGGTCGAGGTCGAACGTCGTCAGGATGAGGACGCGCGGCTCGCCGGGGGCGCCGGTGAGGATGCGGCGGGTCGCGGCCAGGCCGTCCATCTCCGGCATCCGGATGTCCATCAGGACGACGTCGGGGCGGGTGCGGCGGACCTCGGCGACGGCTTCGGCGCCGTTGGTCGCCTCGCCGACGACGGTGATGCCGTCGGCCGCGAGGATCATCCGGAACCCGGTGCGGACCAGGGCCTGGTCGTCGGCGACGAGTACCCGGGTCACCCGGCCTCCCAGGGGATCAGGGCCTCGACGCGGAAGCCGCCGGTCGGGCGCCGGCCCGTCCGCAGCGTGCCGCCGTAGAGCGCGAGGCGCTCGCGCAGGCCCGGTAGCCCGCGGCCGTGGCCGGTCGCGGCGGCGGGAGCGGCCGCTCCCCCGGTGTCGGTGACCTCGACGCGGAGCCGGTCGGGGCCGTATTCGACGACGACGCGCGCGGCCGCGCCCGCCGCGTGCTTCACGGCGTTGGTGAGGCCTTCCTGGACGACGCGGTAGGCGGCGAGCCCGATCCCCGACGGCACCGGCCGCTCCGGCCCGGTCACCGTCAGCTCGACGTCGGCACCCGCGGCCCGCACCCGGCCGACCAGCGCCGGGAGGCCGTCCAGGCCCGGCTGCGGGGTCAGATCCGGCCCGTCGGCGTCCGTCGTCAGCAGGCCCATCGCCTGCCGCAGCTCGGTCATCGCCAGCCGGCCGCTGTCCTCGACCGCGAGCAGCGCCTCCCGCGCCTGGTCCGGGTCGAGGTCCATGATCTTCCGCGCCGCCCCGGCCTGGATGACCATGACGCTCACGTTGTGCGTCACGACGTCGTGCAGCTCGCGCGCGATGCGGGCGCGTTCGTCTTCGACGGCGCCGCGCAGCCGGTCGGCCTGCCGCCGCTCCACTTCGGCCACCCGCTCGCGCTCGGCGTCGGCCCGGACGCGCCACGCGCGCAGCCCGAGGGTGGCGACGAGCATCGGGACGACGATGAGCAGGGTGACGTAGTGGGACGGCACGATCGGCCAGACGTCGTAGCGCAGCTCCCCGGTCTCGAACACGCCCAGCACCAGGCTGACCAGCGTCGGGGCCCGGTACGGGCTGAACGCCGCCGCGCTGTAGGCGGCGATCACGAACGGGTAGAACGTCAGCCGTGAGGCCAGGTCGGGCGTCAGCACGAGCGCCGCGAGCGCGACCCAGAAGGCGGCCAGCGGGTACCGGCGGCGGAAGACCAGCGCCCCGCCCGACACGAGCGACAGCGCGACCAGGCCGAGCATCCGCGCCGGGTGCTCGTCGAGCGGGATCCGGTTGTCGAGCGCGCCGAGGTAGTTCAGCCCGATCGTGGTCATAAGGAACGCCAGCGCGATGTCGAACGCCCACCCGGGCCGGGACGGGCTCGGCAGCGGGCCGCTCGGCCGGGCGAGCGGCCCGGCCCACGCGAACAGGCGGTCGGCGGTCACCGGTCCATTCTCACCGAACCGGGCCACCACCGCGTCAGCCTCGCGACTACATCGGAAGGATGACGCCCGCGGGGAATGCGCCCGCGGACCGACGCGCCCGGGCCCGCCGCGCTCCTAGCTTTCCCCTCGTCCGGTCCGCTGAACGAGGAGAACCCATGACGACGCCGCTGATCGAGGTGGCCGCGGCGAGCCGCCGGTACGACGACGGCCCGCCGGCACTGGACGACGCGACGCTGACCGTGTGGCGCGGTGAAGCGGTGGCGATCGTCGGCCCGTCCGGCAGCGGGAAGTCGACGCTGCTCAACCTGATCGCCGGGCTGGACCGGCCGGACGCGGGCACCGTCACGGTCGACGGCGTGCGCGTCGACCGGCTCGGCGAAGCGGCTTCCGCACGCTACCGGCGGGCGAAGATCGGGATGGTGTTCCAGTTCTTCAACCTGCTGGACGACCTGAGTGTCGCCGACAACGTCGTGCTGCCCGCGCAGCTGGCCGGGATGGCCCGCCCGGCGGCCCGCGCCCGGGCCGCGGAGCTGCTCGACGTCCTCGGCATCGCCCGCCACGCCCGCACCTACCCCGGGCGGCTGTCCGGCGGCGAACGCCAGCGCGTCGCCGTGGCCCGGGCCCTGGTGAACCGGCCGGCGCTGCTGCTGGCCGACGAGCCGACCGGCGCGCTGGACACCGCGTCCGGCGAGGACGTCGCCGGGCTGCTGCGCGAGCTCAACGCCGACGGCCAGACGATCGTGGTGGTGACCCACGACCTGGCGCTGGCCCGCTCCGGCACGAACCGCACGGTCAGCCTGGTCGACGGCCGGGTCACCGCGGACGCCGTCCGATGAGTGCACTGGGCCGCGTCGTGCGCTCGGGGGCCGGGCGCCGCCGGGTGCAGTCCGCAGCGATCGGGCTGGCCACGGCGATGGCGGTGACCTCGGCCGTGCTCGGCGGGGCGCTGCTGGTCGCGTCGCAGGCGCCCTTCGACGACGCGTTCACCGCGCAGCGCGGCGCGCACCTGACCGTCCAGTTCGACGGGACGCGGGACGCGGCCGCCCGGACCGCGACGGCGCCCGGCGTCACCGCGGCGGCCGGTCCCTTCCCCACCGCGTCGCTCACCCCGGAGTTCGACGGCCGGTCCTTGGCGCCGATGACCGTCGCCGGACGGAGCGAGCCCGGCGGCGCGGTCGACGACGTCACGCTCACCCAGGGCCGCTGGACGACCGGGCGCGGCGAGATCGTGTTGTCGGCCGACGGCGAGATCGCGGTGCCGCCGGGCAACTCGGTGCGGTTCCCGGAGCTGCCGGGCGCGCCGACGCTGACCGTGGTCGGGCTGGCCCGGTCGATCAGCCGCACCGCCGACGCCTGGGTGTCGCCGGATCTGCTGCCGGCCGCGCCCTTCCAGATGCTGTACCGGTTTTCCGCCGCGGCGACGGCCGGGCAGGTCGACGCGGACCGCGCGGCCGTGGCGGCGACGGCGCCCCCGGGCGCGGTGCGCGGGGCGCAGTCGTGGCTCACGGTCCGGCAGGTGGCCGTGCGCGCCACGGCGCTGTTCGTGCCGTTCCTGACCGCCTTCGGCGTACTCGGCCTGGTCATGTCGGTGCTGGTGGTCGGCAACGTCGTGGCCGGCGCGGTCGGGGCGGGCACCCGCCGGATCGGCGTGCTCAAGGCGCTCGGGTTCACCCCGGGTCAGGTCGTGCGGGCCTACCTCAGCCAGGCGCTGATCCCGGCGGGCGTGGGCATCGCGGCGGGGGTGGCCGCGGGCAACGCGCTGGCCGTCCCGGTGCTGCACGAAACGCAGGAGGCCTACGAAGTGGCCGGCCTGGCCGTGCCGCTGTGGGTCGACGCCGTGGTCGTCGCGGGGGCGTTCACCGTGGTCGCGCTGACGGCGTGGGCGAGCGCGGGGCGCGCGGGCCGGCTGCGGACCGTCGACGCGCTCGCCGCCGGGCACGCCCCGCCGGCCGGGCGGGGCCGGTGGGCGGCGCGGCTGACCTCGCGCTCGGCGCTGCCGCGGCCGGTCGGCCTGGGTCTCGCGCGGCCGTTCTCCCGGCCGGCCCGCGCGCTGGCGATGTTCGCGGCGATCGGCTTCGGCGCCACCGCCGTCACGTTCGCCATCGGCCTGTCGTCGTCGCTGCTGGCCGTCCAGACCGCGCGCGACCACGACATCACCGACGTGAGTGTCGGCGCGCCGCTCCCTGGGCCGGAGGCGGGGCCACCGGAAGGCCAGCCCATCACGGACCCGGCGGCGGTGGCCGCGGCGATCGCCGCCCAGCCCGGCACCCGCGCGTCCTACGGCGTCGCCCACTCGGTGGCGACCGTCGCCGGGGTGACCGGCTCCGCGCCGGTCACGTCGTTCACCGGCGACGCGTCGTGGGGCGGTTACGAGCTGACCGCGGGACGCTGGCTTTCCGCGCCCGGTGAGGCCGTGGTGCCGACCGCGTTCCTCACCGCGACCGGCACGCACATCGGCGACGCGGTCACGCTGTACGTCGAGGGTGAAGCGGTCACGGTCCGGCTCGTCGGCGAGGTCTTCGACACCCGGCACGACGGCATGACCGTCTACACGGCGCTGCCGAAGCTGCGGCCGGACACCTTCTACGTCTCGTTGCGGCCCGGCACGGACCTGGCCGCCTACGTCGCCGCGGTGAACCCGGCGTTGCGCGGGCTGGGGGTCACCGCGGCGGCCGCGCCGCCCGCCGGGGGCGGTGGCCAGATCACCGTGCTGAGCGCGCTGACCGCGTTGCTCTCGCTGCTGCTGGTCGCCGTCGCGGGCCTGGGCGTGCTCAACGGCGTGGTGCTCGACACCCGCGAACGCGTCCGCGACCTCGGCATCTTCAAGGCGCTCGGGATGACGCCCCGGCAGACGCTGACCATGGTGCTGGCGTCGGTCGGGGTGGCCGGGCTCGCGGGCGGCATCGCCGGGGTGCCGGCGGGCACGGCCCTGCACACGGCGATCCTGCCCGCGATGGGCCGGGCCGCCGGGGTGACGCTGCCGCCGTCGGCGTTCACCGTGTACGGGCCGGGCGAGCTGGTCCTGCTCGCGCTGGGCGGGCTGGTGATCGCGGTTCTCGGCGCGTTGCTGCCCGCGGGCTGGGCGGCCCGCACCCGGACGGCGACGGCTCTGCGAACGGAATGACTGCGAACTGGATGATTCAGAGCAGCCGGTCGGTGAACCCGGCGTCGGCGAGCCGGCCGAACGCGCGCTCGACGCCGGCCGGAACCCGTTGCGGGATCGCGAAACCCCGCTCGGCGTACGTCGTGATCCGCTGAGTTTCGCCGACCAGCATGCCGACCACGCGGGCGAGGTCACCGGCCAGGTGCTCCTCGAGCGACGCCGGCCGCGACGCGCACACGACGTCGACGCCGGGCCAGCGCCGCTTCGCCGTCGCGTAGGCCCGGCGTTGCTGATAGGGCCGCGAAACCAGCGTCACCGACCGGACCGCGAGGCCGCGCTCGCCGAGCAGCCGCCGGGTGAACTCGATGTTGTCGCCGGTGTTGCGGGCTTCGGGTTCAACGAGGATCACGTCGTCGGGCACGCCGAGCCCGAGCGCGATTTCGCGGTAGTGGACCGCTTCGCCGCGCGGGAAGCGGTCCACGGTGGTCGGCGCGTTGGCGCCGGTGAAGACGATCCGCGGGACCAGCCCGGCGTGGAACAGCTCGGCGGTGTGCACCGCGACGCCGGGATCGCGGCTGCCCAGCCCGATCCCGACGTCCGAACGCCGCGGCGGGTGCCGCAGGTCGTGGTACTCCCAGAGCGTCCGGACGTCGGCGCGCAGCTGCTCCGGCAGGGGTTCGCGCATCAGCCGAACGCGGCTCGCAGCGCCGGCTTGCCGCCCGTCACCGCCAGCGTCACCGTCGTCTTCGTCAGGTCAAGCGCCAGGCCCGCGCCCGGCCTGGGCCGCAGCGTGTAGTCGTGGTCGCTGGAGGCCAGCAGGAACTCGAGCCGGTGGCCGGTGGCCAGGATGTAGTCCTTCGGCATCAGCTCGACGCCGATCCGGTAGCCCTGCCCCGGCGTGATCGGCTCGGTGACGGCCGGGTCGGTGCGGTTCTGCGGGTCGGTCCAGCCGCGGCTGATCACGTGGGACGTGCCGTCGGGAGCGCGGTCGAGCAGGATCGCCGAGACGTTCGCCGCGGGCCGGTCGAACGCCAGCGCGAGGTCGGCCCGCGCCGTCCCGGAGAGGCGCACCGGCTGCTTCGCCGCGGAAGTCGCGTACAGCAGCCGGTTTCCGGACGAAGGGGCGGCCGCGAGCTGCTCGATCGTCTTGGTCGCGTCGTCGGCGAGGGTCTCGACGGTCGCCTTGCCCGGCACCGGGGTGCGCGTGTCGATCGTGCCCGTGGACCGGCCGCCGGGCCACGGGTAGACACGCACGTCGGACGTGCCGGGCGCGGGCCAGTCCGCTTCGTCGGCCCACGACAGGTCTTCACGCTGGATGGTCGCCTTCGGCTCGTTCTGGATGCCGTTGTCGACGCCGTAGAGGTAGTGCGACAGCCACTTGTTGAGGGTCGCGAGCCAGACGTCGCGCCGCAGCGAGTACGGGTCGGCGTGGCCGGACTGGTGCAGCCAGATCTTGTGCTCGACGCCGTGCGCCTTCAGCGCTTCGTACCACTCAGCGACCTGGTCGGTCTTGACGTTCCAGTCGTTGAGGCCGTGCACCGCGAGGACGGACGCGTGCACCTTCGCGACGTCGTTGCGGTAGTTGCGGACGTCCCAGAACGGCGTGTAGTCGCCGGTCACCCGGTCCTGGTCGCGGGTCAGCCCGTCGATGACCGGCCGGCAGATCTGCCGGTCCTCGCGGGTGTAGACGTACTCGGCGAGCACGTCGGCGTCCTCGCCCTGGTAACCGCCGGCGGCCACGACCGCGCCGTCGTTGCGGTAGTACTGGTACCAGCTGGAGATCGCGGCGATCGGCACGATCGTCTCGAGGCCTTCGACGCCCGTGCTCGCGACGGCGTTGGGGAGCGTCCCGTTGTAGGACACGCCCATCATGCCGGTCTTGCCGGTGCTCCAGTCGGCCTTCGCCGCGGCGCCGGCGGCGTCCTTCGCGGACGTGCGGCCGTTGAGCCAGTCGACGACCGAGCGGGCGCCGATGGTCTCGTTGACGTCACCGGTGGTCGGGCAGCCGGTCGAAAGGCCGCTGCCGAGCGATTCGCCGTACACCACGGCGAACCCGCGCGCGGTGAAGTAGTCCTGGTAGCGCCAGGTGATCGGGGCGGCCGGGCCGACGCCGTGTGCGGCGACGCGCGGGCCCTCGGCTTCACGGGCGTACCCGGGCGCGGACAGCTCGACGTCGACGTCGTGGTTCGCGACGTCGTTACCGCCCGCGTAGTACGGGCTGGCCTGGTACACGACCGGCACCTTCAGGCCCTGCAGCGTCGCGCGCGGGCGCACGACCTGGGCGTGCACGAGGTCGTCGGCGCCGTCGTGGTCGCTGTCGACCGGCGCGGTGACCCAGACGTCCTCGCGGAGCACGTCGGCCGGGTCGAACACCGGCTGCGCCTGACCGCCGGTGAACACCGGGGCGGGCGGTGCGGCGGCCTCCGCGGCGACCGCCGTCAACGGCAGCGCGAGCACGGCGGCAAGCAGGACTGCGACCTTCACGGGACCCCCAAGCCGGGCGAAAACGGACGGGTCACCACACTTCCGTCCGGCCCGATCCGGCGTCAAGAGACTAACGTCGGAGGCATGCCGACCGTCGAAGCACCGATCGCCGCCGTGACCGTCTACCCGCAGCAGGCCCGGATCACCCGCCGGGGCAAGGCACCGCTGGACGGCGGCTCGCGCCTGACCTTCGCCGGGCTCCCGCTGTCGCTCGACCCGGGCTCGGTCCGCGTCACCGGGACCGGGCCGGCGCTGATCACCGGCGTCGACGTCCGCACCGAGCGGCACGCTTCGCCGGCCGACGCCGCGCTGCGGGCCCTCGTCGAGCAACGGCGCGCGGACCAGGCCGCGCTCGACGGCGTCGTCGACGACGAAGCAGCCGAAGCGATGAAGGTGGATCTGCTGACGTCGCTCGCGAAGCGCAGTGGCGGCAGCTTCGCGAAGGCGCTGGCCGCGGGGACCGCCGAGCCGTCGCGCGTCACGGAGGTGACGGACGCGCTGAGTTCGCGGCTGGCCGAGGCCCTGAAGTCCCGGCGGGCCCTCGCCGAACGGATCAGCCGGTTGCGCGAGGACCTCGACGCGCTCGACCGGCGGATCGCGGAGCACAGCGCACAGTCCGAACAGGACAGTACGTCGGTGGTCGTGGAGCTGGAGATCTCGGACACGGCGGGATCCGCGGACCTCGAACTGTCCTATGTGGTCCCCGGCGCGAGCTGGGAACCGGGTTACGACATCCGCGTCCGCGGCGCCGACGTCACCGTGACGTCGTACGGTTTGGTCAGCCAGTACACGGGTGAGGACTGGCCGGAGTGCGAGCTGGCGCTGTCGACCGCGCGGCCGGCGGTCTCGGTGGTCGTCCCGGAGCTGCAGCCGTGGTACCTCGACCGCCGCGTCCCGCCGCCCCCGGCCCCCGCGGCGGCGTACGGCGGCTCGGGCGGCGGCATCCCGGAGGGCGCGCGGATGCGGGGCTTCGCCGCGGCATCCGTGTCCGCGGCGCCGGCGATGGCCCCGAAGTTCGCGCAGGTGGAGCAGGGCACAACGGCGGTCACCTACCGGCCGACCCGCCCGGTCGAGGTGCCGTCGGGCGCGCAGGGCCACCGCACGACGCTGGCGCAGCTGGATCTCACGGCTTCGCTGGGTTATGTGACGGCGCCGGTGCTGGCGGAGGAGGCGTACCTGCGCGCGGTCGTCGTCAACACGTCGGACCACGCGCTGCGGCCGGGCCGCGCCTCGGTCTTCCACGACACGGAGTTCGTCGGCACGACCCAGCTGGAACCCTGGGCGCCGGGCGAAGAGCTGGAACTGGCCCTGGGCGTGGACGACCGGATTCGGGTGGAGCGCGAGCTGACCCGCCGCACGGCATCGAAGGCGACGCTGTCGGGCCAGAAGCGGCGCGAGGCGGAGTACCGCATTTCGGTGGCCAACCACGGCCCGCGTCCGGCGGAGGTGACGGTGCTGGACCAGGCACCGGTGTCCCGCGACGACACGATCACGGTGCGGGACATCAAGACGTCGCCGGAACCGGTGGAGACGTCGGCGCTGGGCGAGTTCACGTGGAAGCTGACGGTGGGCGCGGGCGAGACGCAGGTGGTGACGCTGTCGTACCGGGTGGACGTGGCGAAGGGCGTGGAACTCGCCGGCTGGCGGGAGTGAAGCCCTACAAGGAGATCCAGCAGTACAGGTGGTGGCTCGCCTCGCGGCGGGCCAGTTCCGCAAGGCTCTTGAAGAAGGAGACGACGTCCTCGGCGGACGGGCCGGCGATCGCCGCCGCGGCGACACGCAGATCGGCGTCGGACGCCCCGGACAAGGCCTCCTTGAACACGTCCGACAGGGCGAGGACGGCCAGTTCGCCGTCGTGGATCTCCCCGAGGAACTTGCCGCGCCGCGGGTCGGCCTCGAGTTCGGCCTCGGTCCGGCCGGTCAGGCTCATCTCCGCGGGGAGCAGATCCTCGAGCGGGTCGGCGTGCTTGACCACCAGCTCGAAGTGACCCGTTCCCTCGGCCTGCTCGTCGAAGCGGTCGAGGATGCGGACGACTTCGGCATCGTCCGCGGCGGCGAAGTACCCGTATTGCATGGGCGAAGCCTAGCGATCGGATACTTCGCGACGCCGCGGGTGTCAGCCCTGGGAGATGTAGGCCTCCAGCTGTTCCTGGCTCTTCTCCAGCTCCTCCATCCGGTTCTTCACCACGTCGCCGATGGAGATGATTCCCGCCAGGCGGCCGTCTTCCAGGACCGGGACGTGGCGGATGCGCCGCTCGGTCATCAGGACCGACAGCTGGTCCACCGAGTCCTCCGGGCCGCAGCTGGCCACCAGGGTCGTCATGATCTCCGAGACCGGGCCGTCCAGCAGTGCCGGGCCGTGGTCGTTCAGCCTCCGGACCACGTCGCGTTCGGAGACGATGCCGGCGATCGAACCGTCCGGGGCGATGACGACCATCGCGCCGACGTTCTTCTCTGCCAGTCCGGCCAGCAGCGTGGACACCGTGGTTTCCGGGGTGACCGTGGCCACGGCCGTCCCCTTCTTGCGCAGCAGATCGGCAATCCGCATGGCGATCCTTCCCGTCGGTGAACTGGGTCACAACAGGTTAGGGCCCGGCAGCACCGCGCGAAAGTCCGGCAAACGGGGCGTGTTCGTGGTATTCGAACCGATTCAGCCGAGGCGTTCGGCCAAGCCGTCCAACGCGACCCGGATGCCGGCCGCGTAGTCGTCGTCGCAGAGCGCGTCCAATCGGGATCGGGCCAGGTCCAGCTGCTCGCGCGCCGCCGCCAGGTCACCCAGCTTGCGGTAGTCCTCACCCAGGTTGAGGTGCAGTGACGGGTAGAACCCGCGCACGGCCAGCGACGAGTGGTACTCCTGCGCCCGGTCGTCGGTCAGCGAGTCCGCCGCCGCCAGCGCCCGCAGGTCCCACTCGAGCTCCTCGGCCGGGTCGTCGCAGACGTCGGCCATGTGGTGGGCGAGCGCGACGCGGTGCAGCGGGTCGCCGTCCGGTCCGACCGACGCCCACAGCTGCGTGAAGGTCGCGTACGCCCCGGCGCGGTCCCCGCCGATGTGCTGCCGCAGACCGGCGTCGATCGCCACCATGACGTCGTCGGTCATCCCGCTCCTTCGTCCACGAGCGCGCGCAGCCGGGCCAGTCCCGGCTCGATCCGCTCGGCCGCGACCGCACCGTAACCGAACACGAGCCCGTGCCGCCGCTCGGCCGCACCGAAGTCGCCCAGCGAATACAGCCGGACGCCGTGGTGCCGCGCGCGCCGGACCCACGCCCCCGTGTCGAAGCCGGCGGTCGCGCTCAGGTGCAGACCCGCGGTCGACGGCAACGGTGTCAGGACGCCGGTGAAATCCCGCACCAGCAACCGCGAAAGCAGCTCGTGCCGGTCGCGGTAGACCTTGCGCATCCGGCGGACGTGCCGGGCGAAGCCGCCTTCGGCCATGAACGCCGCCAGCGCGGCCTGCTCGACGTTCGGCGCGTGCCAGTCGGTCAGGTACCGGGCCTTCACCAGCGCGGGCACGAGTGCCGGCGGGGCGATGAGGAAACCGAGCCGCAGCGCGGGCGAAAGCACCTTCGAAAACGAGCCGACGTACACCACGCGGCCGCGGGAATCCAAGCTGTGCAACGGTTCCAGCGGCCGCCCGGTGTAGCGGAACTCGGTGTCGTAGTCGTCCTCGACGAGCACGGCGTCGGTGCGCTCGGCCCAGTCGAGCAGCTCGAGACGGCGGTCCAGCGACATCGACAGGCCCAGCGGGTATTGGTGCGACGGTGTCACGTACACCAGCCGCGTCCCGGCCGGAATGGCGTCGACGACGATCCCGGACCCGTCCACCGGTACCGGCGCGACGCGCACCCCGCGCGACTCCAGCACGAGCCTCGGCGGCGGGTACCCCGGATCCTCGACGGCCGCCAGGTCGCCCGGCCGCAGCAGCACCCGCGCGACCAGGTCGGTCGTCTGCTGCGCGCCCGCGGTGACGACGACCTGCGCCGCCGTCGTCCGGACGTCCCGCGACAACCCCACGTGGCGGGCGATCTCGGCGCGCAGTCCGGCGTGCCCCTGCGGTTCGCCGTAGGTCATCAGGTCGGCCTGGCCGGCCCGCAGCCGCTGCGTGACCAGCCGGCGCCAGGTGTCGAACGGGAACCGCGTCAGGTCCGGCACGCCGGGCCGGAAGTCGAACTCCGGCGCCGGGGCGAACGGCGCGGGCGGGGCGGGCACGGCGTCCCACTCCGGCAGCGGCCGCACCCCGGAGACGTGGGACGGCTCGGGGCGCGCCGCCGGGGACGCGGTCACGAACGTCCCGGCGCCGACCCGCCCCACCAGGAAACCCTCGGCGGTGAGCCGGTCGTAGGCCGCGCTGACGGTCGTGCGGGAGACGGCCAGCCGCTGGGCCAGCTCGCGCGTCGGCGGCAGAGCCTCACCGGGCCGGATCCGGCCGTCGAGGATCGCCGAGCGCAGCTGCCGGTAGATCGCGTCGCGGTGGCCGCGCGTGCCGGTCAGGTCGATGTGGACGTCCACCGGGCCGATCCTAGATTGGCCCACGAAGGTTACGACGGATTTGGCACTGTCCGTGGTCCGCTTCCGCTCCTAACGTCCGTCCCATGGACTTCCGCGAACTCGACCGCCGCACCCTGCCGCTGCTCGACAAGATCGTCGCCGCGGCGACGCCCGCCGACCTCGCCCTCCCGACGCCGTGCGCGGGCTGGACGCTGGCCGACCTGCTCCGCCACCAGGTCAGCGAGAACCACGCCTTCGCGACGGCGGCCCGCGAGGGCTCGGCGCCCGACTGGCACGGCGGCGACCTCGGTGCCGACCCGTATGCCGCGTACCGGGCTTCCGTGGACGACTACCTCGACGCCGTCGCGGACGACGCCGTGCTCGACCGGCAGATCGCCGTCAACACCTTCGGCACGTTCCCCGGCACGATCGCCACGCAGATGCACCTGGTCGACACCGTCGCGCACGGCTGGGACCTGGCGCGCACGCTCGGCCTGCCCTACGAGCCGGACGCCGAGGCCGTGCACGCGGCGATGCGGCTGGCCGAGCTGATCCCCGACGAAGGCCGGGAGAAGAACGGTTCGTTCGCGCCCAGCGTCGACGTCCCCGCGGACGCGAGCGAACTGGACCGCTTCCTCGCCCGCCTCGGCCGGCGCGTCAGCTGACCTCGCCGGCCGCCGCGCTCCACGTGTCGCACGACTTGGTGGACTTGCCGTCGTACCCGGACTTGGCCCACGACAGCTGGTGCGCGCGCGAGCCGTGGGTGTCGCTGTCGTTGGCGCGGCCGTAGTCGGCGACGGCGGCGTTCGCCAGCGACCGGCTGATCGAGCCCGAGCCGGCGACCGCGGCCAGGAACAGCGAGCCGAAGCAGTTCGCCTGCAGCTCGATCCGGCGGACGATCTCCTTGTCGGCCGGGCTGTCCTCGTCGGGTGAGGTCATCTTGTCGGCGGCGGCGGACAGGATGCCGCTCTCGCGCTGCACGTGGTGGCCGTACTCGTGGGCGATCGTCGCGATGTGGCGGGCCTTGTTGAGCCCGGCGTCCGACAGCATCCAGTCGGTCGGCGCGTAGATCGTCGTGTCACCGCCGCAGTAGTAGGCGACGGCCTCGTTCTCGGTCGGCGCCGCCCCGCACGCGCTGTGCTCGGGCAGCGTGACCGACACGGTCGCGGTCAGCGTCGGCTCGCCGGCCTTCTCCAGCGCCGGTCGCCACGACTGCTCGAGGCAGTCGGCCAGCGCGCGGTAGTACGCCCTGAGCTGGTCGGCCGCCCGGCCGAGGTCCGGCAGCGCGCACTCGGCGGGGCCGGGCGTGATGCCGGCGGCGAGCAGCGGGTTGCGGGCCAGCTCCGGCACGGGCTTCGCGTCCGACGTCGACCCGGTGTCCCCGAACGCGCGGCCGGTGTCGGCGCCCGGCGCGGCCAGGGCGTGCCCGTCGAGTCGGTGCGGGAAGGTCGCGGCGATCAGCGAGAAGGCCAGCACGATCACCAGGACCCCGCCGACGGCGCCCCACAGGCGGCTGCGCGGCGGCGCGATCGGGACGGGCGGCGCGGTCGCCCAGCCGGGTGACGCCCAGGGATTGGGGTCCGGGGCCCACGCCGGTTCCGGAGGCCGGGCCGCCATCGGCGGCGGTGGTGGCGGCCCGGGAAATCCGGACCCGTCGGCGTCGTTCACGTTCTCCCCCTGGTTGCTTCGCCCAGCATACGGACGCGCGAAGGGACCCGGATCACGAAACGAAAACGCCACCCGGTGGCCGCCGGGCCCGTCACCGGGCGAAACTGTCGGTATGAGTGTCGAGGATCCGTACCTGTGGCTGGAAGACGTGACCGGCGAGGAAGCACTGGACTGGGTGCGCGCCCGCAACGGCGAAACGCTCGCCGAGCTGACCGCCGGCGAACGTTTCGCCGACGTCCGCGACGAGTTGCGCGAAGTGCTCGACGCCGACGACCGGATCCCGTACGTGCGCCGCCGCGGCGAGCTGCTCTACAACTTCTGGCAGGACGCGAGCCACCCCCGCGGCCTGTGGCGGCGGAC
The DNA here is from genome assembly GCF_043197175.1 of Amycolatopsis sp. NPDC049252. Lineage (NCBI taxonomy): Bacteria > Bacillati > Actinomycetota > Actinomycetes > Pseudonocardiales > Pseudonocardiaceae > Amycolatopsis > Amycolatopsis sp. NPDC049252. Next base: position 169,273 of record NZ_JBICSQ010000009.1, read on the forward strand.
GACGCTGGAGTCCTACCGCCAGGCCGAGCCCGAGTGGGAACTGCTGCTCGACGTCGACGCGCTGGCCGAGGCCGAGGGTGAGAACTGGGTCTGGCAGGGCGCGACCGTGCTGCGGCCCGGCTACCACCGCGGCCTGGTCGAATTGTCGCGCGGCGGCGCCGACGCCACCGTGGTCCGCGAGTTCGACCTCGACGCGCACGAGTTCGTCGAGGGGGGCTTCGCGCTGCCGGAGGCGAAGACGCGCATCGGCTGGATCGACGAGGACCGCGTGTACGTCGGCACGGACTTCGGCCCGGGCACGCTGACCAGCTCGGGTTACCCGCGGCTGGCCAAGGAGTGGCGCCGCGGCACCCCGATCGAAGCGGCGACGGTGGTCTACGAAGGCAAGGCGGACGACGTCTCGATCGGCGCGTCCCACGACCCGACCGAGGGTTTCGAGCGCGACTTCGTCAGCCGCGCGATCGACTTCTACCGCTCCGAGCTGTACCTGCGGACGCCGGACGGGCTGGTCAAGATCGACGTCCCGGACGACGCGAGCGCGTCGCTGCACCGCGAATGGCTGCTGGTGCGGCCGCGGACGGCGTGGACCGTCGGCGGCACCGAGCACCCGGCCGGCTCGCTGATCGCCATCCTCTTCGACGCCTTCATGGACGGCGACCGGGCCTTCACGACGCTGTTCACGCCCGACGCGCACACGTCGCTCGACTACTGGGCCTGGACGCGCAACCACCTGCTGCTCGGCCTGCTGCGCGACGTCCGCACCGAGCTGCGCACGCTCACGCCGGGCGCCGGCGGCTGGCAGGAGGAGCCGCTGTCCGGCGGGCCGGAGTTCGGCAGCGCGGACATCTTCGACACCGATCCCGACGTCAGCGACGAGTACCTGATCGACTCCAGCGGCTTCCTCCAGCCGTCGACGCTCAGCTACGGCCACGTCGGCGAAGAGGTCGAGGTGCTGAAGCAGGCTCCGGCGTTCTTCGACGCTTCGGGGATGGACGTCGCGCAGTACTTCGCGACGTCGGAGGACGGCGCGAAGATCCCGTACTTCGTGGTCCGGCCGTCCGGCGCCGAAGGCGGCCCGACGCTGCTGACCGGCTACGGCGGCTTCGAGGTGTCGCTGACGCCGTCCTACAGCGGGATGATCGGCCGCGGCTGGCTGGCGCGCGGCGGCACGTACGTCGTCGCGAACATCCGCGGCGGCGGCGAGTACGGGCCGAGCTGGCACACCCAGGCGATCAAGGCGCAGCGGCACCGGGTGTACGAGGACTTCGCCGCCGTCGCCGCGGATCTCGCCGAGCGCGGCATCACGACGCCGGAGCGGCTCGGCATCCAGGGCGGCAGCAACGGCGGCCTGCTGATGGGCGTGATGCTGACGCGCTACCCGGAGCGGTTCGGCGCGATCGTCAGCCAGGTGCCGCTGCTGGACATGCGCCGCTACCACCTGCTGCTGGCCGGCGCGTCGTGGATGGCCGAGTACGGCGACCCGGACGAGGCCGCCGAGTGGGAGTTCATCTCGAAGTACTCGCCGTACCAGAACGTCCACAGTGGAGTGTCCTATCCGCCGTCGCTGTTCGTGACGTCCACGCGCGACGACCGCGTGCACCCCGCCCACGCCCGCAAGATGGTGGCGCGGATGCGTGAGCAGGGGCACGACGTCCGCTACCACGAGAACATCGAGGGCGGCCACGGCGCCGCGGCGGACAACGAGCAGCTGGCGTTCAAGTGGGCGCTGGTCTTCGAGTTCCTGTGGGAGCAGCTCACGAAGTGAAGTTCTCTCTCCGTGGCACGGGAACGTCACCTGGTCGATCCACCTTTTCAGCACGGGCGCGATCGAGAAGTTCCGGTCCGGCGTTTCGACGACGTCGGCGTGGCGCGCGGGATCGGTGCTGCCCGCGGTCAGCTTGCCGCCCCGGTGCCGCCGAGGCCTACCATCGGGAGGATGCCGATCACCCTGCGGTTCGAAGCCCGTATCCCCACCCAGGACCTGGCCCGCGCCCGCCGGTGGTACGCCGAGAAGCTCGGCCTCGAGCCGGCCGAGGAGCGGCCCGGCGGCCTGCGGTACGAGAGCGAGTCGGGCGTGTTCTGCCTCTACGCCTCCGCCGGCGCGTCCGACGGCTCGTTCACGCAGCTGGGGTTCTACGTCGACGACGTCGAAGCGGCGGTCGCCGAGCTGCGCGCCCGCGGCGTCGTGTTCGAGGAGTACGACGGCTGTGCCGGCGGGATCATGGACATCGAGGGCAACTACCCCAGCAAGGGCCGGGGCGAGCGGGCCGCGTGGTTCCGCGACAGCGAGGGCAACATGCTCGGCATCGCCGAGATCGTGCGCTAGCGGGCGCCGAGCACCACGGCGGGGGTCCAGAAGAACACCTTCGGGTCGCCGAACCCGGACGCCGTCAGCCAGCGGGCGGCTTCACGGGCGTCGGCTTCCGCCTGGATCAGGCCGTTGCCGGCCGGGCGGATGCCGGTCGCCGCGCGGACGTCGTCGACCAGGCCGCCGAGGCAGGCCCAGGAGTGCCAGACACCGTCGTCGAACCCGATCGGCTCGAACCCGAGGACGCGCCCGCACGGCACGGGGGGCCGGTGGCCCAGCCGGTCCGGCAGGCCACCGCTTCCCCGCACCCAGCCCGCGGCGGCCAGGTCGGCCAGCAGGCGTTCGACGTGCTCCACGGGGACCCCGGCGGTGAGCACCGTTTCACCGCGGGCCGCCGCGGTCGCGAGGTCGCCGAACCAGCCGTCCCCGCCGGGCTCGGCCGGGACGAGGTCGACGAGGCAGTCGCTCACCGACAGCCGCTGGGCGCCGCCGGCGACCGCGGCGTGGCCCGCGAACACGAAGTCGTCGATCACGACTCCAGTGTCCCGGGCCACGCAACGGGAAAACGGTCAGCTGCAACCCGAGGTCGCGCCGCAGCCTTCGCAGGCGTAGCACGAGCCCGCCGGGCGCATCTTCGTTCCGCACGTCATGCACAGCGGGGCGTCCGCCGCCTTGCCGAGGCGGAGCTCCATCAGCTCCGTCGTCGTCTGGGCTTCGCGGTGCGGGTGCTCGGGTTCGTCCGCGTGCGGCTCCGGCGAGGAGTCCACTGTGGACTGCAAGGCGCCGAGGTCCACGTTGCCGCCGTAGCCGGCTTCGACCTCGGCCGAGCGTTCGTCCGCGGACAGGATGCCCAGCTGCGCCCGCTTCTCCTCCGGCAGGTAGTCCAGCGCCAGCCGGCGGAACAGGTAGTCCAGCACGCTGGTGGCGATCCGGATGTCCGGGTCGTCGGTCATCCCGGCCGGCTCGAAGCGCAGGTTGGAGAACTTCGAGACGTAGAACTCGAGCGGGATGCCGTACTGCAGGCCCACCGAGATCGACATCGAGAACGCGTCCATCACGCCGGCCAGCGTCGAACCCTGCTTGCCGAGTTTGACGAAGATCTCGCCGAGGCCGTCGTCCGGGTACGAGCCCGCGGTCAGGTAGCCCTCCGCGCCGCCGACGGTGAACGACACCGTCTGGCTCGGGCGCTTCTTCGGCAGGCGCTTGCGCACCGGCCGGTACTCGACGACCTTCTCCGGCTCGGCCGCGGCCTTGTCCTTCTTGCCGGTGGACAGCGGCTGGCCGACCTTGCAGTTGTCGCGGTAGATGGCCAGCGCCTTGAGGCCGAGCTTCCAGCCCTGGAAGTAGATCTCCTCGACCTCTTCCACCGTCGCCGACTCCGGCATGTTGACGGTCTTCGAGATGGCGCCGGAGAGGAACGGCTGCACCGCGGCCATCATCCGGACGTGCCCCATCGGCGCGATCGAACGCGCGCCGACCGCGCAGTCGAACACCTCGTAGTGCTCCGGGCGCAGGCCCGGCGCGTCCACGACGTGACCGTTCTGCGCCACGAACTCGACGATCGCCTCGACCTGCTCGGTCTGGTAGCCCAGCGCCTCCAGCGCGCGCGGCACCGTCTGGTTGACGATCTGCATCGAGCCGCCGCCGACGAGCTTCTTGAACTTCACCAGCGAGAAGTCCGGCTCGATCCCGGTGGTGTCGCAGTCCATCATGAAGCCGATGGTGCCGGTGGGGGCGAGCACCGACGCCTGCGCGTTGCGCCAGCCGTGCTTCGTCCCGATGTCGATGCCGCGCTTCCACTCCTCGGTCGCCAGCGAGCGGACCGCGGCGTCGTTGGCGTGGTAGGTGCGGACGAGCTCGTTCGCCGCCGCGTGCTTGCGCATGACGCGCTGGTGCGCCTCGGCGTTGCGGGCGTACCCCTCGTACGCGCCGACGGCCTGGGCCAGCTCGGCCGAGCGCCGGTAGGACACGCCGGTCATCAGCGACGTGATCGCCGCGGCCAGCGCGCGGCCGCCTTCGGAGTCGTACGCGTGGCCCAGCGCCATCAGCAGCGCGCCGAGGTTCGCGTAACCGATGCCGAGCTGGCGGAACTTCCGCGTGGTGTCGGCGATCGGCTCGGTCGGGAAGTCCGCGAAGCAGATCGAGACGTCCATCGCGGTGATCACGAACTCGACCGCGCGGGCGAACAGCGGCGCGTCGAACGTGCCCTCGGGCGTGACGAACTTGAGAAGGTTCAGCGACGCCAGGTTGCAGCTCGAGTTGTCGAGGTGCATGTACTCGCTGCACGGGTTGGACGCGGTGATCCGGCCGGACTCCGGGCAGGTGTGCCAGTCGTTGATCGTGCCGTCGTACTGGATGCCGGGGTCGGCGCACTCCCACGCGGCCTGCGCCACGGTGCGGAACAGCTGCTTCGCGTCGGTGCGGGAGAGCTCCTCGCCGGTGAGGCGGGCGCGCAGCGCGAAGTCCGTGTTGTTCTCGACGGCCTGCATGAACTCGTCGGACACGCGGACCGAGTTGTTCGCGTTCTGGTACTGCACCGAGGAGATGTCCGCGCCGGAGAGGTCCATGTCGAACCCGGCGTCGCGCAGGACCTTGATCTTCTTCTCTTCGCGCGCCTTGGTCTGGATGAACTCTTCGATGTCCGGGTGGTCGACGTCGAGCACGACCATCTTCGCCGCGCGCCGGGTGGCGCCGCCGGACTTGATGGTGCCCGCGGAGGCGTCGGCGCCGCGCATGAACGAGACCGGGCCCGAGGCGGTGCCGCCCGAGGTGAGCAGCTCCTTCGAGGAACGGATGCGGGAGAGGTTCAGCCCGGCACCGGAGCCGCCCTTGAAGATCAGGCCCTCTTCGCGGTACCAGTTGAGGATCGACTCCATGGTGTCGTCGACGGCGAGGATGAAGCACGCGCTGACCTGCTGCTTCGACGCCGTGCCGACGTTGAACCAGACCGGGGAGTTGAAGCTGAAGACCTGGTGCAGCAGCATCCAGGTGAGCTCGTGCTCGAAGATTTCGAGGTCCTGCGGCGTGGCGAAGTAGCCGTGGTCGCGCGCGGCCCCGACGTAGGTGTGCACCACGCGGTCGATCAGCTGCTTGAGGCTGCGCTCGCGCTGCGGGCTGCCGACGGCGCCGCGGAAGTACTTGCTGGTGACGATGTTCGTGGCGTTGACCGACCACGACTCGGGGAACTCGACGCCACGCTGCTCGAAGTTGACCGAGCCGTCGCGCCAGTTGGTCATCACGACGTCCCGCTGTTCCCAGGTGACCTGGTCGTACGGGTGCTCGCCCTCGGTGGTGAAGACACGCTTCACGCTCAGCCCGCCGGCGGCCTTGTTCTTCTTGCCGGTGGCCGCCCTGGCCCCGGTCCCCACGGTTTCGGTCATGGTCGAACCCTCACTCCCGCAGCGGGACGGTCAATCGCCGTCGTCGCGCTGATCGCTCTCCTTCGGCGCAGCAGCACCCGCGATGGCCTCACGAAGGTCGGCGATCTCCTTCTCGAAGTCCTCGACCGAGGAGAACGAGCGGTAGACGCTGGCGAACCGGAGGTAGGCGACCCCGTCGAGCTCACGCAGCGGGCCCAGGATCGCCAGGCCGACCTCGTGACTCGGGATCTCGGCCAGGCCCGCGGACCGGATCGACTCCTCCACGCGCTGCGCGAGCTGCTGCAGCGCGTCGTCGTCGACCGGACGGCCCTGGCACGCACGCCGGACCCCGCTGACCACCTTGTCCCGGTTGAACTGCTCGGTGACCCCGGAACGCTTCACGACGGCGAGCACCATCGTCTCCGAGGTCGTGAACCGCCTTCCGCACGACGCGCACGAGCGCCGCCTGCGGATCGCCTGGCCTTCATCCACCTCTCGGGAGTCGACGACCCGAGAGTCCGCATGCCGGCAGAACGGGCACCTCATCCGCCGATCACCTTCCCCTCCGCGCCGGCCGCCCCGGTCGACGTCCCGGCCGCCACGCGCGGCCGTGCTGCGACCACCGGGCACCCCTGCACCCTGGTGATCGACATGTGGACATCCGGTGGGTAAGAGCCGGTCAACTGTGGACAACTGCTGCCCAGTCTACCCCAACCTGTGGACCAACTACAGCGGTGTAACTACTACATATAGCGGCAGAGAGTAGGACTCGGGACTGGCCCGCGCAAGCGACACGACCGGACAGGACCTCGCCCGGGTGAGGGTGGTTGACGGCGCCCGCGAGTCAGGGTGCGGGAACGGCGGCCGGGTCGGCCACGGGGACCGTGAGCGGCAGCCCGGGCACCAGAACGGCCTGGTCCAGGCGATTGAGCTCCTTGATCCTCGCGACAACCGCGCCAGTGTCGCTGTTCGGCGCGAACCGGGCGGCCAGCGCGGACAGCGTGTCGCCCTGTCCGACCGACACCGTGGCGGTCGACTCGGGCACCGGAGCGCCCGCGCCACCGCCGCCCAGAAGACCCAATCCGGTGACCACCAGACAGCTCGCGACGGCGAGTGCGGCGAGCCACGGCCACCGCACCGGCACCCGCCGCGGCGTCGCGCAGGGCGCGCCGGCCGGCCGGCGGCCCGCGACGACCCTCGCGCGCGTCGGCGGGCGCTGCACCTCACCGCGCCGCCCGCGCAGCACGCGCACAGGGCGGGGTTGCGCCGGAACCGGGGTCGCCGGGCGAGCCGGACCGCGTTCGGCCAGAATGGACATCCGAACCTCCTCTAAACCCTGGTGTCCGCCTGATTCCGGAACCACTGCGGTTCGCTGATCAAGGTCGAACAGGCGTTCTATCGAACGTCCGTGCGAAGGTCTACCACCTACCACCGACAAAATCGAGCGGACACGGCGTGTCGATCGAACAGATGTTTGAAATCGCCGTGCCCGGAGGCTAACGTCGGTGACCAGGGCATCTGCCGGGCAGATGCCGCCGGCCAGGCTGCCCGCACCCCGTGGGCGGCGGCCGGCGCGCATACGTGCAGCGAACGTCTGGGAGGCGACGCAGTGGCGAAGGAGAACAAGGCGGGCAGGACCAGTGGGTCCCCCGGGGGCACCGGCAAGGTGGCCTCGATGCCCGAGGTGTACGACGTCGACGAGACCCTCACCGTCCGCCAGCAGCAGGTTCTCGACGTGATCCGCGGCTGGGTCAGCCGGTTCGGCTACCCGCCGAGCGTGCGCGAGATCGGGGAAGCGGTGGGCCTGACGTCGACGTCGTCGGTCTCCCACCAGCTGCGGGCCCTGCAGCGCAAGGGTTACCTGCGCCGGGACGCGAACCGGCCGCGCGCGGTCGGCGTGCTGTCGGCGACCGACGACAACCCCATGGGCATCGAGATGGACCAGCAGCCGGTCATGCCGAAGGCGGCGTACGTGCCGCTGGTCGGCCGGATCGCCGCCGGTGGCCCGGTGCTGGCCGAGCAGGCCATCGAGGACGTCTTCCCGCTGCCGCGGGAGATCGTCGGCGAGGGCGAGCTGTTCCTGCTCAAGGTCACCGGCGACTCGATGATCGACGCGGCCATCACCGACGGCGACTGGGTCGTGGTCCGGCAGCAGCCGGACGCGGACAACGGCGAGATCGTCGCGGCGATGATCGACGGCGAGGCCACGGTCAAGACGTTCAAGCGCAAGGGCGGCCACATCTGGCTGATGCCGCACAACGAGGCGTACGAGCCGATCCCCGGCGACGACGCGACGGTGCTCGGCAAGGTCGTGGCCGTCCTGCGTCGCCTGTAGCGAGCGGGAGCGGGTGGGGGTGTGTCCGCGGAAAGCGCGGACCACGGCCGCTCGCTCCAGGTGTCTCCTGGGGGTGCAACCCCCAGACCCGCCCGGGGGCGTGCCCCCGGACCCCCATCTCGGTCGCCTTGGATGTGAAGGCCAGGGATCGCACCGCCGAGACGGGGCTGATCTTCACCGGATCGAGTGATCTTGGCCGTGGGGAGCCAAGCTCGCCTACCGGCGGCTTCGGCGGCGCAGCCTGCTGATCCCGAACCAGCCGATCCCGACCGCGGCCAGCGCTATCCCGGCGGCGGGGAGGACGGGGAGCCCGGCCCCGTCCCCCGCCGCACCGGACGAAGCGCCGGCGCCGGTCGAGGTCTTTCCCTCCGCCGGTGCGCCGGACTGCGCGGCCAGAGCCGCCGCGCCCCGCACCGCGCGGAGAGGCTGGCCGACGCCTTCGCTGCCCGAAAGCAGCGTCCCGTCGGGGTCGAACGCAATTGCCTCCCCCTGCTTCTCCCCCGGCAACGGAATCCGGACCGGGGTGCGCTGCAGCGCGGCGAGGACATCACCGTCGGGTGCGGCGTAGAGGTAGGCGTCGGTGTAGGTGCGCAGCGCGACGACCGTGCCGTCGGCGCTCGACGCGCCGCCGGTCACCAGTACCGAGCCGATCGACCCGACCGGGCCGCCCGGCGTGTCGGTGGCCTCGATCTTCACCGAGCCGACCTTCTCGAGGTTGGTCGGCCCGGGGCTGGCCAGCGGGCCCTGCGGCCGGTAGACCTTCGCCTCGCCGAGGACGTCCTTGGTGATCAGGTACGGCCTCCCCGCCTTGTCCATGATCAGCGCTTCGGTGTCGTGCTGGCCGTCGGGATAGGTCAGCCGGTGCAGCGTGAGCTTCCCCTGCGGGCTCAGCTCGAGCAGCGCGACGGTCAGCCGGCCCTTCTGGTTGTCACCGGTGTCGGACAGCCAGAGCCGCCCGTCCGGTGTGCGGGCCAGGTCTTCGACGTCGAACGGGTCCGTCTTGTCGGTGAGGACCTTCTGCACCTTGCAGTCCCGCCCGAGCACGAACACCTGGACCTTGGTGCCGCCGTCGTTGATCGCGTAGAGGTGCTCGCCGTCGGACACGAGCCCGGACAGCTCACCGATCCGGGAGTCCTTGACCGTGCACAGGGGTTCCACGGCCGGAGCCGCCGACGCGGGCACCGGCCCAGCCAGCACAGCCAAGAAACCCGCCGCCACCGCGACCGCCAAGCGCACCCAGCACCTCCGTAGTGTGCGGCCAACCTGGTCGCACACTACGGAGACGTGTCAGGCCCTGGTCGAGTTGGTCTCGTACTCCCGCAAAGCGGCGGCGAAATCCGGGCGGACCCGCGCCAGCAGGCGCGTGCCCTCCTCGACGTGCTCCTCTTCCAGCACTTCGCCCTCCGCGTGCGCCCGCGCGACGAGCTCGCCGTGCGCGTAGGGCACGAGGACCTCGATGGTGACCTCCGGCCGCGGCAGGCGTTCGGTGATCACCTCGACGAGCTCCGGGATGCCGGCGCCGGTGCGGGCCGAGACCTGCACCGAGCCGGACAGCGCGTGCCGCAGCCGGGCGAGGGTGACCTCGTCGGACGCGTCCGTCTTGTTGATCACCAGCAGCTCCGGCGGGAGCGGCTCCTTGCGCTTGCGCGTGATCTCGCCGAGCACCTCGCGCACGGCGCTGACCTGCTCCTCCGGCGCCGGGTCGGACCCGTCGACCACGTGCACCAGCAGGTCCGCGTCGGCGGCCTCTTCCAGCGTCGAGCGGAACGCGTCCACCAACTGGTGCGGCAGGTGCCGGACGAACCCGACGGTGTCGGTCAGCGTGTAGGTGCGCCCGTCCGCGGTCTGCGTGCGCCGCGTGGTCGGGTCGAGGGTGGCGAACAGCGCGTCCTCCACCAGCACCCCGGCCCCGGTCAGCGCGTTGAGCAGGCTCGACTTGCCGGCGTTCGTGTAGCCGACGATCGCCACGCTGGGCACCTCGTTGGCCAGCCGGCGGCCGCGCTTGGTCTCGCGGATGGTGTCCATCGCGGCGATCTCCCGGCGCAGCTTCGCCACGCGCTTGTTGATCCGCCGCCGGTCGGTCTCGAGCTTGGTCTCACCGGGACCACGCAGGCCCACACCGCCGTTCGCGCCCCCGGCCCGGCCACCGGCCTGCCGGGACAGCGACGCACCCCACCCGCGCAGGCGCGGGATCAGGTACTGCAGCTGGGCCAGCTCGACCTGCGCCTTGCCCTCCTTGGACCGGGCGTGCTGGGCGAAGATGTCGAGGATCAGCGCGGTCCGGTCGATGACCTTGACCTTGACCTTCTCCTCGAGCTGCCGCAGCTGGCCCGGCGAGAGCTCGCCGTCGCAGATCACGGTGTCGGCGCCGGTGGACCCGACGATGTCGCGCACCTCCCGCACCTTGCCCGAGCCGATGTAGGTGGCCGGGTCCGGCTTGGTCCGCCGCTGGATGAGACCTTCGAGGACTTCGGAGCCCGCCGTCTCGGCCAGGCGCGCCAGCTCGGCCAGCGACGCCTCGGACTGCAGGGCCGTGCCCTCGGTCCACACGCCGACCAGGACGACCCGTTCGAGCCGCAGTTGCCGGTACTCGACCTCGGTGACGTCGTCGAGCTCCGTGGACAGCCCCGCGACCCGGCGCAGTGACGCGCGGTCCTCGAGCTCCATCTCGCCCGTCGACAGCTCGGCGTCGTACAGGTCGTCGTCGTGGTCTTCGGTGTGTGTCAGATCTGTCATCGTGCCTCCATGGTCCCACGTTTCGACGCGGAACCGAACTTCTTCAGCTGCTCGGATAGGTGGCGAGGTAGATCGCGGTGCGTTCCGCGCCGGGACGGCGCGGGCGCGCGCGGAACTCCTCGAGGAGGTCGTTCAGCCGGTTGTCCAGCTCTTCGCGCTCCTCGGGGGCCACCTGGACGACCAGGCGTGACTGGTGCACGCCCTCGAACCCGGTTTCGGCGATCTCGGCCAGATAGGCCTCGAGCACCGCCTCTTCAACGCCCCGATCACCGCATGAGTCGAGTGTCCACGAAAGTCCCGTGGAGAGGTAGGGAATTTCCCGGGCGCCCCGGGTGCCGCGCCGGGGCGGCTGGGCCGCCAGGAAGCCGGTGTCCACGAGCTTGCGCACGTGGTGCAGGGTGGTCGCCGGGTCGCGGCCGAGCCGCTCGGCGAGCTCCTTGTTGGTCAGGGCCTCGGAGAAGGTCAACCGGATGATGCGCAGCCGTATTCCGGAGGCCAGCGCGGCGGCCTCGGCTTCGGTCGCGGTACGACGTTTCGCGGGGAGCACGGGCACAGCCTAGAACGCCAGTGATTGACACTTTCCAATCACTCGCGGCAGACTCGGGCCCATGTCCAGGGGGTCATCACTCTTCTTCCACGCCGACTTCAGGCGGCTGTGGGCCGGCGACACGGCCAGCCAGCTCGGCACGTTCGTCGGGAACACCGCCGTCCCGCTGCTCGCGGTCGTGACGCTGGCCGCGACACCGTTCGAGATGGGCCTGCTCACCGCGGCGGAGACGCTCGCGTTCCTGCTGCTCGGGCTACCCGCCGGGGTGTGGGTCGACCGGCTGCGCCGCCGCCGCATCATGCTCGCGGCCGACTTCACCCGCTTCGCGCTGCTGCTCACCGTGCCGCTCGCCTGGTGGGCCGGGATCCTGACGCTCTTCCAGCTGCTGGTGGTCGTGCTGCTCGTCGGCATCGCGACGGTGTTCTTCGACGTCGCCTACCAGTCCTACCTGCCCTCGCTCGTCGGCCGGGAGCACCTGCTGGAGGGCAACGCGAAGCTGCAGTCGGTCCAGTCGGTCGCGATGATCGCCGGGCCGAGCGGCGCGGGTGTGCTGGTCCAGCTGGTCACGGCCGCGAACACCGTGCTGATCACCGGCCTCGGTTACCTGACCTCGGCGCTGTGCCTGCTCCGCATCCGGGCGGTGGAGCCCGAGCCCGAGCGCGGTGGCCACGCCCCGCTGAGCCGGCAGATCGGCGAGGGCCTGCGGTTCGTCTTCGCCGACAAGCCGTTGCGCGCGATCGTGGCGTGCACGGCGATCGCGAACCTCTTCGACGCCGCCTTCACCGCGGTCCGGGTGCTGTTCCTGACGCGCACCCTGGGGCTGACGCCGGCCGTGGTCGGCCTGGTGCTGGGCGTCGGCGGCGCGGGCGGCATCCTCGGCGCGCTCTGTTCGCGGGCCATCACCCGGCGGATCGGCCAGGCCCGGGCGATCTGGCTGGTGCCGCTGCTCACCATGCCGGCCTACCTGCTGGTCCCGCTGGCCGCGCCGGGCTGGCGGCTCGTCCTCGCCGGGTTCGGCCTGGCCGTCATGGCGTTCGGGATCATCGTCTACAACGTCGCGGGGGTCTCCTACCGCCAGGCGATCTGCCCGGACCGGCTGCTCGGCCGGATGAACGCGAGCGTGCGGTTCGTCGTCTGGGGCACGATTCCGCTCGGCGGGCTGCTGGGCGGCGCACTGGGCGAATGGCTCGGCCTGCGCACCGCGGTGTGGGTGGCGGTCGCCGGCACGATCTCCGCGGTGGCGTGGGTGGTCTTCTCGCCGTTGCGGCACATGCGTGATCTGCCGACCTCGGCGGAAACGGGTTCCGGCGCCGCCTAGAGTTGCTTCATGACAACTCCCTTCACGAGCCCCGAGGTCCCGGACAAGGTCGGTGTCGACGGTCTGGAGGCCAAGTGGGTACCCGTATGGGAGTCCACCGGCGCCTACCGCTTCGACCGCACGAAGACCCGCGCCGAGATCTACTCGATCGACACCCCGCCGCCGACGGTCAGCGGGTCGCTGCACATCGGGCACGTCTTCTCCTACACCCACACCGACGTGCTCGCGCGGTTCAAGCGGATGCGCGGGGCCGAGGTGTTCTACCCGATGGGCTGGGACGACAACGGCCTGCCGACCGAACGCCGGGTGCAGAACCACTTCGGCGTCCGCTGCGACCCGTCGCTGCCCTACGATCCGGGCTTCCGGGCGCCGGAGAAGCCGGGCAAGGACGTCGTTTCCATTTCGCGGCGCAACTTCGTCGAGCTGTGCGAATCCCTGACGGTGACCGACGAAAAGGTCTTCGAGCAGCTGTGGCGGCAGCTCGGGCTGTCGGTCGACTGGACGATGACCTACCAGACGATCGGGCACGACTCGCGGCTGATCTCGCAGCGCGCGTTCCTGCGCAACCTCGCCCGCGGCGAGGCCTACCAGGCCGAAGCGCCGACGCTCTGGGACGTCTCGTTCCGCACCGCCGTCGCGCAGGCCGAGCTGGAGGACCGGGAGCGGCCCGGCGCGTTCCACGACCTCGCGTTCACCGGTCCCGACGGCGCGGACGTCGTGATCGCGACGACCCGGCCCGAGCTGCTGCCCGCGTGCGTCGCGCTGGTGGCGCACCCGGACGACGAACGCTTCCAGCCGTTGTTCGGGAAGACCGTGCGGACGCCGGTGTTCGGCGTCGAGGTGCCCGTGGTGGCGCACCACCTCGCGGACCCCGAGAAGGGCCGCGGCATCGCGATGGTGTGCACCTTCGGCGACACCACGGACGTCACGTGGTGGCGCGAGCTGCGGCTCGCCACCCGGGTCGTGCTGGGCCGGGACGGCCGGTTCCTGCCCGACGCGCCGCACGGCGTGCCGGCCGAGGCGTACGCGCCGCTGGTCGGCAAGACCGTCCACACGGGACGCGAGATCCTGGTCCGCCTGCTGCGCGAATCCGGGGCCCTGCGCGGGGAACCGCGGCCGATCACGCACTCGGTGAAGTTCTACGAGAAGGGCGACAAGCCGCTGGAGATCGTCGCCAGCCGGCAGTGGTACCTGCGCAACGGCGGGAACGACGAGGCGTTCCGCGCGAAGATGCTCGCCCGCGGCGAAGAGCTGAACTGGGTGCCGAAGCACATGAAGGTGCGCTACTCGTCGTGGGTGGAGAACCTCGCCGGCGACTGGCTGGTCAGCCGCCAGCGGTTCTTCGGCGTGCCGATTCCCCTGTGGTACCGGGTGGACGAGCACGGCGAGCCGGACTACGACGCGCGCCTGCTGCCGGACGACGCCGCGTTGCCGGTCGACCCGAGCAGCGACGTGCCGCCCGGATTCACCGAAGACCAGCGAGGCGTGCCGAGCGGTTTCGTCGCGGAGGCCGACGTCATGGACACGTGGGCGACGTCGTCGCTCACCCCGCAGATCGTCGGCCGCTGGAGCCTCGACGACGACCTGTTCGACCGGGTCTTCCCGATGGACCTGCGGCCGCAGGCGCACGAGATCATCCGCACCTGGCTGTTCTCGACGGCGGTGCGCGCGGAGCTGGAGCACGGCGTGCTGCCGTGGCGGGAGACGTCGATCGCCGGCTGGGTCCTCGACCCCGACCGCAAGAAGATGTCGAAGTCCAAGGGCAACGTCACGACGCCGGTTGACCTGCTGGAGCGGTTCGGTTCGGACGCGGTGCGCTACTGGGCGGCGAGCGCGCGCCCCGGCGTCGACACGGCGGTCGACGAAGGCCAGATGAAGGTGGGCCGCCGGCTGGCGACGAAGCTGCTCAACGCGAGCCGGTTCGTGCTCGGCCTCGGCGTGCCTTCGCCGTCCGCGGCGGTCACCGAGCCGCTGGACCGGGCGCTGCTGGCCTCCCTGACGGTCGTCATCGAGCAGGCGACGGCGGCGCTGGAGGACCTGGACTACGCGCGGGCGCTGCAGGTGACCGAGACGTTCTTCTGGACGTTCTGCGACGACTACGTCGAGCTGGTGAAGGGCCGCGCGTACGGCGACAGCGGCGCCTCGGGCGCTTCGTCCGCCCAGGCGGCCCTGGTGACGGCGTTGTCGGCGCTGCTGCGGCTGTTCGCGCCGTTCCTGCCGTTCGCGACCGAAGAGGTCTGGTCGTGGTGGCAGCCGGGTTCGGTGCACCGCGCCGCGTGGCCCTCGGGCCTGTCGGTCGAGGGTGACCCGAAGCTGCTGACGCTGGCGGGCGAGGTGATCGCGGCGGTCCGCCGGGCGAAGACGGACGCGAAGGTCTCGATGCGCACGGCGGTGGAAACCTTGACGGTGACGGGCCCGGCCGACGTGCTGGCCCGGTTCGCGGAGATCGAGCCGGACATCCGCGTCGCGGGCGGGATCGCGGACGTCACGACCCGCGGAGGCGACTTCGCGGTGGAAGCCAAGGTCGGCGGCTGACGCCCGGGTGGGCCGCCCCGGTCAGGAACCGGCGGCGGCCCACCAGG